>JAYOMW010000089.1:0-6518 GCA_038121045.1 Opitutia bacterium
GACGAGCTTGACGCGCTCGATTTCAAGGTGATCCAGCAAATCGACGATATTCTCGGAATGCCCTCTGAGGTCATAAGCGTAATTGGGAAAGGAGGGCTTGTCGGAAAGTCCGCATCCCAGGTGATCGGGGGCAATGCAGCGGGTTTCAGATCGGAACCGAAGAATCAGTTTGCGATAAAAATAGGACCAAGTGGGATTCCCATGAAGAAAGAGAATGGGAGCTTCCGCACCCTCCCCTTCGTCCAAATAGTGCAAGGAAGGGCCGACCTTGGTTTTGAAGGTTTTCCCATCGAACGGGTAAGATTCTTTGATCGAGTTCGGAGTCTTCAAGGGTTGACGGAAAACATGATGCTCGAAAGACCGCTTCCTATGCCAAGAAGAGAGCACGGTTGAGTCTGTCTTTGAGGGGATTGCTCACACGCCATGGTGTAAGTGATGGGCAAAGAGACGGATCCGCAGTTTCCCAGGGTTTCGTAAGTCGAGAAGTTTTTGTTCAAGTCCAGGCCGAGGGATTCGAAGACGGCGCTGGTATGGGCTTTACCAACTTGGTGAGTAACGATGAATTCTGGGGTTTGCGTGCTCCATCCACTGGTTTCCGTGAATTTGTCCCAGGCGCGCTTGGCGACGGAAATTCCTGCATGAAGGAGTTCTTCGGAGTCTGTCTGCATGATGAGCCCGTCGCCTTCGGTGTCTCCTTCGCACAATTTGTTGTAGGAGGTGTCGGTTTCGCAACCCGTCGAGCCCAAAAGCGGTGCGTTTTCATCAATCAAGTCTCGGCGTGCAATGGACCAGGCCACGGCGCTTGCCCCGATCGTCAAGTTGGCAAAGTAGGGTTTGATCTCGCGACGGTTCAAGTTGCTGTCGTTGAGGAGATCGATCGTTCGGTCCACGAGGGGTTTGCCGTTTTCTCCGGCCACTATGACTGCTCTCTTGATCTGGCCACATTCGATCATTCCGGCAGCCAAAGTCACGGCATTTATAAAACCGAGGCAGGCATTGGAGACGTCTAGGATCTGGGTGTTTCCGCCCAAATCCATCAGGCCGTGAACGTAAGAAGCAGTTGCCGGTTCGAGGCGGTCGCGGCAGACGGCCGAATGAATCAGCAGATCGATACCGTTTGAAGTGATTCCTTTTTGAAGAAGATTACGGCCTGCCTGTGCGGATGCAACGGATGGATTCATGTCTGCCGGCCAAAACCTTCTTTCTTTGATGCCGGTCATGAGCTCAAGTCTACCGGGTCGGAGATTGAGCCTTTCGTAAAGGGGGGCGAGTCTTTCTTCGAGTTGTATGGAACTGACTACTTCGGATGGAAGGGAGTATGCCATCCCTTCGATTCCAACGTTTTCGAATTTCATTTCCTGATTTCGGTCGCAGGTTCGACCACTTCTCGGTCGAAGTAATTCAAGCCCATGCCCGCGTCGATCACGATGCCTTGTCCGTTTATTCCGGATGAACGGGGACTCAGGAGAAAGGTAGCCAAGTCAGCCACTTCCTGCGTTTGCAGGGCCCGCTTGCGATAGGTTAGCTTTTCGGCATAGAGATAGTTTACCAAATAACCAGGGATTCCCGCGGATGCGCTGGTTTTGAGAGGTCCGGCATTCACCGAATTAAAGCGCACCTCGGAATCATGGGAAAATGATTTGGCCAAGTATCGGACCGATGCTTCGAGAGAAGCTTTGATCGGAGCCATATATCCGTAGTTTTCCGCAGTCACCTCGGTGGACGATATACCGAGGGTGACGATGGAAGCATTAGGCACAAGGTGAGGCTTGCAGACCCGGGCGAGTTCGATGAGCGAAAAAGACGATATTTGCGTGGCTTCCAGGAAGTCTTCACGCTTGGTTTCGTGAAAAGGTTTGAGCCCTTCGGAGTAGTTGGCGAACGCAATTGAGTGAAGGATGCCATCTAGTTTGCCCTTGGCGATCTCACCAACCTCCCGTCCGAGTCGTTCGATTTCCTCTTGGTGAGCGAAATCACAGGTCAGAACGGTTCCGTCTTCGATGATTTTCTCAAGCTCGGCCTTTCTTTTGTCGTTGCGGACGGAATAAATCACCCGGGCACCTTCGTTTTCGAGTGATTTAGCGATGGCCCAAGCGATACTCTTCTTATTGGCGAAACCAACGACCAAAAACGTTTTGCCCGAAAGCCCGAGAAAGCTCATTTGCGTTTTTTTTCCTCGTCTTGGATCAAGGCAAGAGCGAAAGAAATCGTCAGGCATACCTTGCCACCGTTTTTAATTTGGCCGGTCATGTTGAAAAATTTCCCCATCCTGTCTACAAGCGAGACGGATATGTCGACTTTGTCTCCAGGCAAAACCATCCTTTTGAAACGCGCATCTCTAATGCGGGTCAAAACGGGGGTCGCGGTTTCATCGACAAGGGTTTCCTCGCCCAACAAGTCGGCAAGAAAGACAGCCCCGGTTTGAAAGACAGATTCGCAAAGAAGAACACCTGGCATGATTGGGTTTCCGGGATAATGCCCTTCGAAGAAAGGGAAATCCGGCCTGACGGTGAGAGAAGCATTGGCTCCTTCCTCCGAAATGTCGAGGATTTCGTCTATGAAAAGAAAAGGAGAGCGATGTGGAATGCGTCGATGGATTTCTTCCATGATGGGCAAGGCAATGGGTTGCAGGGGTTGTCAGGCAAATGATGTACGAAGGGCCGCCTGCTCGTCAGGATCTTGTTTGATCCCCTTCATTTTACCGCGCAGGAAGCGATCTATCTTGTTAGCAGTGATGACCCCGTAGTTGATGGTTCCGAGCCAACCCGACATGATGATGCCTACGGATCCAGCATGATATAAACCCGGCGCATGATCCGGGAGAGATGACGAAACTTCGAGTCCTTCGAATTTCGTGCCGAAGGAAGCTCCGCTTGCGTGACGGGTATAATGCTTGATGGTCCGAGGAGTGGCGGCTTCGACGTGATCTATGTCTTTGCGGATTCCGGGGATGATTTTCTCAAGTGCCAACAGACTCTCTTCGACAAGCCTTTCTTTTTCTTTGGCGTACTGCTCAGGATCGAGTTTGTCCCAGTCCTGCCACTTGGCGTTGATCGATGCGACGATGCTGCATTTGGGGTTCTTGCGGTGTGGCCTGGTGTCCGGGTAATAAACGGAGAAGGTTCGGCTCGTCGTATGAAAGTCAGTTAACTCCTCACTTGAGAAAGCGGGGGATTCCGAAGTGAAAATCAAGTCTCCGACGTCGGGTATTCGTACTCCTTCCTTAAGCCCGATGTAAACCTGGCATGAGGTTGAGTTTAAGCGAACCGATGATGCGGATTTTGCAAATTTGGATGGAAGCTTGGATAGTCCGAGAAGTTTCTCAATAGTGCTTTTCAAGTTGGCGTTGGAAAGCACCGCCTTGCATCGTATTTTTTTGCCATTCACCATGACGCCGGATACGTGATGCTTCCCGTCCTTTTCATTGGTGATGAGGCTTTCGACCATCGATTGCCTGCGCAGTTCCGCACCGTTTTGGCGCAACTCGCTGACCATTTTCTTAATGAGGGAATCGGTTCCATCTTTGAAGGTGTAGATTCCCTTTTTCATGAAGTTCGAAAAAACGATTCCATACGCAATCGCCGGATCCATGAGCGAGGAGCCGTTTGCATAGGCGATCGGTTCGAGGAGCAACCGTTTCACGTCGTCGCGACCGGGAAAGAATTGTTCGAGAAGGTCACCAATGGTGCGACCGTCCGCGGCAAAGTAGTCCATGGTTCGTACATGCTCGAAGAAAGCCTCAACCCGCTCCTTGGCGATCTTGAAGGTTTCTTGAAGGATATGGGAAAAGTCGAGGCGGTCGAAACTTGTCTTGAGGTCGTATTGAGGATTCACGAACCGAATGTTTTTCAACTGAACGATCGAATTGGCGATTTCTTTGGTCCAGTACCTCCTGCAAGACTTGACCATCCCAAATGGAAAACCATGGAGGGATATGTCGAATATATGCCCCCCCGCCCGCTTGAACCATGTGGCGAGTCCTCCGAACTGGTAGTGATGCTCGAGAAGAAGCACCGAATGACCTTGCTTGGCCAGGCAATTGGCTCCCGTAAGTCCGCCCAACCCACTTCCTATAACCACGACATCGTAGTAATCGTTGATTCCCTTGAGTGTATCCCTTGCCATGTTATTTAGGATATTGGAAGTTGGTCAAATGGACAAGTTTTGAATTAATTCACCTTTCTTTAGTTTCTATATTTTTGAAAAAAGGCCGCCGGTGTCTGCCCGGGAGGATCGCCCGGGCCAATCAAGGACTCAAGCTCGATTCCTCTCAGGAATTCGAATTGTTCGTCCGTGAGTTTGTCGGGAGAGAGGCTCAGATGCTCAATTGGCATGGTGGAGAGTGGATCAAGATCCTCAATGCAAAGGCCTATGATGTTCATTTCCTTAAGCGGGAGGTAGCGGAGAGGGGCGATGCTTTCAATGGGCGAACCCGGCAGATGAAGCACTTCAAGTGGGCAGTCGGTCAAGGAGGAAAGATCGCTGACTTGGGTGGCCCGCATTTCGAGTTTTCTCAATGGGCACCCGGCAAGTGGCGAGAGGTCGGATACACTAGTGCCGTTTAGGTTTAATTCCTCGATCGGCGAGTCGACCAGAGGTTCGAGGTTGGATATCGGGCACTTGAACAGATCGAGAGTCGTCAAATCTCGGCAATTTAGGTCTTCGATCGAGTCAATCGGATTGTTGCTTGCGAAGAATGCATGCAGGTTGATCTCTTTGAGGAAGCCTAGGTCACCCAAGTCGGTTTGCCGCAGGGACAATTCCTCGAGCGGTTGAGCGGATAGAGCCGAAAAATCTCTTGCGGGCGTAAAATCAGCATGGATACGCTTTAATGAAAGAGAGGAAAGTTCCGCAAATTTGACTTCGGGGGTTTTCGAAAGTTTCAACCCCTGAAGTCGAAAGAAATCAAGGTGCGAAAAGTCCGGGTTCGAAACCAAGGAAAAGTCGAACTCCAAAATAGGCAGGTGGGCGATTTTTGCAATGGAAGGACAGTCGTCGTTCAATATCTTGACCCCAACTCCGCCCGGAACAAAGTATACCTCCGTATCAAACCCCTTTTCTTTCAATTCTTTGGCACAGGAATCCCAGATTTCCTTGAAGACCGGGTGGTTTGCCGCACGTTTGGAACGGTAAGGAGATTGTCCGAAAAACATGAACGCATCCTAGGCGAATGGCCATTTACGCGCAACCTTTTCGGATTGAAGTTGAATAGTCGCCGAAAATCCTGTGACTTATGAATTCATGTCCTTGTGGGTTCATGTTGCAGGATGGATTTTGGTTCTGGTCAATTCCCTCTGTCTTCTCCGGCTGGGTATTTTGCCGATGATTTTTTTCGCAAAGAATTATGCCCTTTATAGCAAAATATTTTGGGTTTCCCTCTTTGTCACTTGTGTCTTTCTTTGCAGCGAGGTCATGCTCATAGTCATAACCTTGAACCTCGACCGGAGTTGACCCCAGCGGGTTTTCTTTGCTTAATTTGATTCCCCTCTCAGTTTCGTCTTCTCGGGAAAACAAAGCCGCTGGTGTTGCCCTCTCCTTATTCATGGACACATAAGAGGCCGTTGAGGCAGAGGATGCAATCAAACCAAACCTCAAGGTCGATTTCGTCGGTCCTTTCAATGAGACCTCGGTGGAAGCAAAGGGCGTCGCAAGGCTTGGATGAAGACGGTCGATATTACAAGTTTTGGCACCCCATTTGTCCCTTTGCTAAAGTAGCCTTATTTAAGTCCAAGCACAATCGTTTCGGAGTAGCGCAGTTCTCCGGTCAGGCCATCGTGGAATTGGAAGATGACCTGAGGGTGCGGAAAAGCAAACCAACGTTCGCCGTCCCGCTCGACGGGGTTGTTGAACACGTTGTTCACCTGCACTACGCAATAATGGGGGAAGGTCCGGTTTGCCCTGGGGATATCAGCCATGGCATAACTGGACCATCTGATGTCGCAGGAACGAGGGCCGTATTTAAATTTGCCGTTTGAAGGCCTTCCGCCCTCGTCTTTCATAGGGGAATGATTGATCGAATTATGCGGACCACTTGCGAACTCATAGACATTGTCCGTGATCTTGATTGCGAAACTGTTGTGCAAGTCGCCTGTCAGGACGAACACCGCCTTGTCGAGGCCATCCCAAAATTCAATTAACTCCTCCCGTTCTTTGAGGAAGACAGTCCACGCATCGTCCTTCTTTATGGCAGCCTGCTTGTCCTTCCCTCCCCCACTGCCGACGTGCGGAACCATGAAGTTGACTGAGGAGACAACGAAAATGAAATCCGACTTGCTCTTGCGAATCCCCTCCTTGAGCCAATTGAGTTGCTGCTTTCCGATCATGGTGGCCTTTGGGTTGTCGGGTTTGTCGACGTTGTGGAGGCTTCGGTGCGAGCGCGTGTCCAAAAGGAAAAAATCGCAATTTGAAACGGTGAACTTTCCGTAGCAACGCCGCCCGATCGAATAAGCCGCTTGACCGTCGGCCTTTGCTTCGGGTTTGATTTTCAATCTGTGAGGTCCGAGAATTTTTTCGATCTC
>JAYOMW010000089.1:6618-11126 GCA_038121045.1 Opitutia bacterium
AACCAAGCCTGAGTTGCAATGTCCCTGAAAACGGCTCTCCTGTTGACGTAACCCGTTTCCCCTGCACCGTAAATATCGTTGATCAATTCGTGGTCGTCCGCGGTAAAGTAGGTGGGGACGTTTCGATGCCATTCGGCCAGGTTTCGACCTCGGTGAAGGAGGTCCTTGTAGTTTTGCCAAACCCCTACGATCGTGGGTGCCTGGAGGACGATGCGGGGCGTGCGTTTTGCGGGCAGACCCACTTGGTGCAACCACTCTTCAGGCGGATAGTCACGGCGGGTTTCGTAAAGCCAATCGCCATTGAGAATCGCGAAGTTGATCTTTTCGCGAACCTGCTCGTTAAGCGTGTCAAAAACTGGCAGCGTGGGCCCGGCGCTGTCGCCCGATCCCTTTGGGTTGTTCCCGCAAGCGAACTCGAAGCGGAAGTTGAACAACCCTTTCGGGTTTCCGACGGGGTTTCGGAAATCTTCCGCCGAAGGCATGGTGCGAAAGGACCCCTTCAGTTGATGATCCTCAATCCGGTAATGGTAGCGTGTGTTTGGCTCAAGGGCCTTGATGGTGATCATGCCCGTGTAGTCGTGTTTGGCTCCGCGGGTTTCGAAAGAGACGGCTTGATCGAGATCATCGGCATTCTTGCCGTAAAAGACTTTGACTTTGCCCTGACGATCGGTGCGTACCCAAATCGTCATGGAATGAGTTTCCGGTCGTCCGAGCATTGGACCTTCGGTTACCCGGATGGGCGTAGGCTTTCCGTCTTGAGAGTAAGCTTGAAGCGATAGCAGCGCAAAGAGAATGACAGGGAAGAAAATTTTCATGAACTTAACGTTTGGAGAGTGGTTCCGAATTTGAAGGTTTTAAAAGGGGAAGAAGCGAAGTTGGAATAAGAGGATTAAACCTGTTTGAAGACTAGGACTTCGGAAAGTGCCAAATCGTGTAGTAAGCCATATCGTGAAGCAATGGATGATTTTCATCCTTTGACCGAAGTCCGGCCGACTTGAGTTCGTGAACGTGACCCCGTTGCATCCCTTCTACGACAAGCCTGACTGTTTTTCCATCCTTTGCAAGCTTGGCGCTTTTGATCGTGGGGTTCGAGGCATCGACTCGCGGGCTGCCGTACTTGCCTTGAAAGACATAGGTGTGAGTCTTCATTTCATAGGAATCCAGTGATTCGGCGCTCGCCTTGTCGACCGGCTTGGTGAACTCCAATTCGAATCCGTCCTTTTGGATTCGCATTTCCAAGATCTCAAAAGGAGTTTCGCCTGTCCAAATAACCCTGTCTAAGGCGTACCTTTTTCCACCTCGGGCACCCCATCCACGATCCGTCCCTCCGGAAAAAAGGCTTCCGTCCGGGGCTTGAGCGACCGGGACGTTGCCTGAACCGAAACCTTTGACGAAAGGAAAGCAGGCTCCCTGGTAATATCCGTTTACCTTTTCGAGGAAGCAACGATTGAGCACGCTATGGGTTTGGTCGGCAACAAACAACTGTTCTTCGAAAGGACCGAATTTTCCTTTCGAGACATCCGGGGCGATTCCACTTGCTGAATTTCCAACTGTTCCGTGGGGAAGAAGTATTGCCGGCGGGCGGTAATGAGGAAGGCGGTCCATTTCCTCATGAAACCGGCTACCGTCCTTGGGCTTTTCATGTTCGGCACCCATGGCTTCCTTTACCTCGTCAAGGTCAAACCAACCAAAACCTCCCGGGTGGCCCTGGAAGCTTCCGGGAGTCAGGTGCTTGAGCGAACTGGTTCCGTTCCACGGGCCTTGGTTGTCGCAATAAAAGGCTTCCCCTTTGGCATTCAGTCCGATCCCACCAGGCGAACGAATTCCGCTTGCAGTCGGAATCATTTTTCCGTCCTTGCTCACCCGCACGCACCACCCTCTGTAAGGAACCTTGCTGCTGAAGGATCCGGTCAGGCAAAGGACTACCCACATGTTTCCTTCGGGATCGAATTTGGATCCAAAGGCATATTCGTGGTAGTCCCCCGATATTCCCCATCCGTCGCTGACCGTTTCGAACAGGTCGGCTCGACCGTCCTGATCGGAGTCCTTTATTCTGGTGATTTCGGGTCGTTGGGTCGCGTACAACCATCCATCCGCGTAGGCCAAACCCAAAACCTCATGAAGCCCTCTCGCCCATAAGGAAAAGGTCTCGTTGCCCGATTCGTCGTCCAAGGCGTTGCTGACCATGTAAATATCACCGCGACGAGTAGAGACGGCTAATTTGCCGTTGGGCATGAATTCCAGCCCTCCTGCCTCAAGCACAATTTCTTCGGGTATCGGAACGGGGATGACTTTGTAGTAATCTTCCTGTTTGGGAATATCTTGTCCGAAGACAAGACTGCCCAGCAAGGCAGCTTGAAGGCTTAAAAGAAGGATTTGACGGCGAAGAGGCATTATGACTTTTCCAAAAGGGTTTATTTTATATTTTCCTGATTCGAATATTTCTGAAGGTTTTCGGGTCGCTGTATCTAGGATCAAACAAAATTGCGGTTTGATCCGAGAACACCCTTTCCCTAGATGGATCTCGTTGCTTTGGTTTGCTTCGAGAAGAACGGATCCTCAATCCAACCATCCGGAGCAAGCAAGCGAGCGGAGCCAAAACTTGCATCAGTCTTCATCTTGAAGCGCTCAATCTGCGTTAGGAGTAGACAACTCCTTGACGTAGATATTGCGCCAGCTGATTTCGCCTCCGTGGGTTTGCAATTGTATTGGACCTCTCTTGATCAGAGGTTTTCTTTTGGGGAGGGGGGTCTTTCTGTCCCAAAAATTGGTCAAGGGAGCCTTGTCCACTACGAGTTTGCCATTGAGAACAACGGTTACAATGGTTCCTCTCATGGTAATGTGAAAGGAATTCCATTCACCGAAAGGCTTGTCTGCGTGAACCAATGGATCTCGCCCTGGCGCTCCGGCCTTTCCGTTGTTCCACAAACCGCCCGATCCCTTGTCGGCTCCAAGTTTCCATTTTCCGGCTTTTTCCGTGGTGTCCCAAATCTGGACTTGAGGAACGCCGCGCAAATAAATTCCGCTGTCCGCTCCTGGAACCGTTTTGTAGTCGACCATAAGCTCGAAGTCTCCATAGTTTTTTTCAGTCGAGAGATAAAGCCCTTTACCATCGTTAATCAAGATACCGTCTTCAATTCTCCAATGTTGCTTAATGTCTTGGAGGCTCGCTTCTTTCTTCTTCTTGAGCTCTTCGGGCGATAGAGCCATCCATTTGGCGGGATCCTCGGTTTTCAGTCCCCACCATCCGGTCAGGTCTTTTCCGTTGAAAATTGAAACGAAACCCTTGGGAGGCTTCGTGCCATAGGCAGAGAATGTTCCGAGAAGGAGGAATAAGACGAAGATGCGTTTTTTCATAGGGCGTGGTCGACTGATATGGTTTTAGATTAGTGTTCTCAGAATTAGGATCGTCAAAGCCGATCGCAAGTTGAAAACCAGTTTTTGTTGGTTTTTAGGCAAGGAAAAAATAGTCCTTCCCACATTTGTAATTTCTGTCCTCGAGAAAACGGGTGATTTTTTCTCTTGCCGAGCGGGCTCCTGCCAAAACAAGAAGGAAAATACTACCCGGTGCTGGGATATCCGCGATCGAAGACACGGCCAAACCCGGTCGCGGACTGCCTATTTTTCTTGGATCCACTTCGAAGAACCGCTCTATGCAAACTCCCTCCTTGGCCAAATGCGATGCTTGCTTCTTTGCCACTTTTCCCGCACCCCACGCTGCCAAGCTAAGGTCTTTTGGGATATGCTCGTTCAGCCAAACGGCCAAGTAGCGGGCTTTTGTTCTTTGGAATGCATCTTTGGAATACCTAGAGCATCGGCGGGATAACCTTGACGGCTGGTCGCGCCATTGAAGAAGCACCTCATTGATTTTGTTCATTCGGACTCCGCCGGAAAGAAACCTGAGCCAAAGTTCATAGTCTTCAGGGAAATCACCGTCTTCGTAAGACCCAAATTCATCAAGCAGGCTTTTGCGCATAAGGACTGAGGGATGGGCAAAAGGACTTTCGACAAAACGGTTAAGTGATATTTCCTCGTGAGAAATCAGCTTATTTGTCCAGTCGACGTAACTTTCATAACCACGCGTGTCGTTTGACGAAGAGGAGAAATATTCGACTTTGCATGAAACAAGGCCCGTACGAGGGTTCTTCTTCATGAATTCGACCTGGGAGCCGAGTCGCCCCGGAAGCATACGGTCGTCGGCATCCATTCTGGCGATCAAAGGTGTAGTCGAATGCCGTATGCCTTGATTTAAAGCCGAAACAATTCCCTTCCCAGTAGTCTGAAGCGCTATGATCCGGTCATCTTTGTCCGCATAGCCGCGCAGGATGGATTCGGAATTGTCGGAAGAATGATCGTTTACGGCCAAGAGCTCCCATTCTTGGAGGCTCTGAGCTTGAACGGATTGAATGCACTCATCAAGAGTTTGCTCCGAGTCACGGTAAGGTAGCACGACCGAAACGGAGGCAGGCATACTTCTGGTCCGAGCTTCAGCCGTTTGCCGAGATTTG
>JAYOMW010000089.1:11226-13151 GCA_038121045.1 Opitutia bacterium
GATTTCCAGTAATCCATTCCGGCCCGCCTGAGATTCTTGTCCGAAATCTCAAAGCCGAGGGGGTGAATCAAGTGGAGTCGGCAGTCGGCAAAGGCGCATATTCTGCCGATATTTCCTGTGTTTTGAGGTATCTCCGGGCAATACAGAATGATTTCTATCATCGCTTCATCGAGTTCTTCAATGCATGGTCCGCTTCGCGTTGAGCCACGCGCTTTTTCAGATCCTGCCTTTTGTCGCGTTGGTTTTTTCCCGTTCCCACGGCGATCTGGCATTTGATCAGGGCATCCTTGAAATAAATTCTCAAAGGAACCAAGGCTTTTCCTGCAGCTTCCACTTCGGCTTTGAGTTTTGTTAGTTCCCTTCGCTTCAGGAGAAGCTTTCTTGGGCGTTGTGTCGGATGGTTATCCTCTCCGCCATGTTCGTATTCCGCGATATGGGCATTGAAAAGAAAAAGCTCTTGATTTACGAACTTGGCAAATGATTCGGAAATTTGGGCATTGCCGGAGCGAATGGACTTAACTTCCGTGCCAGAGAGGACAATTCCCGCTTCATATTTCTCTCCCAAAAGGTATTTGTGCCGCGCCTTTGAGTTTGTGAGAACGGGCAGGGAATCTTGCTTTTTTCTTTTGGATGACAAAGCTATGGGATTGGCTGTCCCAAAACCGCTCGCATAAACTTAGCTTTCGGGGAGACGATCAAAAAAATCACTCATTCGCGTCGTCGACTTCCCATTCCTGATAGGAGATCTTTCCTTCGATGATCTCGCGCAGTGCGATATCTTCCGGCTCGAGTTTCTCAAGAGATTCAACCAAAGGCTTGTTCCCAAACTTAAGTTGCTTGGAACGACGGGAAACCACGTTGATCAACGCGTTTGGGTCGGGAATGATAGAACTTGCTTCTTTTAGGTATTCGTCTCTCACGGTCTTGGGTTTTTGGGTGTCGCGTAGAATGAAAGATTCATCTATATAGAGATTATGCTCTTAAATGCAATTTATTTTTAGGTCGTGAAACAAGTAATTGGCATAGCCACAACCACCTGTCCGGATGAACAAACGGCTTCAAGAATAGTCGAATCCCTTTTGGCGGAAAGTTTGATCGCGTGTGGACAGGTCGAAGGTCCGATTAAGTCAGCGTATTTTTGGAAGGGAGAGCTGTGTAAGGAATCCGAGTGGAGAATTCTTATGAAATTCGCCCCTAAGCAAGCTCGGCAATTGGAGAAAAGGCTTATAGAGTTACATCCCTACGAAAATCCTCAATGGACGCATTGGAAGGCAACTGCAAGCGATTATTTTGGCAAGTGGGTACGAGACCTGAATTAACAAGTCGACGAAAATTATTCTTCGGGCTTGGTCTTGACAAGGGAAACGACTCGATCGCCCTCTTTCCATTGACCGCGCTTCTTGAGAAGCTCAACGCGTTCAAAACGTTTCAAAACATTACGTTTTTTGCTAAGACCACCTGGTGGCTTGAAACTTGGATGTCTGCTCATGATCAATGTAGAATATGTATGATCCTAAAGTTATAGGCAAGTAGAAAGGAAAGCTCGTTCAAGCCGGGGCACCTGCAGGCTCACCGCTTGGGTTCACGTCGTCGCCCTTCTCCTCTTCAGTATCCTTGGAAGCCGTAGGCTTGTCTGATTCGACGCTCTCGCTATCAATCGGCTTGGAATTGATAACAGGAGAAAGAATTTTGCCATGTTCAAGGATTTCATGGATGTGCTTACCCTCGATGGTCTCGTATTCGAGCAATGCCTCGGCTGAGGCATGAAGTGCGGAGAGGTTGTCTTGGAGGATTTTTTTGGCTCGATCGTATTGGTCGTCAATGACTTGCTTTATCGCAACATCGATTTTCTGGGCGGTTTCCTCGCTGTAGTTTTGAGCCCTGGACAGTTCTTTTCCCAAAAAGACTTGATCTTGCTTGTCGCC
>JAYOMW010000090.1:0-13129 GCA_038121045.1 Opitutia bacterium
TCCACGCTAGTGACGACGTCTCCGTTTTCCAATCCTGCCGCAGCTCCGGCGGAGCGGGGCATAACCTGCTGGATCATTACCCCGCCCACTTCCTCTCCATCCCGGCCAAGGATCACACCGACTACCCCGCCGAGCCTTTCGATGGGCCTGCTTTTTGCCCCGACTACCCCGACTTTTAGTTTTTTCAGCGCGGGATCTGCCGCAACCAACCAGGAACCTTCGCGGGGGTCTTCCTCTTTGGCCCAGGACACGGGTGTCAGTTTTTTGACCCCTTTGATCTTGAGGAGGGAAAGATCCGTGGCTTTGTCTTTGCCCTTGGTTTGAACCTTGTAAGCGGTGCCATCAGCGAGGATGGCCTCTTTAACTCCGATCGAAGAGCTCGCTTTGGTAACGACGTGTCCCTTTCTGCTTACGATGGTACCCAAGGCAAGGGTGCGTCCCTCGCTGACGAGTCGCACGGTTGAACCAAGGGCTGCGTTCGATGATTCCCCGAATGCATCCAAGGTCTCACTGCCGTTTCGGCGCTGTTCGACAGGCAGTCGGTCGATAGCCTCCAGACGGGTCAAGGACGCAATGAAGAGGAAAAGGCAGACTTTGGAAAGCTGACTGCAAAACCGATGTAAGTAAGTACGCATGATTATTCGGGGCGTTTGCCCAATTCGACGCTCACGGTGAGCTCTTTCTTGCCGCGCCTGAGATCAATTATGATTTCATCGCCCGGTTTCTTGGAGCCCACCACGATGAAAAGTTCTTCCTGACTGTCGATGGGTTCACCATCGATTGCGGTTATGACGTCCGATTTGAGAATGCCTCCCTTTTGGGCGGCAGATTCCTTGACCAGGTTCATGATCTTAAGACCTTCTTCGGATTCCGTCGTACCAACACCTAGAAAACCTCCTTTTTGCAGATCCCTGCGGGAAACCATGGTGCCTGCTTTGAAAAGATCCCAGTGCTCAAGGTAGCTTTCGATCGGGGCGTGGAAATTCGTGTCGTCATCTTTGGCTATTCGACTGTGTATGCCAATGACTTCGCCATCGAAATTGAACAAGGGGCCGCCCGAATCCCCGCCCAACAGGCGGCAATCCGTTCGCAAGGTCGCATATTGTTTGTTTATGATTCGGCCGATTCTGGTGACCATTCCGCGTTTTTCAATAAATCCACCCGGATGTCCGAGAGCAAAGCACCAATCTCCAACTTGGGATTTCCCTTTTTCAGCCATCGGAGCAAAAGGCCAATCCCCTTCGTCTTGGATTTTACACATTCCGGAATCCGAGATTTCGGAACCGCCCATGGTCACGGCATTGACTCTTCGGCCATCCGGAAGGACGACCTTCACGCTGCGGCCAGGTTTGCCCGAGACATGACCGGCAGTCAAAACCAGTCCGTCCTTGCTCACGATTACACCACTGCCGGCACCCCCTCCGCTCTGTACCGCCACCACTGCTTGCTTTGCTTTTTTCAGGGTGTCCTGCAACTTGGCCTGAATGGACAGGAGATCCTCCTTGGATTCAGGGACTTTCTTTTCCCATGGCTTCGAGCTTTTGGCGGCATCCGCAGTGAATGCAATCAATGAAAAGAAAAAGCAATAGGTCAAAACCCGAGGATTCGTGTTCGGAAAAAAATTCATGATGTCTATTTAAGCAAACTTTGAGACACACTCAAATAAGCGTTGTCAACCGATACCTTTGTGCAGACCTATAAAAAAGGGAGGCAGTGTCGTTGCTTTATCGGACCCAAGTCCACGAAATCCTCCCAGTTTGCCAAAGGATAACCTCATCGATGAGAGCAGGACCCATTTTGGCAGGAGTCTTATTTTTTCTTGGGGGTGGCGCTTGATGCCTTGCGGATGACCACGCGGACGCCGAGGTAGTTGCGCTGGTCGCGGTCGCCCATCTTCTGACGGTGAGCCGATCGGCAATACTGGGGGGTAGAGACCCATGAACCGCCTCGCATGACGGCGTCGTCGGTCCATTCGGCAACGTTGCCGAGGACGTCGTGGAGGCCCCATGGGTTAGGCTGGAAGGATCCCACGGGAGCCAGCTTGGCATGGCCGTCGGATAACGTGCGGTGGGCGTGGTTGGCGTAAACCTCGGCGGTGTCAAACCACGCTTTGTCTGCGAAGTTAGCGTAGCGGTTGATATGCGACGAATTTTTGCCGAAGAAGTAGGCGTCATTTGTTCCAGCCCGTGCGGCGTATTCCCATTGAATTTCCGAGGGGAGGCCGAATTCCCAGCTTGGGGGGAGGAGACCCATTTTCTTAGCGGCCTCGTTCATGGGCTTGATTTCCCGAGACAGGGTGTCCTTGGACTGGCTGACCATGTTCACGGGATGGAGTTTGTCATGATCCATCGCCTTGCTGTTCTTATTCCCCCGCCAAAGGCCGCGTGGCCACTCGTACTTAGCCATCCAAAAGCCCTCCTTGACGACTACTTCCCGTTGGGTTTCATCGGCAAAGCGCCCCGATTCGGTTTCCGGGCTTCCCATGGTGAATTTGCCGGGTGGGCACCAGCAATAGACCATGCCGCGCGGCCCCACCCATTCGTCGCCAGCCTTTCCTCCCGGGATCATTTTATTGGGCGGGTTCACGGCCTTCGATGGCTTGCCGAGGGTCTTCAGGACCGATTCGTCATGATGGAGGCCTGAAATGTTCAGAGCAGGGGAGGCGTCGTCCGGGGTGTCGAGGATGAGGAGGTTGCGTGAGCTGCCTCCCTTGGCTTGCAATTGATCCAAGACGAAATTCACGCTCAATCCGCGACCGGGCTTGCTCTTGACGTCGAGCAGGCAAAGGGTCTTTTGCTTGAGGTATTCTCCGGGCGCTGTCCGTCCAATGAAATAAACCAGGGCAGTTCCTCGGACGGGCGTGCGGGTGGCGAAGCCCTCGACCTCGCTCTTGATCTGGTTGTTGTCAGGGTTCGTTATGACGGAGCATTGAAAACCATGGGCCTCGAGCCGCTTTAGTATGGGCTGCAAATTCGGGGTGGGCAGCTTGAGTTCGGCTGCTTCATAAGCATGTACGTCCATCACCAAGGCGGTTCGGTGCTCGGCATTCGCATAGCCGGCAAACAGCAAAAAGGCCGCCGAAAGCTGGAATACCCGTAGCACCTCAGCTCATGATTTCGGCCAGTGGTCCCGTTTGGTCCAGGTCGTCCAAGCCGAAGTCGGGGATCCCGAAGGTGTTTTTTCTTTCGCCCACGGCGTGGAGGAGCGAGAGGTAAAGGTTCGCGATGGTGCGGTGGCCTTGGTTTCCATACCAGGGATAGCGCAGGTAGCGGTTGCCGAGCTTGAGCCGGCCTCCAAGGTCGCCGATGAGAACAAACGGCCATTCGTGACAAACCGGATGGTGACCCTCGGCCGAGTCGGACAAGTATACGATGAGCGTGTTGTCCAGCATGGTGCCGTCTCCTTCGGGCACGGCTTCCAGTCGGCGGATGAACTTGGCCAATTGCTCCAGGCACTTGCGGCGGATATGAGCGTGACAATCGGGGCCGGAAATACCGGCGAATTTCTGAAAATTACCATGGCCGATGGCATGTGCTCCAATGTAGCCGTCGTCCCCCTTCAGTCCCAATTCACTTGCCATGCAGGACAGGCCGATTCGATCCGGTCCGGCGCCTCCGGAAACGGTTGCCACGTTGGTCAGGCCTGCGATCATGCTGCCGGCCGCGATTTCAAACTGGGCTTCCAATCGTTCGAATACTCCGGTGGGACCGGTTTTGCTTTCCATGATCCGGCCCGTTTGGGGGGCGATTTCGGGAGCTGCCGAAGCGATCTTTTTTGCCATGACCCCGAGCTTTCCCTGGCGGGCGCTCATGGACTCGAAGGCATTCAGGTAGCGTTCCAGTTTTTCCTTTTCGGACCCATCCAAGCGGGCTTGCATGCGTTTGACGTCGTCCGCCATGAAGTCGAGCAAATTGGTGTCGACGTCAAAGTCCTTGCGGGCGTCTCCTTCCGTTCCGGCGGCGAAGAATTGCTTGTGGGCCTGCACCGGGTTGAGGAGAGTGGGCAAAGCCTTGCCCTTGCCCGCGGAGGTGAGGTTGTAAGTGATCGACATGGCCTTGTTCGATACGCCCAGTCCGACGTGCGGGTAAATGCCGCCTAGTTTGCGGGCGAGGGCGGCGTCTATGGTTTCCCCATAGTCTTTCTTGCTCATGGGCCAGCAACCGAGGGCGGCAAACCCCGAATTGTGACTACCGCGGGCGATGCGCCCGGAAAGGCCGTGAATCATCGTCATTTTGTTTGCCCATGGAGCCAAGGGTTTCATGGACATGCTCATGGGATGATTATCCAAGGACCGATCCTCCATCTTGGAGGGTTTTTGGGGAAATTCGATTCCCTGTGGTTGAACGTCGCGAGGATACACCCCGTTGCCTTGTACGAAAAAGAGCACGCGGGCCGGCTTGGCGGCTCCCTTGCTCGCCGCTTCCAGTTGGTGGATGAAAGGCGCAAGATAGAGACCTCCCAATCCGAGGGTGGCTCCGCGAAAGAAGGTGCGTCGGTTGATCATAGTCTTTGTGTGTTCTTTTGTCTCAAGAGAAAGGAATCGGAGGAAAGAAGCGAGGTTACAAGAGCCCGGAAGCTGCCATTTTCTTCACGGTAGGCGTTGTGAGCGTCCTGCAGGGTGTTGGCATCACCGAGGGTTTCGTTGCGTCCCATGAAGTAGCGGAAGGCGTGGCGGACGAAAACCTGCTCAACTTCCTTGGATGCGGCGAGCCGTTCGATCATGGCCACGGGGGAAGGGAACTCGCCGTGGATTTGAGGAAAGCGCGACCGTCCGATGGCTCCGGAAGGATCCACCGGTTGGGTGGCATCCCTGCGTTGCAACCGTCCGTAGTGGTCATAGCGTTCGAAGGGAAGTCCCAAGGGATCCATTTTCTTATGACAGCGCTGGCATTCCGCGGCGGCGGTGGCTTCCTTCAATCGGTTGCGGAAAGAGGTGTGTTCTTTCTCCGGAACGCGGGCATCCACGCCGATGGGCACGTCGGGCACGGTTCCGCCAAGCAAATGGGTGCGTATCCACTTGCCTCGTTGAACGGGGTGGTTCTCGAAATTTCCGCTCCATGCGGCGAGCCATGCCGGATGGGTAAGGATTCCTGCCCGCTCTTCTTCGGGAAAGGCGACCGGTTGGTTGGCGAGAGACCATTTCCAGTCATGAGGCAGGTTGAAACTGGTCTGGTAGGGCCAAATCTTGTGGTGGCCTTGGACGAGGATCACGCCCTTGTTCTTCTCGTTCTTGTAGTTGGCGTTGACATAGTACTTTCGGGTGGTGAGCAGGGTGTGGAGCACTTGAGCGTCCGCCCGGAGGATGTCGCGGACGTTGGTTTCGAGATCGGCCACGAGACGGTCGGCGTCATGTTTACCGTCCTCGGGTTGGTCTTTGAACACCTCGATGGCGTACGAATAGTCGAAATACTCCCTGAAGAACTGGATGATGCGCGGGTTTTTGTCCTGCAGGAGGGAATCGTCCACAAGACGCTCGGTCACGAGTTTCGAGACTTGTTGTCTGGTTGCGAGTTCCCCTTTCGCAGACGCCTCCAGGAATTCCCTCAAGGGCAGGTTGCCGAGGG
Organism: Opitutia bacterium; assembly: GCA_038121045.1. Taxonomy (GTDB): domain Bacteria; phylum Verrucomicrobiota; class Verrucomicrobiia; order Opitutales; family Seribacteraceae; genus Seribacter. The sequence goes on from JAYOMW010000090.1 coordinate 5,565, forward strand.
AGTAGGAGAGTGCGTAGGCGATCTCTCTCGGGTTGAGACGAAGTCGGCCGTATTCATCGGGTTCCCCCTCGCCCAACTCGGAGCGGTAGAGCACTTCCGGTTGGAGAAGCACGGCGGTGAGAAGCGCCTTGCCTGCGGTGACGTGGCCGCCCGTAGCCGTGGCTTTGGCATGGAAGGCCTGAAAGCGTTCGGTTTCCTCGGCGGTGGGACCTCGGCCTACGATTTTACGAAAGGCCAGGGCGATGGATTCCTCGACCAGTTGAGGGGAAGGCGGGGCGTCCGCTTGGACCAGTTCCTTGAAGGTCTTGTCGCGGGAACTTGGCCCGACGATGGCGGCGGCGATTTTCTTGGCGTTGCCGAGCAAGGGAGCGGTGGCGGCTTCGTCGAGAAAGTAAGGGGCCGCGTAGTCCTTGATTTCCGGCCCGTCGAGCACGTTCAGCCCATTGGCCAAACCGGTGATTTTTTCCCCGAGCCGCGGCATGACGGAACGGTATATGGCAGGGCGCAAACGCCAAATGCGCGGCGGTGCCGGGGTGACGTGACTGAGCCGTTTCCCGAAAAGGGCGGCATGGTCGACGTAGTTGCCGTACTGCGGGAGATGAAGCTTGGCCGAACCGAGATGATCGGGTCGCTGGGTCTTGAAGAGTTCGGTGCGTACCCAGTGTAGTATGCGGGCACGCTCGGCGACGGAGGGTTGCTTCTTTTTCTCCGGAGGCATCTCTCCGAAATGAAGCTGTTCTTCGACCAAGCGCCATCGCTCGAGTACGTCGTCGTCGGAAAGCATGTCGGGAGCGAGGTTTTCCAAATCGAAGCGGCCCTTCTTGGTATCCGCGTCATGACAATCCATGCAATAGGCTTCCAGCAGGGGAAGCACGTCCTTGTCGTAAGTTGCCAAGTCAGCGTATGGTTTAGCGACTAGGGCAGACGAAGCCAGCAAGAAGATCGAAAGGCTGAGTTTTCGTCTATTCATTTCATGATTACAATGGTGGGGTGGCTTCTTTGGATTGACCAAGGTTTCCGAGCCTGCCGCCAAGCACTTTGACCTTTTGCTCCGAGCCGTTGAGATGAGCAAGGGAAAAGACTGCGTAGGCAATCAAAGCATGGATACAAAGGAATCGGGAAGTCATGCCTACTGGCTTAATCGTACCGCCAAATCGACCGCCGCTTTCAAGCTACTTGCATCCGCCTTGCCTTGCCAGGCAATGTCCAAGGCCGTGCCATGATCAACCGAGGTCCGTACGATTGGGAGTCCGAGGGTGACGTTGACCGCTTCGTCGAAGGCAAGGGCCTTGACGGGGATAAGAGCCTGGTCATGGTACATGCAGACGAAGGCGTCGATTTCCCGTCGCCTGGATTCGGTGAAAGCGGTGTCGGGGGGAAGGGGGCCGATCAGGTCGCAGCCCTTGTCCCTCATCTTTTGGATGGCAGGCAGGATGATCTTTTCTTCCTCACCGTTTCCGAAAAGTCCATTTTCACCCGCGTGAGGGTTGAGTCCGCAGACGGCGATCCTAGGCTCTTTGCCAAGTAATTTTTTATGAACATCACGGGTCAGTTCGATGACCTCGCCAATTCGTTGTTCGTTGATCAAGTCGGGAACTTCCGCATATCCGGCGTGGACGGTCACCAAGCTGCAACTGATGGTTTCGCAGATGAAAGCCATGCAGAACTTCTCGGTTTGGGTACGCTCGGCAAAAATCTCGGTATGTCCCGGATGGTGAACTCCGGCGTTACTCATTGCTTCCTTGTTGGCCGGACAGGTAGTCACGGCATCGACTTGCTTGGCGAGGCAGGCGTCGATGGCTTTCGTGAGGTACCCGTAGGTGGCCTTGCCCGTCGCCGGGTTAATCGTGCCCGGTTGGAGTCGTTCCAAGTCCATCAGCCCGAGGTCGAATACGGAAGGCGATTCGGTCGAACTCAGGTTCTCTTTGCCGATCACCGGGAAGTCTGATGCTTTGCCGGTCCGCTCGGCGCAAAGTCTCAGAACTTCGGCATCTCCGAATACGATGGGTACGCATCGGTCCGCTATGGAAGAGTCCGCGATCAGGTCGAGGCAGATTTCGGGACCGACTCCGGCAGGGTCGCCCATGGTAACGGCAATCCTAGGTTTCTTTACAATTCCCATTTCAGATCATGCTAGAATCTTTTGGAAGAAATAGGCAAGTCAGGTTTGACTTGAAAATGGCTTTTCGCGCCAAAAAATCAAACCATCAGCCAGGGGTAATCGAGGTAAGTCACTCAAGGATCGAAGCCCTGTCCGTTCTTCGATTGTCGTGACGAATTCGATCTTACCTTGTACTGTGACTGAAGCTGACTACGAATATGCAAAAGAAGGGGGGCAGACCAACAAGCCTGCTGGAATTTCCTCTTATTCGGCTTCCCGTCGAGCCTCGACGAATTTCTCAACTGCAAAGGCAAGGTCTTCCTTGCTGTGGGCTGCGGAGACTTGGGTACGGATGCGGGCCTTCCCCTGCGGGACGACGGGATAGGAGAAGGCGATGACGTAGACGCCTTTTTTCAACAGGAGATCGGCGAAGCGGGCTGCTTTGGCCGCATCCCCGAACATGACGGGGGTAATGGGATGTTCGCCCGGTAGAATTTCAAACCCCTCCTTTTCCATGGCTTTCCGGAAGAAGGAGGTGTTTTCCTCGAGCCGGTCGCGCAGTTCGGTGGAGGACTCGAGCAAATCAAGGGCCTTGAGTGAACCGGCGGCGATCGCAGGGGCGAGGGTATTGGAGAAGAGGTACGGACGGGATCGCTGGCGGAGAAATTCCACGATCTCCTTTCGCCCGCCGACGTATCCCCCGCTCGCCCCGCCCAAGGCTTTGCCCAAGGTTCCGGTCATGAGGTCGACCCGTTCCATGACTCCGTGGTATTCATGGGTTCCCCGTCCGTTCTTGCCCATAAAGCCGACGGCGTGGGAATCGTCCACCATGAGCATGCATTCGTATTGGTCGGCCAAGTTGCAGATGCCCGGGAGATCGGCGACGTAGCCGTCCATGGAAAAGACGCCGTCGGTCACGATCAGTTTGCGGCGGGCGTCCCCCGTGCTCTCGAGTTGCCGGCCCAGATCCTCCATGTCGTTGTTCCCGTAGCGGAAGCGGGCGGCTTTGCAAAGTCGCACACCGTCTATGATCGAGGCATGATTGAGTGCGTCCGAAAAGATGGCGTCCTCTTTGTTGAGGATGGTCTCGAACAGCCCCGTATTGGCATCGAAGCAGGAGGAATACAGGATGGTATCTTCCATCCCGAGAAAGGCGGAAAGCCTGGCTTCCAATTCCTTGTGCAGGGATTGGGTTCCACAGATAAATCGTACGCTGGCCAAGCCATAGCCCCATTTGTCGAGTGCATCTCGGGCGGCCTTGACCACTTCCGGATGATTGGCCAGGCCCAGGTAGTTGTTGGCGCAGAGATTGAGGACGGGGGAACCTTCACCCACTTGGACACGGGCGGATTGAGAGCTTTCGATGACCCGTTCCGACTTGTAGAGGCCGGACGACCGGATTTCCTCCAGTTCCTTTTTCAGGTCGTTCTTGATCTTGCCGTACATTCTACCACTCCAAAATGACTTTCCCGCTGTTTCCACTCATGGCGGTCTCGAAGCCCTCTTCGAAATCGCCGAAGTCAAAGCGGTGGGTGATGATCGGTTTGAGATCCAGTCCGCTCTCCAGCATGACGGTCATCTTGTACCAAGTCTCGTACATTTCCCGACCGTAAATTCCCTTGATGGTGAGCATGTTAAAGACCACGATATTCCAGTCGATGGCCATCTCTTTCTCGGGGATGCCAAGCATCGCGATCTTTCCACCATGGCACATGTTGGAGAGCATGTCGTTGAATGCCTGCGGGGATCCGCTCATTTCCAACCCGACGTCAAAGCCCTCCTCCATGCCAAGTTCTTTTTGGACGTCGGAAAGGTTTTCCTTGGATACGTCGACCACCCGGCTCGCCCCCATTTTTTTCGCCAATTCCAAACGGTATGGGTTCATGTCGGTAACCACGACGTGCCTGGCTCCGGCATGTCGGGCGATGGCGGCGGACATCGCCCCGATGGGCCCGGCTCCGGTGATCAGGACGTCCTCTCCAAGGACGTCGAAGCTCAGGGTGGAGTGAGTGGCGTTGCCAAAGGGATCGAAAATGGCTGCGACGTCTAGATCGATTCCCTGCTTGTGAGCCCAAACGTTGGTCTGGGGCAGGGCGATGTATTCGGCGAAGGCACCGGGGCGGGTGACGCCGATGCCGGCAGTATCCGAACAAAGATGACGTCGGCCGGCCATGCAGTTTCGACAACGTCCGCATACGACGTGTCCTTCTCCACTTACCCATTCTCCCGGTTTGAAATCGGTTACCTCCGATCCGACCTCCACGATTTCCCCAACGAACTCATGACCGACGACAAGGGGTACCGGTACGGTTTTGCTCGCCCAGTCGTCCCACTTGTAAATGTGCAAGTCGGTCCCGCATATGCCTGCCCGGTCTACCTTGACGAGGACATGGTGGGGCGCGACTTCGGGCTTGGCCACTTCCTCCAACCACAGTCCTTCCTCCGCTTTTTTCTTAACGAGGGCTTTCATCGTTGCGGGACTTTGGGCAAGGGTCGCATTCCGACAGTAGGAAAGCTTCTTGGCCGGAGAGCAAGGAAAAGACGTCTTATGACGTGTTTCGGCAGAAAGGTTAGAAGTTCTTTCTCAGTAGTCATTCCCCGCCCAACTGTTAAGGACGGAACGCTGCCAGTTTTCAAGCGAGGTCTTCATCTTCGAGACCCGGAACGGTTCTTTGTCCTTGAGGTCGGTGGTTTCCATAGGATCTTTTTTCAGGTCATACAGTTCATAGACGACCTTGTCCTTTTGTTCGATCCGGTGGAGTTTCCAGGGCCATTCGTTCCATGCGGCATGACCCTCGAGGTCCGACAAGTCGAAAGCGGGGAATTCCTTCACGTTCTTAAGGATGCGCTCGGGATAGGGGTTAGGCTTGCCCGCTTTTTGCGCATCCGACAGGGCCTTGATGATCCGATCGCTCCAAGTGGATTGCCCATTGCGGAAACCGTGCCAGAATCCCATCGGTGGTCTGGACCGTTTTTTTCCTTCCAAAATGGGCATGAGGTTGATGCCGTCCAGAATGGGTTGTTTTTCAGGCTGATTGATTCCGGCAACCGCGAGCAGCGTGGGGTAGAGGTCCGAGCTGAAGGCCGGAACGTCGATTTCTTGGGCGGAAAAGCGCTCGGGCCACTCCAGCACGGCCGGTACGCGCAAGCCCCCTTCGTAAATGCTTCCCTTTTTGGCTCGTCCGCCGGAAGACTCGGTGACCAAGCCTCCGTTGTCGCTGCAGTATAAAAAGAGGGTGTTTTTTTCGATGCCAAGCTTGCGGAGGTGTTTGCGCAAACGCCCGATTTGCTGGTCGAGCAGGGTGATCTCGCGGAAGTACCCGGCTTTGGGGGTTCGTTGGTTTTGGTAGAGGGTGGCGGCGTTCTTCATTCCCTGAGGGATTTCGCGATGAGGGCCATGAGGTGAGGGGAACCAGGTAATGGTGAACATGGGTTTGTCTCCGTCCTTGTGTTTGCTGAGGAACTCAAGGGTTGCATCCATCGAGATCACGGTGCCAGCTCCCTTGATTTGCAGGTATTGTCCATTGCGGCTGAGATAGGGATCGTTGTCGAAGAAGTTCAGCCCCGAAAGCCACTCGTCGAATCCGGCTCCGCCGGGAGAAGTGGGGCTGTTCGGCTGGACCGATCCGATGTGCCACTTGCCGAAATGTCCACTGACGTAACCGGACTTGCCCAGTTGTTCGGCTATGGTTTTCTCGTCCGGGCGCATGTAATGCCCATGGTTGGGGACGTTGGTCCGGAAAGGATGCCTGCCGGTCATTACGCTGGCCCGGGTCGGCGAGCAAACCGGAGCGCTTGCATAGAAACGGTTGAACACCAATCCGCTCTTGGCCATTTGATCGAGATTCGGGGTCTGTACGAACGGATGCCCCGTGAACCCGCAATCTCCGTAGCCATGGTCATCCGCCATGACGAGAACGATATGCGGCCGCTTATTGGCCAAAACCGAGAACGAGAACAAACAGGCCAAGGCGGACATGCAAAAGCTTCTGGCCAAAGAGCGATACATGATGCGGCAGGTTTAAAATTGCCCGGGTTGGGCCCGGATCCAATCCGTAATCAATTCAATCTCCTCGGGCTTGAGTTTGCCGTCTCTTCCGTAACAGGGCATCCGATCGTTTTTCTTGCCGTAGAAGCGCTCGTCCTCCGGGTTTTCGATAAAGGCAATCAGCCAGTCTCTGGAACCGTAGCCCGTAAGATCGGGGGCCGATCCTTCGCCTTCGGAATCAATGTCATGACAATCAATGCAAGCTCTGCCATCTTCGAATACTCCGTCGTCGTTGTAAAAAAGGGAGAGCAATTCCTCGCGCTTTTCTTCTTCCAACGGTGTTTCGTAGGGAAGTTTTGCCTCGTCCGCCAAAAGTTTGGCGATTTCCGGCAACAACTTTTTTTCTTCCTCGTCGTACTTTGCGAGAGCCTTCTTGGCCATTGTGCCATCCTTGAATTTGGTTCCTCCGAAATATTTTTCCGAGACGTATTGGTCGTGATCGAGGAGCCGGGTGTTCCATTCCGCGCTCCCGAAACCGGCCAAGTCGGCGGCCGATTGTTTTTCACTTACGGGAAAGCCCCGACCATCGTGACCATTGTAGCGGTGGCAACTCGAACAGTGGGTCGAAAACAAGCGGCGACCCAAATTTTCGGGGTCTTTGCGGAGCAAGTTGACGGCTCCCGTGGGAGGGATTCCTTCCTTGTTCGCGATGTCGATTACCCGTTCGGCTTGCCAATCCGCTTCCTTGAGTGCCGCCGCGTGGTTTGGGTTTGCCCGGTCTTCCGAGATCGCGAGAAAGGTCAGCATGACCGAGCCTGCAATGAGGGTCCACCAAAAGCCGACGTTGAACTTGTGACCCCATTGCTTTTTCGCAATGAAAGGCTGCAGGAACATCCAAGTCACCAAGAAAGCGGGAATGATGACGGCGCCCCAAAAGGCGGGGACGTATTTCAAAAGTTGAAAGAGAAAGAGAAAGTACCACTCGGGTCTTGCCGGGAATTCATTCGACGGATCGGCAGGCGGACCCAAAGGGGCTCCGTCGAAATAGATCGTCAGGGTGACGACTGCCAACAGTACGGCCAAACAGGCCACTGCATCCTTGAGGATTTGGTCGGGCCAAAAATAGGAGTCTTTTTTGGGTCGGCGTTCTTTGACATGTATGCCGTGCTTGCGGAAAAGGTAAATATGGGCGACCACCAAGCCGACCAACGTCGCCGGAAGAACTCCGGCGTGAAAGGCGAAGAAACGGGTCAGGGTATGGTGTCCGTATTCCACTCCGCCCACCACGATCTTTTGAAGGGCGGGGCCAATGATGGGGACTTCCGCCATCAAGTTGGTGGCCACGGCCGTGGCCCAATAGCCTTTTTGGTCCCAAGGAAGGAGGTAGCCGGTCAAGGAGAGGGCGAGGGTTACGCCCATCATCAGGATGCCGAACCAGAAATTCAGTTCGCGGGGAGCTTTGTAGGCTCCATCGAT
>JAYOMW010000091.1:0-13070 GCA_038121045.1 Opitutia bacterium
TCTGCTTGGGGGAAAGATAATTGCCGCGGGACAGGACGTGAGTCTCGCGCGTTTGATTCATCTCAACCATAACAAGGGTGCTGGCCGGCTTGATCTTCGCGAGCAGCCCCTCGGCTTCACCGATTCTTCTCTTAAGCGAAACGATCTCGTTTCTTTGAGTAAGAAAGACTTTCTTGAGTTCCTTCTCATCGGCTTTGCTTCGCTTCTTTTTTCCCGCCAATGCGAAGAGGCGCTTGCTTTCCTTTTCCTCAGGAGGGAAGACCGTGGCGAGGGAGATGCGCGGTCGGCCGACGTTGCGCCCACCTCCGTAAAGATGCTTCATCTCGATCTCAAGCCTAGTCGGTTTTTCCAATTCGAGCGTTTCCTCGAACTCGAAGTAGGCTTGATGACTCTCCCCGAAACGCGGAGCAATGGCCCAGCCGTTCCTCGAATCAAGCTTGCCGTCGATCAACTGCCCCGCGCCAAAGTTAGCCTGTGAAAAACCAGCCCATGCCCGATTCAACGCGATCGGTTCGCGAAGGTCGCCCTTGCGACGATAAACGAGAATTTCGGTCAGCACGAAGTTGGGGTTTTCGTTGGTAACGTTGCGTCCCGGTCCCTTCTTCTGCATGCTCTTGTGCAGAAGGGCTTCAAGCCGGAGAGCCTTCCACTTGCCCTGTCCGGCTTCCACTTTGAGCAGATAAGTCGAACGGTCTCCCGGTTTGCCGGTAGCCAAAACGCTTCCATCCTCGAGCGGTTCAAAAGTCTCCTTGCCGTCCGAAGAGGCCTCTTCAATCGGGGCAACCTTCCAATCGGGGACTTGAAAGTACGCTTCCTCGGCTTTGCTTGTCATCTCCTTGACCCAAAGCGGAAACTCCTGTTCGGCTTTCTTTTGTTCAGCTTCCAATGCTCCCTTCAGGGAAGCAAGCTCGCCATTCAACCGGTTGAATTCCTTTGCTTCTCCGACACCCAAGGGCAAGTCCATCTTCGGCCCCCAAAAGTCGAAGGAAACGCCCTTACCACTTTTGTTCCGGACTTCAAGAGGAGTATTGTTGAAAAAAGCGAAAAGCTTAAAGTATTCCTCCTGAGTGAAGGGATCGTACTTGTGACTGTGGCACTGGGCGCACTCCAGGGTCGTGCCCAGCCAAGTCAATCCGGTCGCGTTGACCCGGTCGAAAACCTGGTTGACCCGGTTTTCCTCCGGATGAACCCCCGCCTCCACGTTGCAGGTCGGTGTCCGGTGAAAACCCGTTGCAATTTTTTGGGATACCGTCGATTCGGGAAGAAGATCTCCGGCAAGCTGCTCAATACTAAACCGGTCGAAGGGCATGTCTGCGTTCATGGCCTCAATGACCCAGTCGCGAAACGCCCAACTGTCCCTGAGTTGATCGGCCTGAAAACCGTTGGAATCGGCATAGCGGGCCAAATCCAACCACTGCCTGGCCCAATGCTCTCCATAACGGGGCGAGGCAAGCAGGCGGTCAACGACCTTTTCACGGGCGTTCGAGGAATCATCCTCGAGAAAGGCATCGATTTCCCCAACCGTCGGGGGCAATCCGATCAACCCCAGGCTGACTCTGCGCAACCAACGGGCCTTGTCCGCGGGTGCGCTCGGTGCCCAACCGCGCTCCTTTAGTTTTTGCAGGACAAAGGAATCGATCGGGTTACGAACAAAGCCCTTGGCCTGGCCGGAAGGAACTTTGGGGCGGACGGGCTTTTCGTATGCCCAGTGCTTGGTATAACGAGCCCCTTCCTTGATCCATTGTCTGAGAAGAGAAACCTGACCATCCGACAAAGCATCGCCTTTGGCGGGCATCCGATCTTCTCCATGAGTGGTGACCCGAACCATAAGCTCGCTCTCTCCGGGTTTCCCCGGAACGATTGCCGGCCGGCCCGACTCCCCACCCTTGTAGGCGAAATCGGCAAAGTCCAATCGTAGATCGCTCTTGGGCGCATCCAAGCCATGACAGGCAAAACAACTTTGGGAAAGAATGGGACGGATTTGCCTGTTGAAATCAATTTCTCCAAACACGCAAGAACCAGCGCACAGGATGAGCGCGCAGGTGAAGGAGAATCCTCGCATGTTCTTCATTTGGAAAGGCAAAAAATCTGGGTAATCTTCTTACAGCCCCTGCCAAAAAGCAAAGAAAAAGAGGACTACGAAAGCAGGTAGGCTCGAGGAAGCAAGGCTCAGTTGCTGCCTTCGTCGTCATGGGTCAACCGAATCCCTCCCAACCCGAATTGGCGGAATGCATTCTCGTAATGAAGCTCAAGCTCGCTTTTTCGCTTATGCCACTTTTTCTCGGTCAAAGCCTCTTCCCCTACCCCCGACAAAGTCATCTCCGCCTGAAGATCGCGATCGGCCATCCGGAGAATCAGTTCTTCCCAAAACGCATCGTCTACGAACTGGTCATAAATACGCACCACTCTTTCGGGAGTTTTCTCATTCCATTTTCTCGCAAGTTCATTGCTATGGGGATCCCGGCGTATCATATCGCCCGATCCAAAATCGTCGCAACTGGCGTAGATCTTCTGTTCCAATTCGTAAAACGGTTTCTTTTCGGGAACGTTCCCACGGCCATAGGCATCGAGAACCATCCCGGCCAAAGAAAAGATTTCCACCAACACCCTGTACTCTTCCTTCGAAAAATCGACTTTCATTCAAGCAAGAAACACAGAAACGGTTCACATCGCGAGAGATATATTCCCTCGCTCACCAAAAGCCAACCCTTTCTCAGCGGGGCTGCCCAAAGGGAGGTCCGCCTCGGCCTCCGGGACCTCGACCTCCCGGTCCGCGCCCATCACCTTGAGCAGGGGCCTCTCCAGACTCAGCAGCCTCGGCTTGCTTGGCCATGCGTTCGGCGACCCGATTGACCTCGGCAACCGTCCGCTGCTTGCGCTCTTCGTCCACAATCGCTTCCGCCCAAGTCATGGCAGTCTCGGGATCTTTGCGCACGACTTCCCTGACGAACCGTTGAATTGGCTCGTCCATGAGCTCACCGGCGGGAAATTGATTGAGCCATTCGGCGGTGGCGGTCGGATCCTTGCGGGCCCATTGGCTGACCACTTCCTCCATGCTCTCGGATCGGGTCTCCCCTTCGGGCATTCGGCCAACCCATTCAGCCGCCTCGGCTGGGTTTTCTCGGGCCCAGCGCTCCGCTACGTCTTCACCCACTTGGGTTTTGACCTCGGACTCTTCCATACCATCAACCCATTCAACCGCCCTACCTAAATCTTCTCGGGCGATCTTCTTGCCAATTTCACCATAAGCAAAGTTTTTGAGGGATCCGTCGGGTAAATTTTCAGCCCAACTCATGGCGACGTCTTCTCCTTCGGTCCATGATCTCTCCAAAAGAATGGAAGCGGCCCGGCCTCGAGACCGACCATAGGGCATCGAAGTCATCAATTCGGTCGCCCCCACCATGTCGGTCTCGGACATTCCGCTGACAATCCCAATGAAATAGGGATTGTCCTCGCCTTCGAAATTTTCTTTTGCCCACGCAATGGCACCTTGGGGATCACTCCTAGACCAAGAATCCATCACCGCCCCCGAACCAATTCTTTCCTCAAAGCCACCGAGTTCACGCGTCCAAGCCATGGCGGCGGCAGGATCGGATTGAGCCCAACTGAAAGCAAGCATTCTCAACTCACTGAATCGACCAGGCCCTTCAGGCAACTTCTTGTACGCCTCGATTGCAGCTTGGATGGACTCTTCGTCTCCGTTCTGCAAAAGTTCGGCAAAAGCTTGCATGCGGACCACGGGATTACTCGATTGAATCCTCTCGAAAAGGTCCTCGCTCGTGAGCGCTTCCCGAGACACATCTTCATAAGGAAAGAACCCCTGCTCGACTTCTCCCTGCTCAGAAAGTTGATCGGCTTGGCGGTTCACGGCAAAAGAAACCCTATTGGTCTGAACTTCTTTTTTTTGGGGTGCTTCTCGCATCTGCTCATTGCGGTTTGTGCTCTCTATGCTTTCGGAACCGGAAGACCCGTAGCGCATACCACCCCAAAAGGCGGAAAGCCCCGTCAGTAACCAAACGAAAACCAAAATTGCATTTTTCATAATTTACTCCATTCGAACTTACCTAAACGTTTCACACATTACCCGAAAAGTCTCGCTAACACCAAATGATTATTTCTCATCCTTTGCGCGAACTTGAAACCCAATCAAAATCCAAGACAGAACAAAACCAATTCCACCGGCGGGGGTCAACTTGAGCAACCAGTCGCTTCCTCCGAAGACCCAGAGGTAGATGCTGCCTGAAAAAAGAAGAATGGAGAGCACCAAAAGAGAGGCGTTGAGGATAAAAAGCTTGCCTACGCACTTGTCTTGCGAACCGAACAAGCCCAAGACAACGAGAAGCAAGGAGTGAATCATTTGATAGTCCACAGCATTGCCGTAAGCCGTCCGTTTCCTGGGAACTTCATTGAATATTTCCTCAAGCCCATGCGCTCCGTACGCGCCAAGCAAAACCGAAGAAGCCCCGCTTGCCGCTCCCCAAAGCAACCAAATCCTGAAATGCACGCAAAAATTCATTCAATCCTTCGAAATTCATTCGTATAAAGTCCGCAAATTTTCATTATGTATAAGCATTATGAACGAACGAAAAGAATATTTAGTTGCGGATTTTGCCAAAATCAATCCAACCCCATGTCCTTGCGGACAATCCAAAAGAGCGTTCGTCCAAGAGGGGAATCAAGTGGCCTCCATGCACGTGGTTGAAATCTCCAAGGACAGCCGTCCTCATTACCACAAGAAAACGACCGAGATTTATTATGTCTTGGAAGGAGAAGGACATTTGGAAATCGAGAAGGACAAAGTCCCGCTCAAACCCGGGGTTTCCGTCCTCATCCCTCCCCACAGCCTCCACCGGGCCGTGGGGGAACTCAAAATCCTCAACGTTCCGGTTCCTGCGTTCGATCCGGCGGACGAATGGTTTGTTGATTGAAATTAGCTCTACAGGCTCATCCCGAAGAACTTGACCAGAATCTTTGTGGTCAGGAAGTAAAGGATTCCGGTCAGGGCGATCCCGACCGACATGGAAATGGGAAAAGAAATGCCTTTTCTCATCATCCAGGGCATGACCAAAAACATCGGAAGAGACGGCAGTACGTACCAAAACGTTCCCTCCGAATGGTCGGCTATTTTCTTGGTCATCACTTGGGGTTCTTTGATCTCCCAATACATCCAAATCATCCCAAGGACCGAAATCAAAGGCAGCGATGCAATAAGGCTTCCCAACAAGGGCAATTTTTTGGAAACTTCTGAAATGAGAACGATAACCAAGGCCGTAAGACCAAGTTTGATTGAATACCAAATCATAGAAAAAGTTGATTTATGATATTCGAATCAAATGCGATAACAAGGCGTTGTCGATCCCCGATTTTGATTTCATCAAAAGCCTTGGGCAAGAATGTTTCGAGATGGACCCATAGCTTCGGGAGGAACAAAGCAGGACAACCCTTTGAATTTTGCCACGAATGAAAACCCTTCCTTCGATAACTCAGAATCGTCCGGGAAAACCCCGGAAGCGGGTCGTGAGCGCCCTTCTTTGCCAAAACGGCCTTTTTCTCATCCTGGAGCGCTCTTCCCGGGTAGGAAGCTATCAGGGTTACTGGTCCTGCGTCTCCGGTTACGTCGAAAAGGAAGAGGATCCGCTCGAGACCGCACTTCGCGAAGTCACGGAAGAAACGGGTATCTCAAAGGATTCACTTAGTCTGCTTACTAAGGATGGTCCGAACCTAACCGAAACCGAGACGATTGTTTTCGAGTCGTATTGGTTTCTATTCGATTCCACCGATTCTCAGGTCGAGATCGACTGGGAACACAATCAATTCGCCTGGGTTAAAGCCGATGAACTCAAAGAGTACAGGATGGTTCCCTGGTTCGGCAAGCTATTCGGGCAGCTGTCCCGATCCTAAAGTAAACGGCTACTTCTCGACCTTCTTCGAACCTGAGGCGGAATCGAAGGATTTGAGCAAATTGAACAGAGGGGAGTCGGTGGTAAGGATCAAAGAAACATCCGAATTAAGAACCTTCTTGTAGGTTTCCAAGGTTTTCGTAAATTCATAAAACTCGGAAGCCTTGGGGTGTTCATCGGAATTGGTGTAGGCTTGGGCGTAAATGGCGGACGCGTTCGCATCCGCCTCTCCCTGAATTTCCTCTACTTTTCGATAAGCCTCGGATTGAAGTTTCAGCAAATCCCTTTCCTTTTTACCCGTGATCTTGGCCGCTTCACCCGCTCCTTGAGACCTGAATTTGGATGCGATTTGCTGACGTTCACTGATCATTCGCTCGTAAATGCGCCTCCGAACGGTTTCGTTGTAATTGATGCGCTTGAAGCGGAGATCAAGCAATTGGATTCCGAAATCGGTAAGTTTCAAGGCGGCTTTTTCAAGAATCTCATCTTGAATTTTCGTTCGACCCGTATCGATCGCATACGATTGGCCTGAACTTTCGCTTGCTTGAGTCAAGGATTGGTTCGACTTGATTTCTCTTTCTTTATCCGAACGGACAATCTCGATCAACTCGTACTTGGCTACCGCATTTCGGGTCTCACTGCCGAGAATATCGTCCAAGCGCGAAAGGGCCCTCCGCTCATCCCTCAGGCGAAGAAAATACTTCTTGGGATCACTGATTCTCCAACGGGCGTAGGTATCGATGATCAGGTAAGTCTTGTCCTTTGTCGACATCTCGCTGGCAGGGCCGTCCCAAGGCTGATAGCGCTTTTCGATCCGATTGACGTCGTCGATAAAAGGCATCTTCCAGTGCAACCCGGCCTCTTTGACAGGATCTCCCCTCACTTGTCCAAAACGGGTAATGATTACCTGATCGGTTTCCCGGACTACGTAGGTCGACAAATATCCGAGGATCAAGATCAGGGCGGAAGGAACCAAAATTAAAAACAAAATCGATTGAGTCTTGATCTTCATTTTGAAAGTCCTCCCACATCGGTTTGGAGTTGTAAGAGAGGCAAGACCTGGGAGGCATCCTCGTCCATGATTATCTTTTTGCCCAATTGAGGAACGACTTCGCTCATGGCTTCCAGGTAAAGTCGTGTCTTGGTGATTTCGGGGGCCTTTTCGAATTCCTCCAACACTGCCCTGAACCGGGCCACGTCTCCCTCGGCCTCGTTGACACGCTTGAGAGCGTACCCTTCGGCCGCCTCGATATTCTGGTCTTTCACACCCTCTGCAACATAGACCTCTTTGTTGTATTGACCTTGTGCCTCATTAATCATGCGAGCCTTTTCTTGCTCGGCCTGATTCACTTCGTTGAAAGAGGCCTGAACCGGCAAGGGAGGGTTGACGTTCTTCAGTTGAATTTGATCGACGCCTATGCCCAATTCGTACTTTTCCACCAAACCCCTCATCATTTCCATAGCATCCTTTTCAATTTCCTGACGCCCAACGGTGATGACCTCGTCCACCGTCCGGTCCCCGACGATGGTACGCATTACAGATTCGGAAATATTTCTCAAAGTTCCTTCCGGATCATGAACCTTGAACAAATACTGCTCGGGATCATTGATGCGGTATTGGACGATCCACTCCACCTCAGCAGCGTTCAAGTCTCCCGTAACCATATTCTTTTCCCTGTCCCTGCCCCTCCGATCCGAAAATTGATTGGAGTTGGTCCCCCCTTCGGTCGCGAACCCGTACTCTTGCTTCAATTGTCTCTCCACCGGAAGGACGTACACTTCGTCGATGCCGAAAGGCAATTTGAAGTGAAGTCCGGGTTTCACTTTGTCCGGTCGCGCTTTGCCGAAGCGCAAAATCACACCCTCGGACTCCGCTTCCACCGTGTAAATCGAAGAGATCAAACCAAAGATCAGCACAAAACCCAGCAAAACCCACCAAAGGACTCCGTTGCGCACCAGATCGGGTATTCTAATTTCAAAAGGTTGTTGACTCATAAAGCTTCATTAAATCCCCAATCCGCCTCCTCGTCAACGAAGGAGCAACGAGAAAGAAAGATATTCATTCGTTTATTTCGTATTTCCTCTTGAGCGAAGCTTCGATTTCGCGAGCCTCGTAGGCAAAACCACCTTCCGGATGAGAATTTCGCAACCGGATCGTCTTGGCGACGAATGGAACGTCGGAAAAAAAAGAATCGTCTTGGATATAGTGACGATGAAAGGGATAGAGCGATGGAGCATTGCGCAGGGAACTTCCCGTCTCCGAGTCTACGATCTCAAAGTGGGTGTATCCCGATTCCCGACAAAGCTCGGCGCAACGAAGAAGGCAAAGCTCTCCGGACATCGGATGCTCGCCGCCTCGGAAAGTGACCCGGAAGAGGTTGTCTCCGAGTCTTGTATCCCCGTAATGGGAGGAGTTGTAGAGGCTGCTCGCCCCGCAAGAAACAAGCAAAGAAAAGACCGTGAAAAGAATAATCGGGCGAAAGAAATTCATCCGAAAATCCTAAGGCAACGAAAGAACCGGGTTCAAGGTCCGCTTGGTCAGGAAGCGTTTTTTTTCGCCTCTCTCTTTCGCTCGTTGAAATCAAGAATACGTTTGCGCAGCCGGATGCTCTTGGGGGTCACCTCAACCAACTCGTCAGGAGCTATGTATTCGATCGCCCGCTCGAGGGAGAAGCGCAAGGCAGGGGTCAGAGCTTCCGATTTGTCACTGCCCGCCGCCCGGTGGTTGGTCACGTGCTTGGCCTTGGTGGGGTTAACGGGAAGATCCTCGGTTCGCGGATTCTCTCCGACGATCATACCCTCGTACACCTCGTCCCCCGCCCCGATGAACAATTTCCCCCTCGTCTCGATATTTCTCAAAGCGTAGGTCATGGACTCACCTCTTTCCATCGAGACCAAGGTTCCCGTTCGACGAGTTCTTATATCCCCCGAATCCGGCCTGTACTCCTTGAACAAGTGGGACATGATGCCTTCTCCGCTAGTCAAGTTGAGCAACTCGAACTCAAAACCGATCAAACCGCGCGTCGGAATCGTCGCTTGTATGGAAGTACGCCCCCGGTTCGCGGACATTGATTCGACTTGCCCTTTTCTATTGGCCAAGGACTGCATGCATCCCCCGACCGCATCGTCCGGCACTTCCAAATAAAGGGTCTCGAAAGGTTCATGAGACCTTCCGTCGATTTCCTGTTTGATTACGGTTGGACGGCTCACGAGAACTTCGAATCCTTCCCTGCGCATTTCTTCCACCACAACGGCGACCTGCATGGCTCCACGGGCGTTGACCTTGAATTCGGTCGACTCGCCGGTTTCCTCGAATTTGATCGATATGTTGGTCCGGGCTTCCTTAATCAGGCGGTCCCGGATCTCCCTTGAGGTCACCCGGTCCCCTTCCCTTCCGGCCATGGGGCCATCGTTTACGGAGAACGTCATCATCACCGTGGGCGGATCAATCTCGACAAAAGGCAAGGTATCGGCCTCCGCGTCCCCGGCCAAGGTTTCCCCAATGTCGATCTCCTCAAAACCCGAGACCCCGATAATGTTCCCAGCAACCCCTTCGCTGGCATCGTTGGTATCAAGGGCGGAATACTCGAAAACCTTGGTGACCTTGGCCCGCTCGGGTTTCACGCCCTGGCGCAAGCGCCAAAGGAGATCCCCGATGCGAACGCCTCCCGACAGAACTTTACCGATCGCAATTCGGCCTACGTAATCTGACCAATCCACGTTTGACACAAGCATTCGGAAGTCCGGCCCTTCCTCCACTTCAGGCGGTGGCACGCTTTTCACGATGGCCTCGAACAAAGGGTTCATGTCCTTGCCCTCGTCCTCCAACGAACTCTTCGCAAATCCATTCTTGGCGCTTCCGAAAAGAAAGGGCGCGTTGAATTGCTCCTCGCTTGCCTCCAATTCGAGAAAAAGCTCAAGGACCAAGTCCTGCATTTCTTCAGGCCGGGCATTGGGACGATCAATCTTGTTCACGAAGACCACCGGATTCAGTCCAGCCGCCAAGGCCTTCTGCAAAACAAAGCGGGTCTGAGCCTGAGGGCCCTCGTAGGCATCCACCACGAGCATCACCCCGTCGACCATTTTCATGACCCGTTCGACTTCACCTCCGAAATCCGCATGCCCCGGGGTGTCCACGATATTGATCAAATAATCTTCCCATCTGACCGAGGTATTCTTGGCCTTGATTGTTATTCCACGCTCACGCTCTTGATCCATGGAATCCATGGCCCGCTCCTCGACCACCTGATTATCTCGGAAGGCTCCGGATTGTTTGAGCAATTGGTCGACCAAAGTGGTTTTCCCGTGATCGACGTGGGCGACGATGGCCAAGTTCCTAATCTTGTCCGACTGAATGATGGATGAAGTCATGAAGGGCGGAGATCATGAACATTTACTTTCCTGGTGGCAAGCGAAGCTTTTACCTTATTGAAATCAAAAAGAAATGCGGGCCCTTCTATTTCCCTTGATTTTTTGGCTCGCAAGGTATCGTACTTGATCCACGCACTCGTTTTCTTTTCCCTGCAACCCCCGAGACATTCCAAAAGATGAAAAAGCTTGTCCCCCGACTTTCATTCAGTCCTATCTTCCCCACCTTGGCAAGCCTGCTTCTATCGCACATTCCTTCGGCCCAAGACTCACGATCCGGACCGCTCAAAGACCTCAATGGCTTTTTCCCCTTCGAACCACCCGTAACCAGCCAAGCTTGGGAGTCCCGGTCGGAGGAGCTCAAACTGCGCCTCCTCGTGGCAAACGGTCTTTGGCCGATGCCTGAAAAAACCCCCTTGAATGCAGTCGTCCACGGAAAAGTCAAGCGCCCGGGCTTCACCGTCGAGAAAGTTTACTTCGAGAGCGTACCCGGTTTCTTCGTAACGGGCTTGCTCTTTCGCCCGGAAACCGACAAACCCGAAAAACTCCCCGCCGTTCTTTGTCCGCACGGACACGGAGGGCGCCTTCATGATTTGGGAGAACAGGGAGTGCGCAGGCAGATTGTCATTGGCGCGGAACGCTTCGAGGAGTCGGGCAGAATGCCCAAGATCGCCCGCTGCGCCACCCTCGCGCGTCTCGGGTGCGTGACCTTCCTCTACGACATGATCGGGTATGCCGACAACCGTCAAATCTCCTATCAATTGGCCCACCGGTTCGCCAAGCAAAGGCCTGATTTCGAAGGACCGGAAAGTTGGGGATTCTACAGCGCTCAAGCCGAACTCCGCCTGCAATCGATCTTCGGCCTGCAAGCTTGGAACTCGATCCGGGCACTCGACTTCCTCGCCTCCCTTCCCGACGTTGACCCCAAGCGCATCGGGGTGACGGGGGGCAGCGGGGGCGGGACGCAAACCATCATCCTGGGAGCCCTTGATCCGCGCCCGATCGTTTCCTTCCCCAACGGAATGGTTTCCAGTTCGATGCAGGGAGGCTGCACCTGCGAGAACGCAAGCTTGCTGAGAATCGGCACGGGAAACGTCGAGCTAGCCGCCCTCTTCGCCCCCAAACCCATTGGCATGACGGCGGCCGATGACTGGACCAGGGAAATGCTCGTGCCGGGCAAGGGTTTTCCGGAGATAAAAAAACTCTACGCCCTTCTAGGAAAAGCTGAAAACACCATTTGTCCCGACCTGACCCACTTCAAACACAATTACAATTACGTCAGTCGGGCCGTCATGTACTCCTGGTTCAACCGGCACATGAAACTTGGACACAAGGAGCCGATCGTGGAGGAGGATTTCAAGCTTTTGAGCGCTCAGGAACACGCCGTCTGGAACGAACGACACCCTGAACCCGAAGGTGGGGAAAAGTTCGAGCGAAAAGTAACCAAGTGGCTCGCCGAGCGCGACGACGCTCTTTTGAACAGCCTCCCTCCAAAGCAAAAAAAGACCGTTTTCAGGAAGGCGTGGGAAACCATCATCGGTCGAAAGTACGACGAGAGGGCGACTTTTTCCTACGAAAAAAACCAATTGATCAACCTGAAAACGGAAGAGCGCATTTTTCTCAAGCCAATCAATTCGGCCAACGAACCAGATTCGATCAACCTTTGGCTGGGGTTTGCGGACGAAATCAAGAACGTCAAGGGGTTGGCCCAAAGCGATGAGGGCCATTATTTGGCTCGGGTCTTCATGGAAGGAAAAGAAGGGCCTGCCCGCACGGTTGCAAACAAGCGAGAATTTGCAGGCTACACCCACGGTTTCAACCATTCTAGGTTCGCCCGCCAAGTGCATGACCTTCTCTCCGTAGTTTCCTACCTCAACCAGATCCATGGAAAAGAGCTCGTCCTTCACAGCACTGGAGAAATGCAGGCTCAAGCAATCGTCGCAGCCTACCTAGCAGGGGCCTCGGTGAAAGAGATAAACGCAGAGAAAAGCGACTTCACCTTTGGCTCGATTACCGATTACCGGGATCCGAAATTTCTTCCCGGAGCGGTCAAGTATGGTGACCTGGCTTGGCTGAAAAAATCCTTGGGGCCCAAATTGACCGTCAGGTAAGCAGCGTCGCTTCCGCGATTGGCTCGGGCATTCAATAGAAAAACCGGTCGTAGGTATAGGCGTTGCCCATGACTACGGTGAAGTTATAGAGCTCGTGAACTACGATTGTGAAAAGCAAGGCGTATAGAAAAGATTTCCCGCGCATGGCCATGTAAACCAAGGTCATGGAGACCATGGTCGGGTATAACATGAGGTGACCGAGAAAGCCCCGTTGAGTATGCAACAGCTCGAAAAAAAGAGCAAAACCAAGGACTACCCATAACGGCCTCAGTTTAAAATACCTTCAAATCTCGAGGATGGGAGCGAAGATGAAAACAGTCTCCGCAATGGGAGCAAAAAGAATGGCCTCGAGACCCCTGCTGTAATCAACCACCCCATCCCTGTGGACGGGACCTCCACTGACGACGATCCAAGACGGAAGGATTGAGAAAAAAAAGGGAAGCAAGGAGCAGAACAGGTAGGACTCGAGCAACACCCGTGGCTCGGAAAGAACCGACCAGCGGAAAATTAACCTCTCCATAGGAGAAGATGGACCCGATCTCTCTGCTTGCATAGTCACAATGGCAATAACCGTAGAGAAAAAAGACAGCTTTGCTTTACTCCCCGGCCACCGCTTGAATTCGTTCCACTTGATAACCGAAACCCGGCCCGGACAGGGTGGAAAGATCAAGCTCGCCTCCACGCCGACTGT
>JAYOMW010000092.1:0-12971 GCA_038121045.1 Opitutia bacterium
GAAAGCCAACCGGAGAAAAGGATTCAGGCGTTCGCGGATTTCCTTTTCCATGTCCGCAGAATTCTCCGGTTCGGCAAAGAATTCCTCCCAAAGCCCTACCGTATTTTCATTGAAATCAGGACTTTGCAAAATGGAAACGCTCAGCTTCAGAAAAGTATCGAGAAGAAGAGGAGAGAGGGTCAGTTGATCGGACTGGTTGTCGAACCCGTGAGCGGCCCGCAAATCCTTCGGGAAAGGCCTGACCTCACGGAATCCTTTCGGTCGGTTCTTGGCCGATGCCCGGACGCGATCGGGGATTTTCTGATCCGCGGACAACAAGTAGTTGTCATGACGAGTCATCATTTTTTCCGAAAGTTCAAAGACGTCGGTCCGGATCCGGAACAAATCCTTTAGGGAATTGTTATACTGGAAACGGTTGAGCCGGCTGAGCCTCGGCTTGTCCTGCTTTGCCTCCGCGACGGCTTGCCGCATGAAATCCTTTAGAACCAGAACCGTTTTTTCCCGTTGCTCGTCCGGAAGTTGCTCCTCGTCTTCCGGAGGCATGTCCGCGAAATCGATCACCTCGATCAATTCCTTGATTAATTCCGGTTTGGACAGAAAGTCGGCTTTGGTTGCGATTTCCTTAAGGTTGACCTTTCCCTTGGTTTTCTCTCCTCCGTGACATTTGACGCAGTTTTGCTCAAAGAGAGGCTTGAGGAAGGACTCGTAGTCTTTGGCTGCAAGAGTGAAGAAAAGACCCTCGGTCAAGAGCGCCGCAAGAAACAAGCGAAGGAAAAGCCAAGGCATGGACTAGGTCCACAAATCCGAAATTACGGCGTTGCCGTCGGCAAAGCTATCGATTTCCAAGCCCATCAGGTTAGCCAAGGTGAGCCAAAGGTTGGAGTTCAGGGTTCCGCTCTTGCACTTGATGAAGCGGCCCTGCTTGATCTGCCCTTGACCTTTGCCGGCCACGATCATGGGCAGGTCGAAATACTGGTGGGTGGCCCCGTCGCCCAAGCCCGCCCCATAGGTGACCAGAGAATTGTGGAAAAGGCTCGTTCCGTCCGACTCCTTGATTTCCTTCATCCGGGAAATGACGTAGGAAAACTGTTCCAAGTGGAAAATATCGATTTTCTGCAACTCCTTGGCCACCTCCTCCTTTTTCTGGTTATGAGTCATGTTGTGGTGCTGGACAGGCTTGGGAAAAACTCCCTCGTACATGAGCGAAGCGTCCCACCGCTCGGGACCGATCATGAAAGTGCTGACGTTGGTGATTCCCATTTGCAAAGCGGCCAGCATCAAGTCAGCCTGCAACCTGATGTATTCGCCTCGGGGCAAAATTTCATTGGTCGGTTGGTTGACGTCCGCTCCCTTGATCATCTTTTCCAACTTCTCGATTCGTAGTTCGATCTCGCGAATCATGGTCACGAATCCGTCCAGAGTACTCTTGTCCTCGTTGCCCAGTTTGCGCGAAAGACTCTTGGTATCAGCCAATATCAGGTCGGTCACGTCCTGAACGTGGTTGCGGTAGGAATCAGCCATAAACAAACGATCGTACAACTTGCGCGGGTTCTTGATGGATGGGGCGATCTTGCCCGGACCGTACCAGGAAATATTATCGAAGAAAATATCCTCCTTTCCCGCGGTGAATCCGTTGCAACTGATCTCGAGAGTATTGTAGACGGAAGTGTGTCCGACCTTGTCCCCGATTACATGGTCGAGGCTTCGTCCATTGGGATGCCTCATCCCCTTCTCAGCCGCCTGCTCCGGGGAAACGCTCGTCAGGTAACAGGAGGCTCCCTGGGCATGCACGTCCTGACCATGCTTGAACGAGCGGTCCAGGCCAGTGACCATGGTTATGTCTTCCTTGTGCTTTTCCAAAGGTCGCATCGTGGAAGTAAACTCAAGCGGATAGATTCCCGGTTTGTTCGGGATACGCTTGTCGTTCTTTAACTTGTCCGCATTAAACCCGCCGACGAACCCTGGCAGAACCGCATCTTCCTCACCCGGAAAAAAGTATCGGCGCAGGATCCCGTTCGGGATGTACATCATAACCAGCTTCTTGTTCGGCAAAAGGGCTCGGTCCCCGGCTGCCGAAAGGGAGGGCAGGAAGGGCAAAGCCAAAGCGGCTCCGGTTGTCGAAATAAAGTGCCTACGCGATAGCTTCATAACAAGAGAAATTACATAAAAAAGATAAAATTTAAAATACTATACCTCCATCTTTTCCGCATTTGGAAGCTTTTGCAAATATGGAAGTCTAAATCGAACCCTTTTTTTCGAAGGATATCCTGCACCAGGCAGGTCAACCTTTCGCCTAACGCTCGACTCTGCGGTACAGGAAAGCGTCGGACGTCAGCAGGGAAACAAGAAGGGTGTTCATGCTTCCCCCGCTATCTTGGTAAGCCTTGTGGGCGGCTTGCAAAACCGGGGCGTCGTTCAAGGTCTCGTTGCGACCCATCCAGAAGCGAAAGGCATGACGGACGAAGACTTGCTCGACCCGTTCACTGGAAGACAGTCTCTCGATCATCTCCAACGCATTCTTGACCGGGCCGTCGAGAGCGGGGTCCCCGCTGTCAATGATTTCACCAGAGGTATCGACGGGCTTATCCAGTTCGGTGGTCCGAAAGAGGCCGGCATGGTTGTACATCTCGAAAGGCAGGCCGAGGGGATCCATCTTCTCGTGGCATGTCCAGCAGTATTTTTCTCGGGTCACGCGCATGCGCTCCCGCAAAGAGGTATTGGGCTCGTCCGGTAACATGGCGTCCACAGTGATCGGAACGTCGGGAATCCCGCCGCCCAAAAGTTTTTCGCGAATCCAGCGCCCGCGCAGGATGGCATGGTTGTCCATTGCATCCGAATGGGAGACCAGCCAGCTTGGATGGGTCAGCAGGCCGAGACGCTGGCCTTCCGGCGCAGTGGCCAAGGTCCGTTCGGGTTTCATGGAACCGTTCCCGAAAGACCGCCGACTGACCCGGGCGTAAATCCTCGAGCCATTCAGGTTGGCTTGGGTAACCGAAGCGTTCCCTTTTTTGCCTTTGTTTTTCTTGCTTTGAGCAAGTTTCTTTAGAGCGGCGGACAAGGATTTTCGCTTTTGGGCCAAGACCTTGAGAATCCCAACGTCTTCCCGAAGGGAAACCCGGGAGAGGACATGACCTCCTCGCTGGGAATCAAACTTGATTCCGGTCATTGATTTGCCCGCAGGAACCGTGAATTGAAAAGATCCGAGATCAGGGCTCAGGTTGAAGTTTTCGGAACCGCTGTCCCAAAGGGCCACGATACCGATTGGACGGGAACTTGAGTCGCTTCGCTCGACGCGGACCGCCAGTTTGGTTTTGGCGGGAATGGGTTCGGCAAAAGTTTGCTGGATAACCACGGCTTTGCGTCCTCCGCCAACACGATTCTCAGCGAGTTCCTTGGGATCGATTGTCCCGCTTGCTACCTCCCAGCCATCGGGTTCTTCAAGCACGACTTTGGAAAAATCCCCGTTGACCAAGAAACACGGGGGAACCTGATCCCCGGAGTCATCGCGCAATTTTCTCTCGAGATCCTCGATTTCCTTTTCGAGAGTCTCCACCGCGTCTTTCTCCTTTTTAAGTCTTTCCTCTTCGGCCTTTTTTAGGGCTTGAAGAGCTTCATCACGCTCAAGCTTGTTGTTTTTCTTGCCAAAGTAGGATTTGTCGGCACCGGTGGCCACGACTTGGCGGGTGGTCAGGAGTTCCTTGAGGACATCCCGGTCTTTTTGAAGCACAAGTTCGATCAAACGGTCCGTGCTTGCCGTAGCGTCAAACATCGCCCGGTAATGAGACGTTCCCTGGGTGCTCACCCCAGTCTTCGCCAAGGCAGCGGTATCCTTGCAGATGTAGCCACCCAGGTCATAATCGAAGAAGTCACGGAAAAAACGCAGGACACGTGGCTTGCGGATGCTTTCGTCGCCCAACATTCTGACAAGCTCGCGTTTCACGTCCTCTCGAGTCCTCATTCGGCCATCGGCAATGGCTTTGCGCAGCGTCTCGTCAGGCCGAACGTAACTAAGGGCATGGTTGAGCGCCAGACCAAGCTCCCAATCCCGCAACATGATCCGTCCGTGACCGTCGGGTTTGCCTGACCGGACCAACTCTGGCCTGAAAAGGGCATCGCGATCCAGAAAAATAGCCGAAAGACCCATGAATACACCGTTCTCCCTTCCCACTTCTTGGACCGAATCCTTGACGATCCCGAGATAGTTGTTCGATTCTTCGAGCGTAGGGGGGCGGAAAGTCAAGGCCTCGAAGAGGAAGTTGACCGCGGCTCGAAGGCTCTCGTCGGTGAGCTTTTCTTCCTTCATCAAGTCGTAAACAGGAGTAATCGGCCGGGAGACCTTGGTGTTGTACACAATGGCGGTGGGCAGACCCCGAAGGTCGCCCTTGGGTTTGACTTTGTCCCAAGTCTTGGGGTCGTCGGTGATTTGTTCGGGAAACCCAACCAAGCTGAGCGGCCCGTAAGCCATGAAGCGAAGCACGTCCTCGGCCTTGGCGAGAATCTGCTTGGCTTCGGATCCGTTTACCGAATAGAAGTGGGGAAAGTTTTCCAAGCCATGCTTGCGGGCGGAGGAAAGCACGACGGGGACGCTCTTCACTGCCGTGGCGTAGGCCACGGTGCCCCCTTCCCATTTGGTAATCCGGTCCGTTCCGAAATACATCTTGAGCTCACCCCCGTGGTTGGTCGGAACGACGTCGCCACGCGTACGCAGACCCGGTTTCTCGGGATCATAGGCAGGTTCCAGGTTGATCAACTCATTCAACCGCGTGATATGCTCTTGCGGCGTGACTCGCCAAATACGGGCCGGTGAAGAAGTGGGCTGCAACCGAATCCCTTCGGGCAATGGACCAAAAAGCAGGTCGTGGTTCAGGAAATTGCCCTTGTTTGGATCCTTGTGGGCATGAAAACCTCCCTTGTCCTTCATCTCGCGGCTCAGTTCGGAGATGATCCAATCCGAAAAATGCAGTCGATCAACGATCGAAGGTTGGGCCTTCTTTTTGGGTGGCATCTCCTCAAGCGTAACTTGGGCCCAAACCGACTTCCACACCGCCGCATTGGTCTCGTCGACCTTTCCGATTTCAAGTAGGTTTAAACCGGCCTCGCTTGTCTCGTCATCGTGACAATCAAAACAGTGCTTCTCCAAAAAGACGCTCGCGTAATCCTCGAAGTTTCCCCCGGGCTTTTGTCCGGGAACATACTCTTTTCCCGCAAGGGCTAGCCCGCCTAGGGAAGCAACGACCGCCACCGCGAGGGCGAGGGCCATTTTGTTCATGTCAGAATTTCCTTGAGGGGACCCGTTGAGGAATCGAACTTGGCGGCCAATTGCTCGGACATATTGAAACGGTCGCACTGGACGCCGGAAGCCCGCAAAATGGAAGTGTACAAAGCGTTGATCGGACGCTTTCCGTCCAATTGCGTGAAGCAACCGGTCTTGAAGGCTCCATCGTAATTGCCCAACAGCATGACGGGCCAGTTCTTGCCCGAGGTATGCTGATAATCGGCGTTGTTACTCGTGTACACGATCAAAGTGTTGTCCATCATGCTTCCGCTCCCCTCCGGAACGCTTTCGAGTTGCTCCATGAGCTTGACGAGCATCCGGCTGTTGTATTGGCGGATCTTGACCCAAATGGGGTTGTTGGGTTGCTTCATATGACCCAAATTGTGCCCCTGTTGCTCGACACCCAAGCCCTTCCAAGCTCCGAAAATTTCACCCCGACCCGAACCGATCGTAAGCACGCTGGTGATCCCCGACTTAAGAGCCGAAATGCCAAGGTCCAAAATACGATCGTGCCAATCGGTTTCGAATTCGGGTTTGGCATAACCTTCGTCTACCTCGGGAGCAAATTTGCGCAAGTGGGCGGAAACACTGCCGAGGCGTTCGCGCAATCCATTGATGTCGTTAAAACCTTGAACGTACTGACCATAACGCTGCTTGTCGGCATAGGGAAGGTCGTTGCCCTTGGCCCGAGCCAGCAATTCGATCCGGTCGAACATGCTTGAGCGGGCCTCGTGCTGTTTGCGGATTGCACCTTCCGAAATCCCCCCGTAGAGCATTTCGTACAAATGGTTCGGATTCGAGTGCATGAAGATAGGCTGACCGGCGCCCCTGGCCGAAAGATTAGCGACCGTGGGTTTGGCCCTCATGTTCTCGATCGAGTCCATCCCTACGCACAAATGGGGAAGGAGCGTTTCGGGAAGAACCTTGCTCAATTCGTAGTCGATGGTGGAGGCGCTCGGCGCTACTCCGTCTCCCCCCCGGTATCCGCCCAAGGCTCCGAAGAAGGGACTGTGTGAGGGACTGGTATGCATTCCGTGCAAACCGTTGATGATGTGCATACGCTCCTTGAATGGCTCCAAGGCTTCGATGGGTTCGGGCAATTTCGCCTTGGCTAAAGAACCGCTGTTCTTCATGCCGGCAGGAATGGCCGTAGCCGGATCGAAACCTTGGTTTTGCATGAAGAAAATAACCCGTTTGGGGTTGGATTTTGAAAGGGGGGCGGCTTGGGCCAAGTTAGGAACCAACCCACTACCTAGGGCGGCGCCGAAACCGGCCGCCATTCCCTGCATCATTTTTCTTCGGTCGATATACATAATAATCAATATACAAAATAGACGATTTTATCACATTTTGGCGATCATTTTTGGGTAATATTGATAAAATAATCCTCGCGAAGGTTGAGGCTTCCAACGGCACTGAATCAAGGTTATGAGTGAGATGATGCTCAACGCCTTTTCGTCGAAAACTCGCTTTGTGATCAGGCTTGCCCTTGTTTGCTGGGCAAGCCTTTTGCTTGGCTTGCCCGCGATGGGGGAGTTTCCCGAAAAACCGATCACCGTGATTGTACCCTTCGCGGCAGGAGGAGGCAGCGATGTCTTCGTGCGTATTTTCCAGCAGGCGATTCGGGATAACAACCTCTCGCCCCACCCCATCGTCGTGAAGAACTTGTCGGGAGCAGGCGGAACGATCGGAAGCCGCACCGCCCGCGAGGCCGAACCGGACGGCCACACGATCCTCTGCCTGCACGACGGCATTTACACCGCACAGCACTATGGAAACGCGGATTGGGGACCGTCCGACTTCGAGCCACTCGCCGCTACCGGGCGAAGCGGGGTGGTGATTGCGGTCAGTGGGAATAGCCCTTTCAATTCTCTCGGTGAGCTCATGGAGGAAGCCGTCAAGAGTCCGTACGAACTGGTTTTCGGAACCAACCTGGGAGCCCCCAACCACTACTCGGCTCTGTTTCTCCAAAAAGGCAAACCAGGTGCGAAGTTCCGCTTCACGCAAACCGGAGGCGGAGCCAAGCGACTGGCTCAGCTCAAGGGAGGGCATATCGATCTGACGGGCTTTTCCATTGCCGAATACGAACAGTTCAAGGCGGCAGGCATCAAGGCTCTTGCAGTACTTAGCGAAGAGCGAGAATCGTCCTTCCCTAATCTTCCAACGGCCAAGGAGCAAGGCGTCGATTCGGTGCACGGAATCATGCAATTTTGGTGGGCACCCAAAGGAACGCCTCCTGAACGGCTCGCTTATTTGGAAAATCTTCTGCGTGAAACCATGGCGACCAAAACCGTTCAGGAACGCCTGCGCAACCTCCACATGGATCCGGTTTTTGAAGTGGGCACGCCGCTGCGGGAAACGATTAGTCGACGCAGCGCCAACTTGAGAGGGATCGTAATCGAAAAACCCACGCCCCTGCCTCCGGTCGAATGGATAGTAGTCGGAGTGGTCGTCGTGTGCTTGGTCCTGGTCATCAAAGAGGGGAGAAAGGTATGATCGAACTTTTTTCAGATCCTTCGATCCTCGGTCTCGTTCTTATCGGGACGATTCTCGGAATAACGGTCGGTGCCGTACCAGGGTTGACCGGAACCATGTTGATCGCCTTGTCCTTACCCCTCACCTTTTCCATGGAACCGGCTGCCGGACTGGTCCTTCTTGTCGCCATGTACGTGGGTGCGGTAAGCGGCGGACTGATCAGTGCCACCTTGTTGCGCATGCCGGGGACTCCAGCCGCCGTCATGACCACCTTGGACGGTTACCCAATGGCCATATCGGGACGACCCGGCCGAGCCTTGGGGCTCGGGGCAGGTGCCTCGCTCTTCGGGGGTCTCATTTCCTGGCTCGCCCTTTGGCAATTGTCCGAACCGATGGCCGATTGGTCGACCAAGCTCGGGCCATTCGAACTTTTTTCACTCGTCGTTTTGGCCCTTGCCTTGCTCGCAGGAGTGGGAGATTCCACGCGGGTCCGCGGTTTGCTTGCCGGAAGTCTCGGCGTGCTCGTGGCCATGCCCGGAATGCACCCCGCAACCGGTGAACTCAGGTGGACCTTGGGTATGACTTCCATGAACGAAGGTTTCCGCCTCATCCCGGTCCTTATAGGCATGTTCGCCATAGGCAAGATTCTCGAAGACATAACGGGAAAAGGGGGGAAGGTTGAAAAAGTGGCGGGAAACGATTCGGCTTGGATTCCGCTCGGAACATGGCAAAAACAGCTCGCCAATTTGCTCAGGTCTTCGGGAATCGGAACTTTGATCGGAGTCCTGCCCGGGGTGGGCGCGAACATCGGCTCTCTTGCCGCTTACATGGCGGCCAAGCGGGCCTCTGGCAAACCAGGAGATTTCGGGAAAGGAAGCGAGGACGGGATCGTCGCTTCGGAATCGGCCAACAACGCCACCGTGGGCGGAGCTTTGATTCCTTTGATTGCCCTCGGTGTTCCGGGAAGCGTGATCGGAGCCGTTCTGCTCGGAGCCTTGATCGTTCACGGCTTGCAACCCGGGCCTCTTCTTTTCCGGCAAAACCCCGATGCCGTTCACGCCATCATCGGAACGGTATTGGTAGCCAACCTGATGATGTACTTGATCATGGTCGGCTGCGCCCGTTGGATCGCCAAGCTTTCCTTCGTTCCGAAGAAAATCCTTTTTCCCCTGGTTGCGAGCTGTTGCATTTGGGGAGCTTATGCCCTGAACGGGCTTTGGTTTGACGTCGTGATCATGATCCTTTTCGGCCTTCTGGGATGGAAGATGGAAAGAGCGAAGCTACCCTTGGCCGCCTTCGTCATCGGCTTCGTTTTGGCCCCCGTGGCGGAAGAAAACTTGTGCGCCGGACTGATGGCAAGCGGAGGCAGTTACCTTCCTCTCCTTTCCCGTCCCATTTCTCTATGCTTCCTTCTTGCGGCGCTTTTCCTTCTTCTCTGGAAAAAGAAAGGTTCGGCAAAGAAAACCTATTGAGGTAAACTTATTCGGATGAACGAACGCCCGAACATACTTTGGTATTGTACCGACCAACAACGTTTCGACACGATCGGAGCCTTGGGCAACCCGCACGTGCAAACACCCGTTTTGGATTCATTGGCAAGCGAGGGCACGGCCTTCACCCACGCTTATTGTCAGAGCCCGATCTGCACGCCCAGCCGGGCTAGCTTCATGAGCGGTCTTTATCCAAGCCGGGTTCACAACACCCGCAACGGAAACGAGAGCTTTCCCGACTGGCCTCCCGTCATCAGCAAACTGATTGCCGATGCCGGTTACGATTGCGGGATGATCGGAAAATTCCATTTGCAAAGCTCGGGCAAGCGGACCGAGCCGAGAATCAACGACGGGTTCCGTTACTGGAAATTCAGTCATGCTCCCCGGGACGATTGGGAGGAAGGACACGACTACGCCGACTGGGTGAGAGAAAGAGGTGGCGACCTGAACAAGCTCAGGGAGAGCGAAGAACGGGTACCCACGGAGTTGCACCAAACGACCTGGGCCTCCGAACGCTCGATCGAATTCATCGGGCAGGAACGCAAAGAGCCCTGGTTGCTCAATGTCAACGTGTACGATCCCCACCCGCCCTTCATCCCTCCCAAAAGTTACGCTGAACGGTTCGATCCGGATAAGATGCCTGGTCCGCATTTCAAGAAAAGCGACCTGGAAGCTCAGGCCAAGCTCGCGGATTGCGATTTCCAGGATGAAGTCCGTACGCCCGAGGAACACGACGCCAAAAGAGCTCAAGCGCGCTACTACGCCATGATCGCCCAGATCGACGATCAGTTCGGGCGTATCCTTCAAGCTTTGGAAGAAACCGGACAACGCGATAACACCGTTATCATCTTCACGAGCGATCACGGGGAAACGCTTGGAGATCACGGGCTCATGTACAAGGGTTGCCGCTTTTACGAAGGCTTGGTCCGCGTGCCCCTCATCTTTTCATGGCCCGGACGGTTTGAAAGGAACGCCCAACGCGACTCGCTCGTTGAAATGATGGATCTGTCGGCCTCCCTTCTCGAATTGGCGGGCGTTCCTTTGCCCGATTATTTTCAAGGCAAAAGCCTTCTGCCCATTTTATCCGGTGAAACGGACGGAGCGGACCACCGCGAATTCGTCCGTTGCGAATATTTCGATGCCCTCGACCCTCACTTCACGGGCGGAAGCGGAACCTATGCCACCATGCATCGTACCCGCCGGCACAAGCTCTGCGTCTACCACGGCAAGGGAGTCGGCGAATTGTTCGACTTGAAGAACGATCCTTGGGAACACAAGAATTTATGGGACGAACCCGCCCATGCCGAACTGAAGAATCAATTGCTAGCGGAAAGTTTCGATGCCCACGTCCTGCTCACCACCGACGTCGGCTCTAGACGGATCGCTCCTATGTAATCACTTTTTTCAACCCTTCATCAAACCACGGACTCCATGAGTAACACACAATTCGAAAACGTAACCGTTCACGCCAAAGCCAACGTCTACTTTGACGGCAAAGTTGTCAGCCATTCGATTGTTTTGGAAGACGGATCCAAGAAAACGCTAGGAATCATTTATCCGGGAAGTTATCACTTCAATACCGAACAGGCCGAAAAAATGGAAATCATAGCCGGCGACTGCAAAGTCGTTTTGGATGGCTCGGAGGAATCAAATGCTTACCGTGAAGGTCAGGCCTTTGAAGTGAGCGCAAACAGTGGATTCACCATCGACGTAAGCAAAGAAACTTGCGAATATGTGTGCTCGTTCATCGATTAAAACAACCCGACTCTTATGGGGCGCGAAGATGGTATAAGTTTCCCTCCACTTTGAAAATCGTTTTCCGCTTCACGAAAAACTTCAAGATTTCCAGCAAGGAAACCGAAAAGATTTATTCGAGCCCGTAGAACTTGACCGCGTTATCCCGGAAGAGTTTTCTCTCGATCAGTTGTTGTTTTTCGCGGTCGGCAAGTAATCCGGAATCAAGTTCAAAGTAATCACGAATAAGGCTCAATTGTTCGAAATAACTACCGCCGCGGTCCGTGACCGGCCAGTTGCTGCCGTAAACAATCCGGTCCTCACCAAAGGCCTCGTAAACGATCTTGAAGACCGGAGCGTAAAAGGATCGTTCCTTGGGCGGAGGCTTGACACCGGAACGTTGAAAAATGCCGCTCACTTTGCAATGAACGTTAGGTTGGGCTGCGGCCTGCTTGATCGAATTCTTCCATTCCGCAGTAAGAGGATCATGGGTGATGGACAAGCCCCCCAAGTGGTTAATCATGATCTTGAGCTCGGGCAACCGCTTCGCGACTTCCGTAACTTCGTCAATCGTGAAATTATGGATAAGCACGTCGAGGGTCAGCCCCTTTTTCGCAAGCAAGCCCAAGTCCCGCCAAACCGCATCGGAAAAAAAGGCATCTCCACCCGGCCGGTCCCTCATCCGGATACCCACGAAACGGGAATCCTTTGAAAAACGATCAAGCAAACCTGCGAATTCATCGGTGCCAATGGGCAAGTTTCCGACTAGAGCCAAGTAGCGCTCCGGGTTATGCTTGACTAGATCGAGCACCCATTGGTTGTCTTCGACCCGGCTGCTCGCTTCCACGATCACGGTGGATGGAATACCTTCCCGGTCCGCCACTTCGTCAAAGTGCTCGGTCAACACGGGACGGTACAAGACTTTGTCGGTAGGCGGCGGCCAATCCACGCCCTCGGATCGATTGGTATCGTACAGGTGGATATGGGTATCGATCACCTGCACTTGCTCAAGAAGCAATCGAGGTCCAGTAGTGGGAGTAGGTTGACAGCTCGAGAACAAGAACACCCCGAAAAGTGACAGCGGGGTCCATCCAAAGATGGAGTGGGCTTTCACAATTCCCTTTGTCAAGCCAGCTTCCAACCCTTGCGGTAGGTACGCCCGAGATACTTCTCCGCTTCAGGGGCGTTGGGAATCTTCATGTTCTTGGCATCCCACTCCAATTTCTTCTGAGCCCGGTAGGCGACGTTACCCAAGTGGTTGGCCTCGGTAAGAGGGCCAGCATAGGCAAAGTTGCACAGGGCTTCGGGGCCTTCGCCCTTGCAAGCCCGTATCCATTCGGCCATCTGCCCGGGGGAAGGTTCGATCCACGGTTTGGGCCTTTCGAAGTTCTTGAACTTATCCTCGGGAAGGAGCGCGTGTCTTCCGTAATCGGAAATGACCATGCCCTTCTCTCCAATGAAAAGGGTGGCGTCGCCCCATTGAGGAATCTTCTTGTCGCGCCAGATCTTGGGCTTTTCGGTTCCTTGGTACCAGGTATGCTCAAGAGCCGGGTATCCGTCGCCCCGGGCCGCGAAAGTATACTTGACGCTCATGGAGGCCGGCGCGATGTCATGGTGCGGCTTGGGGCCCGTAAGCGGCTCGATGGTCAGAGGGGCATCCAATTTAAGAGCCCACCAAGGCAGGTCGTTGCGATGACTGCCCAAATCAGACATCGTCCCGTTGCCGAAATCCCACCATCGATACCATTTCGGCCCGGGAAAATAGACGTTGTTGAAGGGACGGAAGGGGGCGGGCCCGATCCACAGGTCCCAGTCGAGAAAATCAGGCACAGGATGAACTTCCTTGGGGGTGTCGTCGGCAGGGCTTTTCCATCCCCAGGCTCGGCTGACCCAGGTATGGGCTTCGCGGACCTCTCCGATGGCACCCGACTGAATGAGTTCGACCACCCGTCGGAAATTGTTACCGGCATGAATCTGGGTACCCATCTGGGTCTGCA
>JAYOMW010000093.1:0-12766 GCA_038121045.1 Opitutia bacterium
GTCCGCATTTGCATTTCGCGGTGAGTCAATTGAAGAGCCCGGCCGATTTCGCCACTGTGCCCACTGTGTTCGTGGACGAGAACGGGACGGTCCTAAACGTAAACGGTGCTGGAAACATTACCTCATTGACGGAGGGTGTTTCTTACCAGGGAAGCGCGGATTCCAATTTTTCGGTAGTCGCGAGTTCAATCAGGTCGGGAACGGTTCTCGATGGATCGAACAAGTGGAGAACGGGTTCGTGGTTCGGAACGTTTTACGACCGGGACGAGTCATGGATCTTTCATCCGCAAATGGGCTGGCTCTTTCCAGTGGAATTGGTGGATTCGTCCTTTTGGTTCTATCATGAAACAAGAGGTTGGGCTTGGACAAAAAACGGCTCTTTTCCTTGGCTTTATTTCGCCTACCCTTCTCCGGGTGGGTGGAAGTATTTCCTCGCCGAATTGGGTTTCTACGACGAGAACGGCAAACAGTGGGAATCGATTGAACCCTAGACCGCGATCTTGACCCCGCGGCGCAGGTAGGCGGGTACGTCGAGGTCTTCCCCTTCGTACAGGTTGCGCGAGGGCAGGTCGTCGAAGATACCGCGTTGGTTGCCGTCTTCCATGAACTCGAAGGTATTTTGGTCCAGGGGTTCCTTGCCTTTTTTGCCTTTGGCGGGGGCGGGTTCCGGTTTGGCTTTTTGCGAGGCAAGCTTGGATTGGTGCGCCCGTTTGGCTTTGGGGGAGGCGGAGATGACTTGCTCGGAAACGGGGGCGACGTCCGCGGCGGGCAGACCGGCTTCCAAATCGGTGGCTCCCAGCACGGTGATTTGCACGCGGTCGCCCATGTTCTCGTCGACGTGGGCACCGAAGACGACGTGTTCGCCGGCTTTGAATTCAGACCGGATTTCCATGGAGGCTTGTTGGAGCGCGGCCATGCCCATGCCCGTTCCTCCGGTAATCAATATGAGAAGGGCGTCGGCGGCTTTCGAAACGTCAGGCAAATGCAACATGGGGCAGACCATGAGTTCGCGCAGAGCGTGGCGGATCCCGTCAGGCCCCTCCCCTTCCCCGTATCCGAAAAGGGTGCGTCCGGAACGGCGGTTGAAGGCTTTGCGCAGGTGGGCGTAGTCGACGTCGATCATGCCTCTGCGAAAGACCAGCGAGCAAATGGCCGAAATCCCTTTGCCGACGTTTCGGCCGGCTTCGGCAAAGCATTCCAAGGCGGTGGCGTCGGGTCCTCCGACTTGCAAAAGCGAATCATTGGGAAGGGGCACCACGGCGTTGGCGTGTTTGCGCAGTTCGGCGAGGCATTCCTCGGCTTGGGCATGCCGGCTTTTTTCCCAACTGAAGGGCAAGGGGCAAAAGGCAAAGACAAGGGCTCCCGCGTCCCGGGCGAGGCGGGCGATAACGGGCACGGCGCCGCCTCCGGTTCCTCCTCCCAAGCCGGCCAGTAAAAAAACGAGGTCCACCCCTTCGAGGTGTTTGCGGATGACGTCTTTTTCTTCCTCGGCGGCCTTGCGGGCGAGCAGGTATTCGCCTCCGGTTCCCATGCCCCGGGTATGTCGACGACCGAAGGCCAGTTTTTCGGAGGCAATCGAGTCGGCCAAAGCTCGGGAATCAACGTCCACGGCAAGGTGTTCGACTCCTTGAAAGTCATCAAAGCGCAGCCCGTCGACAAGGGAAACTCCGGCCCCTCCCACTCCGATGATCTTGGCCCGAATGCCGGTGTTTTCGTTGGCCGGTGAAAAGGTGGTTTCTTGGTCGAATAAATTTTCTTGGCTCATGGTGTTTCTTCAGGTTGGGGTGTTCAAGGTTTCGCTTGGCTTCAGCCTATGCCGACCATGCCGGCCAATTTGCCAAAGAATCCGGGTGATTGTTCGTCGCTTTCCTTTTGCCCTGGAGGACGCCCGTGATCTTCCAATCCATAGTGAAGAAGACCGAGAACGGTGGCGTTTTCCGGGGTGGCCAGTTCCGAATCGATACCTGGTGTGAAAGTGGCTTTGCGTACGGGCAACCCGAGCACTTTGGTAGCGACGATTTCGATTCCGGGAAGCTTGCTGCCCCCTCCGGTCAACAAAACGCCCCCGCTCAGTTCGGCGGGGTCGAGCAATTTGCCCAGTTCCTTGCTTATGATTTCGAATAGTTCGACGATCCGGACGTGAATCACGTCGGAGATCGCTTTTCTCGGAATCGAACGGTCTCCGATGGTCTTGTTCCCGATGATCCAGACGTCTTCGTCCGCGTCGCTGGGATCGGGGCTTGCCTTTCCGTGCTCGATCTTGAGTTTTTCGGCGTAGGGCTCGAGTACGCGCAAGCCCATGCTCAGGTCTCCGGTCAGGTGATCGCCCCCCACCGGAATGACTCCGGTGTAGGCGACGTAGCCATGACGGTAGAGCGAAAGGTCGGTCACCCCTGCGCCGAGGTCGATCACGAGAACCCCCGCCCTCCGCAGGTCAGGGCCGGCCATCATGGTCGAGGATGCGATCGAGGAGAGGATCAGGTCGGCCACTTCGAGGCCGGCGTAATTGGTGATGACGTGAAGAGCTTGCCGGATAGCTTGATCGTCTCCGTCCACACTCCAGTAACCCAGGTCGACTTTTTTGCCGATCATTCCGACCGGATCTTCAACTGGCCTGCCGTCGAGCAGCATGGGCGTGCGTATGTGATGAACGTAAGAACGCCCTTCTTCGGGTTGACGGAGTTTCGCTTCCTTGGACGCACGGTCCAAATCGGAGGCGGAAACCCGGTTTTCCGAAGAACTGACCGAGGCCGAACCAAACAGCATCTGTCCACGAAGATGAGTGCCGGTTTGAGCCAGGTAAACGGAATCGACCGTGGTGCCGGACATTTTCTCGGCTTCCTCCAAGGAGGCATGCACGGCATCGGCGGCTTTGCGAAAGTCCACGATCTCTCCTTTACGCATGCCTTCGTTGGGCCGCGAGGCCATGCCCACGATGCTCAACTTCCCGTTTTCGGTCACTTCTCCAACCAAGGCTTTCGCTTTGGAAGTTCCAATTTCTACGGCTCCGATGATTTTGCTCATGATGGGGTTTCTCCTGTGAAGTTGGGGTCGTTCAAGGTTGTCTTAAATTTTTGCGAAGACCGACCGGCCGTGAGACAGGTCGATCGAATCAATCAGGGGGCTCTTGCGAAAGTTGGGCTCGAGCAGGAGGTAATGGAGCCGTCTCATTTGCGCTTGGTAGTTGCCGGGACTGAAACGGAGACTCCGAACCCGGCCGGACCGAATGAGCACATGAGCGCCCGGGTCAGTCGCGTTGGGCCTCTCATATGAAACGACTTGCCAATCCCGGTAAATGGCCGGGTATTCCCGCCTGACCAAATCTAGCAGAGGAGCAACGGCGGGAATCCCTTCCAAGCGTTCATAGCCTTTGCCTTCTTTCTTTGCTTGGAGGAGGGCTGAATCGACGCTTAAGGATGGAAGCAGAGACAGCGCGGAGCGAGGGTAACCGGTACCTTGGTAAATGGTGCCATCGGGCGACACCAGCCAATCCAGATAGCCACCGTTATTGGAACCGAGGCGCAGAACGAGTATGGGATGCCTTTCCTTGATCTCGATCCGCAGAACGTCGGGGAATTCCCGGCTTACGCGGGCAAAGGAAATTTGATCCTCCGCCATGAGGGCTTCTTGCATTTCGTCAATGTCGAGTTCCATCAGGGAACGTCCGCGCAGAGGACCGAACCAATTGTCGAACCAATGGGCCGAAAGCACACCGTCGGAGTGGAAACTGATCGATGAAACGGGTATTCCGGGACCGGTCAGGTCGATGGGTCCGGAATCAGACCGGAGAAGCCTGTCGACCCACCAGGCGCCATAGCCCAGGAAGCCAAGCAGAGCGACAAGCAAAAAAATTCGTGAAAGAGAGGAGAG
The DNA here is from genome assembly GCA_038121045.1 of Opitutia bacterium. GTDB lineage: Bacteria > Verrucomicrobiota > Verrucomicrobiia > Opitutales > Seribacteraceae > Seribacter. The sequence goes on from JAYOMW010000093.1 coordinate 3,871, forward strand.
TCTCTTGCGAAGAGCAGCCCGCGAAGCGGGTCGGCGGGAAGTTTTGGGAGCCAGTTTTTTCCAACCGACCCCGGGCGTTTTGTCCTTTTTTTCTTTCTTTCGCATGGGCTTCGAGGTTAAGCGGATAGAAGAGATCGTTGAGAGAACCTTTGGAAAGCCGGTTCCACGAGGCGAGCGGTCAAGAGGTCGAAATCATAGCCGGCGCAGGAGGCGCTTTTGGGCAACAGGCTGGTCGCGGTGAGGCCCGGCAGGGTGTTGACTTCCAAAAAGTGAGCGTTGCCGTCTTCGCAAATAATAAAATCGACCCGAGCGAAATCCCGGCACCCGCAGGCGTCGAAAGCAGTCAGGGCAAATTTCCGCAGCGTGGTTTCGATTTCACAAGTAAGAACGGCTGGGTATCGGTATTCGGTCGAACCGGCGGAGTATTTCCTCTCGTAATCATACACTCCGCCCACGGGAATGACTTCGACGATCCCCATAGCGGAATGCCCGAGGATTCCGACGGTGACTTCCCGACCAAACACCCGGCGCTCGATCATCCAGTTGCCCGTGCCAACGGAGAAGAGGGCCTGTTTCAACTCGTCGGCTCCGTTCACCACGTGAAGAGCCACGCTGCTTCCTTGATCGGTCGGCTTCAAAACCAAATGAGACCCGAGTTCGGCCACCGTCCGCTCCACGTCGACGCTCGAGGGGTCGGAAAACAAAAGATCGGGGGACACCCGGACGCCGGCTTCACGGACGGCTTCTTTGGACAGGTGCTTGTCCATGCAAAGCCTGCTCGATTCGGGACCGCTTCCGCAATAAGAAAAACCGGCTTTCTCAAGCAAAGACTGGAGGGCTCCGTCTTCTCCGAAAGTTCCATGAATGGCTGGAAACACAATGGTTTCCGCGGGATCCAGGCCAGCGGGCAAAGCTTCCTCGGTCAGGTCGATCATGTGGGTTTTGAAGGACTTCGCGAGGGATTCGGTCAGGGCCTTGCCGGTCGAAAGGGATACTTCTCTTTCCGAGCCGATCCCCCCCGCGAGTACGGTGATGCTTGCTTCATTCTTCATTGGCTTCTTTTTTTCAGGATAAATATTCCTTCCATGATTTCCCCATGAGGGTGACTTCGGGCTCGAGAATATGCCCGTTGCTCTCTTTGACCCGGTCACGGACGCGCTTGATCAGGGCAATCACTTCCTCGGCCGACGCTCCGCCTTCGTTGACGATGAAATTCGCATGTAAATCGGAAACAACCGCCCCACCCTCTCGCTCGCCTTTCATTCCGACCTGATCAATGAGCAAGCCGGCAGAAACGTCTTCGGGGTTGCGGAAGATGCAACCCGAACTGGACTCTTTGGGCTGCGTGCTCCGTCTCTTGCGGGCAAGCTTGTCGATAACGTTTCGAATGGCCCGGTGAGCCGAACGTCCTTCCGCCCGTAGTTTGGCCCGTAGAGCGATCCCTTCGTAGGCTTCCTTGCAGTAGCGGTATCCGACGTCCAGGTCGGCGCCTGGAATTTGCCGGATCGTTCCGTCGGGCAAAAGAAAGGATACCCACTCGACCAGGTCGAAGGTTTCCCAACCCATCGCCCCGGCATTCATCCGGAGGGCCCCTCCAAGGGTTCCCGGGATGCCTTCCAAAAACTCAAATCCCTTGAGTCCCCGTTCGCAGGCAAATTTGCAAATTTCCTTCAGCCTGGCTCCCGCCCCGACGACGAGGGTATCTTCGGTTCTCGGACTGATCTCTTTCCAAAACGGTCCTTTGAGCCGCAGGACGAGACCGCCGAAGCCTTCGTCCGGGATGATGAGGTTCGACCCCCGTCCAATCATGGCCCTTTGGATTCCAAAGAGGTTGCAGGCTTCGACGATGGTACGCAGGTCCTCGGAATGAGCGGGTTCGGCATACCAACGGGATGCCCCTCCGACTCCAATGGTCGTCTTGGAGGCAAGAGGCTCGTCGGCGGTCAATTGGGTCGAAGCGGACAAGCGGGTCGAAAGGTAGTGAGCGAAGGCGTCGTGTTTGTCTCCCTTTGCGTGTTCCCAGGAGGCAAAGGCATGAGCCCAGCGTTCAAGGTCGCCGGCCCCAACAAAGAGTACTTGGTCTTTGTCCGGCGGCGTGGGACCGATTGCCGCCCGCAATTCAGAAAATTCAGAAAAAATCCGCGTACGCTCCCGAAGCCGGGGGGGAAGGTATCCCATGAGGGTTTCGGCCGAGCCAGCTTGATCAAATTTCTCAAAGGCTCCGTAAGTCGGCATGAGGTGAAGATCGTCGGCTTGGGACAATTCGTCAGCCAAGTGCTCCGCCAAGGCTTGGGTACGGGAAAACCGGTGGGGTTGGAAGACGACCTGAAGAAGATGATCGGGCAGTTGAACCCTGCGCTGGCTTAGAAAGGCCCGAATCTCGGTCGGATGGTGAGCGTAGTCTTCGACTACGCACCGGGTTTCGGAATCATAAAGAACCGATTGCCTACGCTTCATCCCGGGAAATTTCGTGAAATCAACGCCAGTAAGATCGATGCCCATCGATTCGCCTGCCGCCAAAGCGGCCCGCCGGTTGGACTCGAAGTAGTCGGCGGGGTCGGCCAATGGATCGAAGGGGACCAGACGCGAGGGTGGATTGGCTTGGGCCCATTCCGCCAAAGACGAGCCGCTCGGAACGATCAAGCAATCTTTGGTCCGCGTAAAAAGGCCTTGAAAGGTGGTGGCGAGCGAATCGCTGGATTCGTAACGGTCAACGTGATCCCAATCGCAATTCAGAGCGAGGGTCGTGGTGGGTGAAAAGGCTTCGATTGTTCCGTCGCTTTCGTCCACTTCGAGAATGATCCACGATTTGCGCATGAACTTCCCAGGGGGCAAAGATTCGTCCCGGAAACAGCCTCCGACCAAATAGGAAAAGGGGAAATCGACTTGCTCCAAGGCCCACACGAGCATCCCCGTGGTGGTCGTCTTTCCATGACTTCCGACCACGGCCAGGGTTTTTCGGCGGGCCGTAAACTTGGCCAAAAATTCTCCCCGACGGTAAACCGGTATGCCTTTCTTGATCCAGGGGGATACTTGAGAACTATCCTCGGCAACAGCGCTCGATCGAATCACGCAATCCGGTTCGCATGTGGGCATGGGTTCGCCCAAAACCTCGATCCCTTCACCCAAGAGGCGGGAACGGAGGGGTTCGGCAAAACGGTCGTCATAGGCCTCGACTTGAATGCCCGCTCCCTGGAGATACAGAGCAAGAGGAGCCATTCCCATCCCTCCGGCACCCAACAAAAGCACTCGCTTGGGGTCTTTCATCCGACCATTCTGAGAACTCCGCCGGGGACGGACTCACGGTGAGGGCGATCCTTGAGCGATTGAATGAGGTCCGAGGCAAGCAGACCCGCCACGTCGCCCCCATCCATGGAGAAAAGATTTCTTCTCAAGATGGCCCGGAATTCCTCGTTGAACATGACTTCGCGAATTTCATCGAGCAGGATCGTATCCAATTTTTCCTCCAAGCACACGATGCCACCCCCTTTTCGCTCAAGAAAGCTCGCATTGAGATACTGGTGATTGTCCGCGGCATGAGGATAAGGGACCAGAATGGACGGGACCCGGCAACGAACGATCTCGGCAATGGCTCCCGCGCCGGCGCGTGACAGAACCAGATCCGCGGCCGATAGAACGGCGTTCATTTCGTCGGTGAAGGGAACGAATCGACTCGTTATCGTCTGCCCGATGGGACCATCGAGTTGAATGACTCCGGAACTTTCCTTATTCATTCCGGTCAGGCAATAAGTCGAGATTCCTTCCTTGGCCAGTTCCTCGATGTTTTGCTTTACCCAACGGTTCAGGGAGGCGGCTCCCTGACTGCCTCCGAGAACAACGAGGAGACGGTCTCCCTGAGCAACCCCTAGTTGCTTGCGGGCCCGTTCACGCGGAATCCGGCGAAACTCCTGACGAAGTGGATAGCCGACGTTATGAATAATTTCGGGCGAAATACCCTCCAGTTGCATTCCCTCGGGCAGGTATACCCGGGTGGAGCGTTTGGCCAAAAAGCGAACCGCTTTACCCACCGCCCGGTTTGCTTCGTGAATGAACACGGGCATGCCTCTCATCCGGGCAGCCATGGCTGGCCCGAAAGACGAAAACCCTCCGAATCCCACGAGGGCATCCGCTCCAATCTTTTTGTAAAAACGGTAGGAGCTCCAAAATGAACGGGCAAAACCATAGAAAAAACGCAACAAGCCAAGCGGAGTTCTGATCAGGGGCGAGCCCGGCATGGGAACGAATGATAAGTTCGGATACTTGCTGGCCAGCCTACCGTCCACCGCCTTCTGACTGATGAAGAGCCAGCAGGGGCACCCTTTTTCTTCAAGGCTTTGGGCCAAGGCGATCCCCGGGGTAAGATGTCCACCCGTACCTCCGCATGCAATGACGACGTTTCTCATAGTTCTCGTGGCTTGAGGGATTTGGGGTTGTCCCAACGCCGGAAGACGTTGATTATCAACCCGACGAAAATAAAAGTCACCATGAGGTTCGAGCCCCCGTAGCTGATGAAGGGCAAGGACATGCCTTTGGTTGGCATCGATCCGGTCACCACGCCAATGTTGATGATTGCTTGTAGAGAAACGAAAAGGAGGGCTCCCATGGCCAACAAATATTCGTAAAGTCTCGGGGCTTGCAGCAACCTCCAGGAGACTCCCACGTACATGAGGAGGAAACAAAGAACGATTCCGAGGGTATAAACCAAGCCGAGCTCTTCACCGATGACAGGAAGTATAAAGTCCGTGTGGGCCTCCGGCAAAAAATGAACTTGCTGACGGCCCATGCCCAATCCCACGCCATCGACTCCGCCGACCCCGAAAGCCAGCATACCCTGCCATAATTGAAAAGAGCTGTCGTTGGCGTTTGCCTCGACGTCCAAGAATGAAGTGACCCGACGGATGCGGTGTGGATCGAAATATACGAGGATGGAAAAAAGAAAGATCGCCAAGCCCACGGCAGGCAAAAGCCAGCGAAGGCTTGTGCCTGCTTGAAACATCATGGTGGCGGCCACTGCCCCGCAAAGAAAACAGGTCCCGAAATCGGGCTGTAGAATGATAAGTCCGCACATTGACCCAATCAGGGCGGAGGGAACCACAAATCCATAGAGCAAGGATTTGACTTCCCTTTGCCGCGAAGAAAAATAAGAGGCAAGAGCGAAAACCAAACCGATCTTCGCAAACTCAGAGGGTTGAATCCGCAAAGGGCCCAAACCCAACCATCTTTGAGCACCATTGACCTTGACCCCCAATCCTGGAATCAAGGTCAGCACGAGGCCAAGCATGCAGAGGCCGAAAACCCACCATATCCGTTTCCTCAACCAATCCAGGTTTATGAAAGCGGCATACGCTCCGACAAAAAGGGAAAGGGACACCCACATGATCTGCCTGGTCAGCAAGCCGTCCGGGCCATGACGCGCGGTTACGCCCGCACTGTAAAGCATGACCAGTCCCAAGATGGTCAGAGCCAAGGCAACCCCGATCAAATAGATCGTTATCAAGCTGCTTGGTTTCGATATTCCTCGTTCTAGTGTTTCCTCCACCACCCGTTGATTCTCACACACCCATTGTTTACAACTATGCCCGGATCAGGGTTGCGGTTGCGTAACGTCTATGATCGGCCTTTCTTCGACCTCGTTCTTGAAGAAATCCTGCAAACTGGCATCCGGGTCGGGGGCGCTCGGCTCAGTGGGCGCCGCGGGGGAAGGCGCCGTGGTCGGATCCGATACGATCAAGTTTTGCCCTATGCTTATTTTCCCTGCGTCCGCGAGGTTGTTCCACTCCATGATCCGTTTGACGGTGGTGCCGTAAAGGGCGGATATTCGGGTCAGGTTGTCCCCTTTTTTCACGACGTGAGTGATCGATCCTTCGGGAACCACCGTTGGCGAAGGGGATGGAACGGGGGAAGCTCCACCGCCGCTCGGTATGATCAAAACCTGACCAGGGCGAATGATCGAATTTTTCGTCAAGCCGTTGGCTTGCATCAGGGAATTCAGGCCAACCCCTTTAACACCGGCTATTCTCGACAGCGTGTCTCCCCCTTGCACGACGTAGGAAGAGCCGTCAGCCGGGACCGGGACGGAAGGGACGACCGGAACCGGTGCCGCGGGGGGCGGCGCCACGGGTGAACCTCCGGCGGGCAAAATGATCTCCTGTCCAATCGCGAGCCTCGAATCCTTGTCCAGGGACGGATTGCCCGCAAGTAATTGAGCAAGCGAAACGTTGTTCTTCCGGGCGATCGCCCAAAGGGTGTCTCCGCGCTGAACTTTGTATACCGTAACGTCCGTTGGGGCCAGATTGATGGGACCGGGATCTTCGATCGCAGGCAGAGGCGCCGGGACAATCGGAGCCAGACCGGGAACGATGATTTCTCCTGGTTCCGGGCGGGTGGGAGCGAATAGTCCGGAATCGGCAGCCGCCTCCTTTTCCGGGTCATCTGTCTCGGGATTGGAGAGCCCACCGTTGAAAGCCGGTTTTACGGGAGGGTTTTCGCCTGAGGCGGGTGGCTCTTTTTCAACGGTTTGACAACCTGGTTGGAACATCACGAGTAAGATCACCACTACGTGAAGAGATAGAACGATTCCGAATATCTTTGTTAGTTTCATGTTTGCCTTCTTTGCTGGTGTAGGGTCAGTTAAATACTTTCTTGCGTAACGCCGGAGATCTCTCTCTTCAAATCGAAAACGGCTTCGATGAATGATTTTCCCCTCTCGGAATAACTCGAATAGGAGTCAAAGCTTGCAAACCCCGGACTAAAGAGAACGTTGGTGTGTTCGGTCACCTGTTCGTAGGCTCTTGTCACCGCTTCCCCGAGGGTCTTGCAAAAAGTCGCGAAAATTCCTTCCTTGCTCAGGTTTCTCCGGATCGTCTCGCCCGTTTCTCCAATTAGGTAAGCTCTTTGCACAAAGGGTTTCACAAGTTGGACGAGTTTCCCCGAGTCGGTGCCTTTGGACCGTCCTCCCCCAATCCAAAAAAGATTGCCTGAAAAATTTCGGCAGGCCGCGACCGTGGCCGAGGTATTCGTTGCCTTCGAATCGTTCCAAAAGGTTGCTTTTCCAATGGTGGTTATCTTCTCGAGTCGATGAGGTTCGGGTCGATAGTTCAGGATTGCCCGTTCGAACTCATTTTTCGATATGCCTCGGGAATGGCAAAATTTCCATGCAATCGAGAGGTTTTCCCGCTGTGGATAAGAGTTCATGAAGTGATCGGATGGCAAAAAAGAAGAATTCGCTTCATCGCGTTCGGCTACTTTTGCGTTTTCCGGCAACTGGTATTCCAAGTCAACGGCCATTTCGTAAACACTCCGGCCTATCCAAGAGTCTTGGTTCGATTCATGACTGAACAGTCGAGCCTTCGACCTAAAGTATTCTTCCATCGTAGCGTGATGATCAAGGTGATCCTCCTCGAAATTCGTCCATAAGACGCAGCTCGGGCGAAGGTTCTTGAGTTCTTGGGCTTGAAAGGAACTGACCTCAAGAAAAACCATCGCATCCGGGTCGAGCCCTTTTGCAATCAGTTCGCAAAGAGGCAACCCGATATTCCCCGCCATGACTGCCTTTTTACCCGATTCGTTCCAGATCTTGCCAAGAAGCGTCGTGAGTGTGGTCTTACCATTGGTTCCAGTAATTGCGACGATCCGGTTTTCTAGAAAAAAGGAACCGAAGTCCATTTCCCCGAAAAGCGGAATACCCGCTTGCCTGGCCACGCCAAGCCACCGGTGCCCGGGATGAAACCCCGGACTGTAAACGACGATCGAGCTAGCTCGCGCTTCGGTTTCGCCGAACACGCGGCTTGGCTCGTCGTACGTTACGTATTCCCATTCGAGACGGTCCAGCAGGGCACCCACCCCGCGACCGCTGACACCCGCGCCAAGAACTGCGACGGGTTTGCGTCGCAGTTCATCCAAATTCTCCAGTTTCGCCCTCATCCTATCTCAGTTTGAGGGTAGCCAGCCCGATGATTGCAAAAAGAAGCGAAAGAATCCAAAACCTGATCACCACTTTGGTTTCCTTCCATCCTTTTAACTCGAAGTGATGATGAATCGGTGACATGAGAAAAATTCTTTTTCCACGGCTCTTGAAGGATGCCACCTGCAAAATGACCGAACCGGCTTCCATGACAAAAATTCCTCCCACGATGACCAAAGTCAGTGGTTGATGAATCATAAGGGCGATTACACCGACCAACCCGCCTATCGCCAAAGAACCGGTATCCCCCATGAATACTTCCGCGGGATGCGCGTTGTACCATAGGAAGGAAAGGCTTCCGCCCAGCAAAGCGGCGCAAACTACGGCCAATTCCCCGGTCCCCGGAACGAAACTTATCCGCAGATAATCCGAAATCAGATAATTCCCCGCGGCATATGCCATGATCCCGTAAGTCAGGGCAACGGTTACCGTGCAACCGATGGCCAAACCGTCGAGTCCGTCCGTAAGGTTGATTGCGTTGCTGGATCCGCACAGGGTCAGCATGAACAAAATAAAAACAAGAAGAAGGCTCATTCCCTGAAGAACCACGTCCTTGTAAAAGGGAACCCATAATTCGAGCATTTTGGACGGACTTCCCACGGCTTTTCCCTGTACTCCGGTAAGGGTATCCCCGAGTGGTCCCAAAAGAATCACAAGAACGACCACTGTAGTGAGCAGTTGACCGAGAAGTTTGAACCTGCCCGGCAACCCTTTGCTGTTTTTTTTCGAAATCTTTAGGTAATCGTCCGCAAACCCGACCAAGGTCAGGAGAAAGTAGACGGTCATCGCCGCGACGACGTATACGTTCGGTTCCGCGCACAATAAGGTGGATAGGAAAACGGTCCCGAAAATCAGCAACCCGCCCATGGTCGGCGTCTTTGCTTTTCCCTCGTGCAATTCCGCCAGTTTCCCCACTTCTTCTTTCTCTCGGAA
>JAYOMW010000094.1:0-12741 GCA_038121045.1 Opitutia bacterium
CTTGGAAATGGGTTCGGCAGGTTGTTTGGCTGTTGTTTCGAAACCCCGGAGGCATTGATGCGGAACTGCCTTGGGCCTTAAGCATGCCCCACGCCACGCCCTCGTGACGGACAACCAGCACGACAAAAGGAGCACTATGGGATCTTAGCAAGGAAAACATGACTCCGTATTCAAGATCTAACAAAGGTCTTCTCGCACTTGACCAAGGAAAAGGAGTCGGTAGGTTTGAAGGGATGAAAATTTTCTTTCTGATCCTTGCCACGAGCGCCCTTTCCCTCAGCGCCGCGAAACGCCCGAACATTTTGTTTATTTTCACCGACGATCATGCCTACCAGGCGGTCGGGGCTTACGACTCCTGGCTCAAGGAACACTGCCCCACCCCGAACATCGACTCGCTCGCCCGGGACGGAATGCTCTTCGAGCAGTGCTACGTGACCAACTCGATCTGCGGGCCGATGCGGGCCGCCATCCAAACCGGCAAGTATTCCCATGCCAATGGTTTTCTGGTAAACGGAAACAAGTTCGACGGTACCCAGCAAACCTTTCCCAAGCTTCTGCGCAAAGCGGGTTACACCACCGCAGTCGTCGGGAAGTGGCACTTGGGGACTCACATGTCGCCTCAGGGATACGACTATTCGGAAGTTCTGATCGGGCAAGGGCCTTACTATAACCCGCCCATGCGCCTGGACGCGGATGGGGACGGCAAGCACGACAAAGTGATCAAGCATATCGGATACACGACCGACGTCATCACCGACCTGGCCCTGAATTGGATGAAGAACAAGCGCGACAAGGACAAACCCTTCATGCTCATGTACCAGCACAAGGCTCCTCATCGCAACTGGCAGCCCGGACCCAAGTATCTCACCAAGTACGACGACGTGACTCTGCCCGAACCCGATACCCTGTTCGATGATTACAAGGGAAGGACTCTGGCCGCCTATCAGCAGGACATGACCATTGCCGAGACTATGAACCACGGAGACTTGAAACTGCATGCGCCCGGCAACCTGACCCCCGAACAAAGGAAACTTTGGGACGCCGCTTACGAACCGAAAAACAAAGCCCTCGCCGAGGCTAAGCTCACGGGCAAAGACTTGGTTCGCTGGAAATACCAACGCTACGTGAAGGATTATCTGCGCTGCATTGCTTCGGTGGACGACGGTGTCGGGCGGATGCTCGGTTACCTCAAGGAAGCGGGCCTGGATAAGAACACCATCGTGATCTATTGCTCTGATCAAGGGTTCTACCTTGGCGAACACGGGTGGTTCGACAAGCGCTGGATGTACGAGGAATCGTTGCGCACGCCCATGCTCATTCGTTGGCCGGGAGTCGTCAAACCGGGCAGTCGCAATGGGGACATCGTATCCCCGATCGACTTTGCCGGAACTTTTTGCGAAGTCGCAGGGATTGAAAGCCCCGGCGATCTGCATGGAAGATCCCTCGTTCCGGTGCTCCAGGGCAAGACCCCCAAGGACTGGCGCAAAAGCTTCTATTACCACTACTACGAATACCCCGGTTATCACTATGTGCGCCGCCACTACGGAGTGGCCGACGGGCGCTACAAACTGATCCACTTCTACGAGAAAGACGTAGACCAGTGGGAACTGTTCGACCTGAAATCCGATCCTTCCGAAATGAAGAGCGTCTATGGGCAACCCGATATGGCCAAAGTGCAAAAAAGGCTGACCAAGCAGTTGGCCATGCACCGCAAGAAACTTGAAGTTCCGGCAGAGGATCCACCCCACTCCATCGTCAAGCGCCTCCCGCCGCGAACCCGCAAGCCAACTGCCCCCAAGTAATTTCCCGGGGGAGCTTTTTTCGAGTGCTAAGCTTTGATTGAAAATGGTCTAATATATCCGCGATGGAGTATTAATTTTTTCCACGATCCCGAAGCCGAATATTCCCGAATCGTTAACTTGCTTGAAAACACAAAGATCAGAAAATCATTCGACCTCATCCTGAAGCATGATAAGTAAATTACCTTGCGTTCTCATCCTCTCGTTCGTTTCCGGAATCTGGGCGAAAGAACGAATTCTTTTTGAAGGAAATTCCTTGGAGGCCTTTGAGTACATACCCAAGTCTTGGGAAATCGACAAAGACGGTTCGGTGGTTTGCCGGATGCAAAAAACCAAGGACAAGAATGGAAAAGAGAGGATCCGGGGAATGGGATACCTGTGGACCAAAGAAGAGTTTTCCGACTTCGAACTTAGCCTCGAATACAAGTTGTCCCCGGGAGCCAACTCGGGCATTTTTTACCGGACCGACAAGGACAACCCGATCCATGGAGGATTCGAAATTCAATTGATGGACAACGAAGGGTTTCAGAAGAAATCCAACAAGGCGCTTCCCGCTCGCAAGCTCAATGCATCTTTTTACGACGGGGTTGCTCCGAAGGGAGACTACTCCAAACCCGTCGGACAGTGGAACCGCTGCAAGCTTATCTGCGAAGGTCCTGAAGTTTCCTTCCGTCTCAATGGAAAACTTGCTTTCAAGATCAACCTGGATGAGTGGAAAGAAGCGGGAAAAAACCCCGACGGTTCGGAAAACAAATTCAAGACGGCTCTCAAGGATCTGCCGAGAAAGGGACGAATCGGTTTTCAGAACCACGGGCAGGTCGTATGGTATAAAAACATCTCGATCAAGGTTCCCTAAATGAAATTTCTTTTTGCTTCTCTAGCCTTTGCTTTCTTGTCAGGCCTTGCTCATGGAGCCGAAAACTGGCCGCGTTTTCGGGGTCCGAACGGGGCGGGTGGCGCCGAATCATCCGTTCCGGCTGTTTGGGAAAAATCCTCCTACCGTTGGCAATTGCCACTCCAAGAAAACGGTCATGGGTCGCCTGCCGTTTGGGGAAACTTGGTTTTTCTCAACTCCTCCGCGGACAAAGGCAAGACCCGCAAGGTGATCTGCGTCGATGCGAAGACGGGAAAGGTAAACTGGTCGCACGCCTATCCATCGAAAACCCACAAGACCCATCGCTTCAACAGTTTCGCATCCAGCACTCCGGCCCTTGACGAAGAAAACGTCTATTCGGTGTGGGGGCATACCACGGAACTCAAAGTCTGCGCGCACACACATGGAGGAAAGCTTCTCTGGGAAAAAGATCTCGGCGGGGTCAAGGGCGGTCACGGGTTTGCCGTTTCCCCCATCGTTTTCGAGGATCTGTTGATCGTTCCGAATGATCAGGAAAAAGGAGGCGGAGCCCACTACGCCCTGGATTGCGCGACGGGGGAAATCCGATGGAAAGTCCCAAGAGAAAGCAAGCGTCTGACCTATTCCACACCGTGTATTTTTACCGACCCCAAGGGAAAACCGGAATTGATCTTCACCAATTGGTGGCTTGGGTTTACGAGCCTGGAACCAAGAACAGGCAAGAAACTGTGGGAACTGTCGGTCTTCGGGCGGCCTCACTCCGAAAGAGCAATCTCGTCCCCTATCGTGGCCGGAGACCTCGTTCTCGGGGTATGCGGATTCACGACCCTCGACAAACATCTCGTCGCCATCCGTCCGGCGTCCGCGTCCGACGATGGCAAAGCCAGGGAGATTTGGAGGCTCGAAAACACCATGCCACACATCCCTTCCCCGCTCCTCTCGGGCAACCGGCTTTACCTATGGGCGGACAATGGCGTCATTACCTGTGTCCGCCCCGAAACCGGCAAACAAGTATGGAAAGCCCGGGTCGAGGGAGTCAAGGATACCTTCTTCGGCTCACCCGTGCGGTCGGGAAACGTCATCTTTTGCGTATCCGCATTCGGACAAGTCGTGGCGATTGAAGACGGTGACGAGTTTAAGCAACTGGGCGTGACCAACCTCAATCAAGTTTGCCGATCAACCCCGGCTTTGGCCAATGGCGACCTTTACTTAAGAACGGGTGATCATCTGATCTGCATTAAGGGAAAGTAATGCCTTGGCCGATTAATTGTTCTGAAAATCGGCGATGATTCGCAGAAGGGCCCCCGTGGGAATTTTGCTTAGGTAGCTCATCTTCGTTCTTTTGAAGTAGAAAACCTTTTCCTCCCCGGCGGCCTCAACCCAGAAGCACTGCCAACGCTCCTTGCCCAATTCGTTCAGGTCCGTTTCCAAAGCCTTGAGGTCTTTCGAACCATAGGAAACGATCTTGTATTCCCAATCACCGATATTCTCGATATCTTTGAGCAACCATTCTTTCGACTTTTGGGTCAAGCTTTTGCCATCGTCAAGGCCCACGCCGTATTTCTCTTTCGCTCCCTTGACACCCTTGTCGTACATTTTCTTCCCTGCCTTGACTTTCTCATCGTAGGCTTCCTTGAGCCGCTCTGCATAAGACTTGTCGACTTTTTCCTTTTCATTTTCTTCTCCAAATGCCGGGAGAGAACAAACAAAAAGGAAAAAAGACAGTAGAGTGGTGGCTTTCATAACTAATGTGATAAGACGAGAACAAGTAGCTGGTCAAGCGATTGTCCCACCTTCACTCCTTGGATCCAGTCGCATCGGATCCACCCGAAAGGCTTAAACCTGGGGTTTCCAACCCTTTCGGTAATCGCGACCCCAGAGCTTCTCTCCAGCCGGATTGTCGATCAACTTGCCGCCTTGGCTCGGGTCGCAGCGCAAGGAACCCCCGGTGCGGTAGGCAATGTTGGCCAAGTGGCAAAGCTTGGTGCTCTTCTGGGCATCGCCGATTTCCGAGTTTAGTTTTACGCTCTTGTCCCGGATGGCATCCACAAAGTTCATGAAGTGAGCAGGCTCGCCACCGGGACCCGACTTCTTTTCCAATTCCTTTCCGTCACGATCGAGAATCCGGTAATCGTTTCCCCCGTTCGTGACCAGCGAGCCCTTCTCCCCATAGAACTTGCAAAAAGGAAGATCCTCGTCGCGGCGAGGGTCGCAACTGCTTCCACTCCAGGAAGCCATGCAATCCCCAAAGTGAAAAGAAGCTTCTCCGGTGTCCGGGGTTTCCTGATCGTCGTCATGATAATAGCGACCCCCATTGTAAGTGACCCGCTCGGGCAAGTCCACCCCGAGCCCCCAGCGGGCAACGTCGAGGGAATGTATCCCGTTGTTCGCCATTTCTCCACCGCCCCAATGCCAGCGCCAGTGCCAATTGTAATGGACCAGGTTGTCGACGTAAGGCCGGTGGGGAGTCGGACCTTCCCAGAGCTCGTAGTTCAATTCGGAAGGAGGCGTGGCCGGCTTGCCCTTGCCAATGGAGCCCCGACGGTTGTTGTACCAAGTTTTGGCCGAAAGAACTTTTCCAAGCACACCCTCGTGAAGCCGCTGCATGGCCTCTCTCACGTAGGGATAGCTCCTTCGCTGATTGCCCATTTGCACCCGGCGGTCATATTTGCGCGAAGCGGCCACGATCATATCGGCCTCGGCCATATTGTGACTGCCCGGCTTCTCGACGTAAACGTGCTTGCCTGCCTCCATGGCCATGATGGCCGCCGGGGCATGCCAAAAGTTGGGCGCCGCGATCGAAAGTACGTCCACGTCGTCATCTTCAAGGATTCGCCGAAAATCAACAACGCCTTTGGCATTGCCCGCTTTCAAGGCTTTGGTCCCACGTGCAATTCGCTTTTCGTCGACGTCGCAAACATAGGCTACCTCGACACCCGAGGTTTCCGCAAAACGACGAACGTGAGCCACGCCTCGGCTCAAACCGATCACGCCCACCCGGATAAAATTGCTCGCCTTGTTGGCGGCCCGGATCGTGCCCGGAGCAAGGGACAGGGCGCCTGCCATGGCCGAGCCCATGATAAATTTTCGACGGTTCGCAAGGTATGAATTCTTCATGATGGGTCTTCTTTGTTAAAATCAAATCTCCACAATCCTGCGCCCAATCCCCCGAAGGCAAGCCCTATTCATTCCTCCGCCTTTCTTTCTGCCTCCACCTCAAACCAAAAAACCTTTCCTCAAATCAGAGGTCTTGCTCAAATCGAACTCAAATGAAAAATTCGGCAAAGCGTTCGAAGAGCTTCCCTCTCGGATGAGATTAGAGATTGATCAAAGGAACCTAATCCTATCCATTGATTTTTAGGGGAGCCTTTCCACCCTTGTGAAACTCAAAAAAAGAAAGCCATGAACATTCTTACCTCCGAAGAACGATCCGATTACGAGCGGGACGGATTCATTATCGTCCGCAAGCTCTTTTCGGAAGATGAAATCAACTTGCTTGGGCAAACCGCGAGAGCGGACAACGAAATGGACAAGTGCTCCTCTTCCATGGACGATGGAGAGGGAAATGCGGTGCGCCTTGCCCTTTGGAATCATCCAGGCGACGGAATTTACGGGATGATCGCCCGTTGCCGCAAGTTGGTCGACCGGGTCGAAGACTTGTTGGACGACGAGGCCTATCACTACCATTCCAAGATGGTGCTCAAGGACGCCAAGGTGGGCGGAGCTTGGGCTTGGCACCAGGACTACGGATATTGGTATCAGAATGGCGTTCTCTTTCCCAACTTGTGCAGCGTGATGATCGCCGTGGACAAGGCGACCGAAGAGAACGGTTGCATGCAGGTACTCAAGGGTTCGCACAAGCTCGGACGAATCAACCACGTCCTGTCAGGCGACCAAGCGGGAGCGGACATGGAACGCGTGGAGGAAGCCAAGAAGCGGCTCGAACTGGTTCATGCGACCATGGACCCGGGCGATGCCATGTTCTTTCATTCGAACACTCTCCATGCCTCCGCGGCCAATAATTCGGATCATCCCAGATGGGCTATGATCTGTTGTTACAACGCAGCCTCCAACGACCCCTACAAGGAATCCCACCATCCCCGGTACACGAAACTGGACAAAGTCGACGACGACCGGATTATGGCCGTCGGGGGCGACCATGCCGAAAATTCGCAAACCGCATTCGCCGATCTCAAGGCCGATGATCAAAGCGCCTCCAGTCTCGCCGAGGAGTAAAACCAAAAAGAGCAACCGTCATGAAGCTAGGAATCATCAACAGCGCCTTCGGACAGGCCGGAGTTGAAACAAAGACAGGGTTGGAGCACATTGCCCGAATCGGGTTCGACGCGGTCGACGTCTTTACCGAAGCCATGACCATCACAGAGGAGGAAATTGAGCTCATCGAGAACACATGCTCCGAAAACAACCTCCCCATCGTTTCCCTTCCCATCGTTTCCGCCGGACTAATCGACTTCAATGATCCGGTCCGCGACTTTCACCTCGAGCGCGGCAAGAAATTCATCGACCTCTGCGCCCGCTTCAAAGCGGACAACCTGCTGCTCGTCCTCGGCGAGTATATCTGGCAACGGGAAGTCATCCCGCCCGAAGCCCAATGGGGGTGGGCCGTCGAGAACACCCAAGCGCTCGCCGACTACGGAGCCGAACAAGGAATCGAGATCGCCCTCGAACTCGAACCCTTCCGCCTCAGTTTGCTCAACAACCTCAAGGAAATGGTCCGTTTCATCGACGATTGCGACCGTCCGAACGTAAAGGCCAACATCGACGTCAGTCACCTCGTGTTGGCCGACGTCTCCCCCGCGGAGGTTTCCTGTCTGAAGGGGAAGGCGGCCCACGTCCATATCAGCGACTGCGACGGAAAGGTCCACGGCGACCTTCCCCCCGGTCGGGGTGTGGTCAAATTCATGCCCTACCTCCAAGCCATCAAGGAATTGGAAATCGACGGAACCATATCCCTTGAGCTCGAGTACTCGCCCGATCCGGAAAAGATCGTGGAATGGGTCGAGGAAGCCTATCGGGAGACCGCCCGCATGATGGAGGAAATCGGCCTGCGCGACTGACCGACCGGCATGAGTGAGGAGGAGGAATACGGGCTCAGCCCGGAGAAAGAAAGCAAAGTCATTGAGCCTCCCCAAGTCCATTACTTTCCACCCCGCCCCCAAGAATACGACCCTGGCATCGCCCTGATCGGGACGGGTGGGATCAGTGAGTTTCACCTCAAAAACTACCGGGCGTGCGGATACCGCGTAGTCGCTCTATCCAACCGCACCTCGTCCAAAGCCGAGGCCTTGCGTGACAAGTTCTATCCCGAGGCTACGGTCCACGGGGATTACCACGAAATCCTCGAACGGGATGACGTCGAGGTCGTGGACGTCACGCCCCACCCCACCGACCGCTTGCCCATCCTTTTCGACTGCCTGCGAGCAGGCAAGCACGTCCTCAGTCAGAAACCCTTCGTCCTCGATCTGGAGGAAGGCAAAAAACTCGTCGAGCTTGCTGACGAAAAAGGGCTCAAGCTCGCGGTCAACCAGAACGGACGCTGGGCGCCCCACTTCAGCTACCTGCGCAATGCAATCAACTCCGGTCTGATCGGAGAAGTAACCTCCATCGATTTCTCTCTCCAATGGGACCAAACCTGGGTCCAAGGAATCCCCTCCTTCGAGGAAATGGACCACCTCATCCTCTTCGACTTCGCGGTTCATTGGTTTGACATAGTATCCTGCCTGATGACCGGCCGAAAACCGAAAAAAGTGTACGCCTCGGCGGTCCGCCATTCGGCTCAAGTCTACCAACCTCCCGCCCTCGCCTCCGCCATCATTGACTACCCGGACGCTCAAGTCCGAATGTCCTTCAACGCCCATTGCTCGTTGGGCGAGGAGGACGTCACCACGGTGGTCGGGACGAAAGGAACCCTGCGTTCGCGAGGCCCCGGACTGAATGAACAGCCCAAGATGGAAGTGTACTTGGAAGAAGGCTCCGTGGAGGTTCCCCTCGAAGGTTCATGGTTCGAGTTGGGCTTCCAAGGAACCATGGGTGAACTCCTCTGCGCGATCGAAGGGAACCGCGAACCGAGCCATTCGGGCCGGGACAACCTCCGATCCCTCGAGCTTTGCTTCGCCGCCCTCAAAAGCGCTGACTCAGGGCGACCGGTGAAAGTGGAATACGTCTTCTGATTCCAAAGTGAAGCAGGATAAAGCGGGGACAAAATACATTGACAGGCTTTGGGCAAAATTATTGGATGATTACACCCTAGCCAAGGCTAAGCAATTCTTAGATATCAGAGACCATGACATGCCCTAAATGCGGTTTTTCCAATAATCCCAACGATACCCGTTGTAGAAAATGCGGGGCTTCCTTGCCTGTGCCTCAACAACAAGCCCAACCTGCTCCGCAGCAGTACGCCCAACCTGCTCCCCAGCAGTACGCTCAACCTGCTCCTCAGCAGTACGTTCAGCCTGCTCCTCAGCAGTACGTTCAGCCCCAGCAGGTGGTTTACGCTTCTCCACCCAAGTCCAAGCTCGTGGCCTTTATTCTTTGCTTCTTCTTTGGCTATCTTGGAGTCCATCATTTTTACATGGGAAATATCGTAATCGGCGTCATACAACTTCTTACCTGCGGGGGATTTCTTATTTGGAGTTTACTTGATCTCATCATCATCTTGTGCGGCGGCTACACGGACGGAGAAGGCAGGTTCCTCCAGTAACCCCAGAGACCTCCCCCAAACAACCCTCTTTTTCAGATGCTCAAAAACGCACCTTTGACTCCGATCATTCTGATTGGCGTATTTACGTTTTTATTCATAGGCGCGACCCTGCTTTTGGCCTTCAATATCTTTCTCGAGCCGAGAGGTACCTTGATTTTGGCTGGGATTGCTTTTGTTTGCTGGTTCGAGTTCCTGTTGGGATTCATGATCGGGGCTTTTCTTATCAAAGGTTTTTTTGGAAATGGTTTGTCTGGGGCCATCACTGCGATTCTGTTCAAGGTTACTACGCTTTACGGTTTCATTGGAATCGTCACCTTGATTATCTTTGCATTTTTTCCCGAATCACCCCAGCGCGACAACCTTTTCGGAGCAGCCATCTTTTTCGAATCGATTCTGTTTTTTGCCATCGGCACGGCTTTGATTTATTTCGATTACCGTAACCAGTCGGATCAGAAAGATGTGCTTGAAAAAAGAGAAGAGCACGCGACAAAATCATACGATCTTTCCGGAATTCTTCTTTCCATGCGTGACCTCAAGGTCACGGAAGCAGATACCTTGGCGCGCTTCGACCGCCTGATGAAAAAACTTGAAAATGCCGAACGATGCCTGGCTCATTCCCACGGTGGCGGATTGGCCAATCAGGTTCCTGACTTCAAATCCCTCGACCTGCAAATTTCCGAAACCATCGACAACCTGACAATCTCTTCCACTTCCCTTACTCAAGAAGGAAAGGAAGTTTCCGAGGAGACTCTCCATAAGATGGAGACAGATGCAAACGGGCTTCATTCTCTATTGGCGAGGGCAAAATTGCTCTAAGACGACTCAAATCAAGAACCCAGAAAGACAATGGCCATTCTAGAGGTATTGGAATTTTTTGATCCAAGCGGGGAGATCATCGTCATCAAACGCCCGGAGATGGGTTCGGGTGAATTCAAATTGGGGAGCCAATTGGTAGTTCAGGAAAGCCAGCTTGCCATTTTCTACAAGGACGGACGGGCCCTTGACATGTTTGAAGCGGGCCGCCACACGCTCTCCACCATGAATCTGCCCTTTTTGGGTAAAATCATCGGAGCCCCCTTCGGACAATCCCCCTTTCGGTGCTACGTTTATTTCGTAAGCACAAAAACCTTCACAGGCATGGGATGGGGAACCGGAACACCCGTCAATTTCAGGGATTCCGAATTGAGGATGATTCAACTGAGGGCTCACGGATCCTTTGCCATCCGAATCATACAGCCCAGAACCTTCCTTCAAACGATCATCGGCACGATGGGTAAGGAAACCACCTACCAGATCGAAGAGTACATTCGGGCCTTCATTATTTCCAAGCTCAACGTAAATTTGGCAAAGCAGCTCGACACGATTTTCGACTTACCTCTCCACTACGAGGCGATTGCTCTAAACACCAAGCAGGACGTCTGGGAAGATTTGTTGCAATACGGGATCGAATTGGTGGATCTCATAGTCGAAGCGATTACACCACCCCCGGAAGTTCAGGAAAGAATTGATCAGGCCTCCGGTTTAGCCGCTCAAGACACGGACAAATACAGGGACATCGGAACCATCGATGCCTTGAAGGACGCGGCAAAAAACCCAAGCGGAACCGCAGGGGAAGGGATTGGCGCGGGCTTGGGCCTGGGCATGGGAATGACCATGGCGCAAAATTTCATGTCGGGCATGCCAAAGGACAACGCGCAACAACCTACCCCGCCTCCCAACCCGGAGGAAAAAATCGACGTCACTGCAGAACTGATCAAAGCAAAGGAGTGGTTTGAAAGCGGCTTGATCACCGAAGAGGAATACAACCTGAAACGAAAAGAGCTGCTCAAGCTCTAATCCGGGAAACACCCTGTTCAGGGAAGTCTTGCTCGAATCAATAAGCTATCCGGCTTCCTATTATTGGATTGCCCACAGGGTTTGTCTTGCTCTCTATTTGAGACTTCCCCTGACCTCTACAATGAAATCACTCCACCTTGCCCTCGCCCTTGCTTTTCTTCCCGCGGGCTCCTTCGCCAAGAAGATACCCGCTCCCGACCGCGTGCAGATCAAGCCTGCCCCCAAGCCTCTGCCGCGTCCATTGCCGGGTCGAGGTCCCAACCTCCGCCCCGGAGGACCCGTCCAGGAAAAAGCTCCCCCCGCTTGGTCGAGCCATCAGCACGTGTTCATGGGCACCCTGAACAAAGTCGTGGCCGGTCCGGTCGGTCGGTCCTTCCCGCCCATGTTCACTCACAAGCTCACCTTTACGGTCAAGGAAGTCATCCGGGGAGACCTCAAACCCGGGGATGAAGTGACTGCCTCGCACGTCGCCCGCCAACGGGTTAGGCCCGACTTCCCCGAAGGCAAAGTTTGCGTTTTCGGGGGGGACAAGAGCCGTGGAACCCTCCAGGCCAAGAACGTGGTGGAGTTCGCCCCGGAAAAGATCGATTCCATTCGCTTGGCCTGCACCCTGCCCCTCGGCTGGGGGGGTGATCTCTCAAAGATTCGTTCCCCTTGGGCCGACCTTCCGGCCAAATGGCCGTCCAACTTGAAGGAAGGAGCCAAGCATTTCTGCGCCTCAAGCGGACGCCCTGCCCTTGGTTTCGGATCGGGAGCCAGTTTCGAAGTGGAAAAAGTACCACCCGAGAAGGAAATCAAGTGGACCAATCCGGATGGAGACGGGGAATACAAGATCACCGTGAGCAATCCGACCAATCAACCAGTCACAGTCCCCGCTCTGCGAAAGATTGGGGAAAAGATTCTCTGGAACGAGAGCTTGATCGTTCTGTGCCAAAGCAAGACCTACCCGGCCCCGGGAGCCAAGGGCCTGTCTTTCGAAACCTTGCCCGTAACACTCCAACCTGGTCAAAAGGTTTCGGGAATCGTAAACCCCCTTGCCCTCGAAGGTCCGAGTTGGCCCAAGGGGGGATACCGTATTTCTTTCCAGATTTGCCTCGGGGAGAGAAGCTCGACTCAGTCCTTTTACTACCTGTCACGACACCACGACGCCATCCGTTCCAAACTCAAGGCCAACCAACCCATCCTCTCGGTCGGGGACTGAGAAATCAAAAAGATTCTCGCATCAACTCAACAACCTAATGAAAGCTTTTTTCGTATTCCCTCTCTTCTTTGCTTCCCTTGCCATCGTGACATTGAGTGCAAGCGATCTCCCCAAGGTTCTGATCATAGGGGACTCGATCTCCATCGGATATACGCCCCATGTTGTTGAAAACCTGAAGGGAGTCGCGGAAGTCAAGCGTCACAAGGGAAACGCCGGTCCGACCCTCCGGGGGGTTGCCAAGATCGACGAATGGTTGGGCGAAGAAAGATGGGATCTCATTCATTTCAACTGGGGTTTGTGGGATATGTACGGTTGGGAATACCACAAGGAG
>JAYOMW010000095.1:0-12555 GCA_038121045.1 Opitutia bacterium
AACTTACGCCTAGTTTGAGCCTCAGTTCTTCCTACAAATATAGTTCCAACCCCACTAAAAGTACAAGTGCGAACAAGTTGGAAGACGGCACGACCTTCGATCTGAGTCTCATGATGATGATGGGGTTGGGGGAATACGGTATCGGAGATGACGTCCTAAGCACCCCCTCCCTCATGCTTATGCACATGCGTACTTACAATGATCCCGTTCAGGACTTCGGGCACGATTTGCGAGGGTTGGATATGGATATCCAGATAGCAGGGCTTACGATTCCCTTTGTCCTCCCTAATGATTATACGCTTTCCGTTGGAAACACTTACGTTAGGGCGATCAACTTTCGGAATAACGGTAATGCTTCGGCCCATCATTTTAAGGGCGATGTTTTGATGTACTCGAATACACCGTCTCTCTCCTTGACCAAAACAATACCTTTGGAGAATGGCGATATTTTGACCGCTACCGGAGGTTTGAGTTATGCTATTTCGAGTGCGGACACCTTGGCCGAAAGCCTCCGAGTAGCCGAGACGGATCTAAAGAATATTCTTGGTTTGGATAATACCGTTGCCGACCTCCAAACGGGGGCAACTTACTCCCTGAACTTCTCCTACATCAAACCCGTTTCCGACAAACTTACCGTAACCCCTTCTCTTTCGGTCTCCAGAATGTATTACAAAAAGGGAGGAAACAGTGGTAAAGCCGAAGTGACTTACGTTGCGGGTTTGAGCACTTCCTACGCAATCAACGATTGGTTAAACTTGAGCGGAGCCGCCAATTACACGGCCAAGGATGGAAATCGGGCCGACGTGATTGAATTCAGAGATTTCACCAGCGGCTTTACTTTGGCCGTCAATCATTCCTTTTAAAAGGCAGAGTGGCGTTATTCGCCTTATTGTGGAATTGCCTTTTTCGCACACCTAGTGCGGCCCTTTTATTATTCTTTTCTGCCTTTCTATTTGTTGCCAATGGCCAAGTCTCGAGTCCCGAGATAGAAAAGCTCATCCAACTTGGCCGGTCCGAGGCTGACAAGGGTGACTTTTCAAAGGCATTGGGTTACTATAACAAGGCCATGGGCTACTTGAAGCAGGCTTCGCCCAAGCACCCCCTCAACGAAATTGTCCGCAAAGAGATTCGAATCGCCAAAGGAAGGTCCCTCGTTGCAAGGTATCAGAACCGCTCGGGTTTGAAGATCATTCAAAAAGACGAACTTCTTCCCCTCAGCCAAGAACCCGAAGATATTCTCGTAACTCAGCGTTTTGGGACGGTCTTGGCAAGAGAGGTTTGGCAACCGAAGGAAATTCAAAGCATTGGCGAATTTGTCGGCATAGGCAGGCGGTTGACCATTCTTCCTCAAGCCGGAGTGGAACTTTATTTCGGAGATACGAGTAAGTTTTCATTGCGGAGTGTCGATGCCGCCAGCTTCGCCATGCCTGAGAAAAAGGTTTTTGACCTTCATTCCGGATCCTTTGTCGTTTCTTCTAACGGGAATGGCAACAGCGCCACGATCAAAAGTCCTTTGACGACGGTTCAGCTTAGTTGCGATACGCCATTTGCCCTCATGATTGGCATCACGACAAACGGGGGAATCAAGTTCATCGCCCTGGTGGGCGATTGCAAACTTGAACAGGAAAAGCTTGCTCCTTCGGTACTTTCTCCCGGGGAGTTGGTTTTTGCCCTGCCCGAAGGGTTCAGTCGGAAAATGAGTGTCGAATTGAGCACTTTGATGGTTACTTCAAAACTGATGACCGGCTTTGATGATCCTCCCGTTTACCTCAAGAAATTGAGACAGCAAGCGATGATTCAGGCTCTTCGAACCCGCAAGCGATACAAGGCGGTTGTTGGAGATGCGAAGAACAGCGAAGACTTTGAGATCAAAGTCCTTAAGCCCGAGTAAGCTCAGGGCATTCTCCCGAAGATTGTCTTTGTTTGAAAATTCTTGGAAAATTTAAAAATTTCTTGGTGCGGAAAGTTCGCCTTGTCGCCCTCGCTCCTTTTTTTCTTTATGGTTGTGTCAGCAGTCATTACGACCGGTCTGAAAACTTTCAGTTTTCGTGGAAAATAGGTGATTTCAAAAGCGCCGCGGTCGAGGCGGAAAATTTGTCCCAAAACGGCCCCAAGAGGGATCGCCTGCTTTACAAGCTCGAGGAGGGCTCGGTGAAGCGCTTGGCTGGCGACTTGGACGGTAGTGTATTGGCCTTGCAGGAGGCTTCCGCTGAATACGATCGTTGGTTCGGTGTTCACTTGAAGACGGAGGCCCGGGTTTCCGAAGCCGTTTCGTCCGTTGTTGGTTCGGCCGAATGGAAACCCTATAAATCAAGGGTTTACGAGCGAGTCATGATGAGGGTTTACCAAGCTCTAAATTATCTCCAATTGGATGATAAAGGTCGGGCCCGCGCTGAAATATTCAAATCCAGGCAAGCGATTGAAGATTCCAGGGAGATTTGGAAAAAAGAACTTACGGCGGCTCAATCGAACATGAAAAAGAAAGGCGTCGATCTTGATCAGGGAATCAATGACAAGGGTAATAATCCTTTGAGCGAAGAAAGGATGAGAATTCGGGCCATGGTGCCATCCAATTTGCCCGATTACGTCAACCCGGCCGCGATTTATTTGGAATCCCTCTACTTTCTTAGGACGGGATCCCGGAGAGACGATTTCGAAAAAGCATCCTTTTCCTTGCGCCAACTTTCTGCTCTTTATCCAAAAAATGAATGGATACAAGAAGACTTTTCGGAAGCGAAGAAAGGCATGCCTGCTGCCGATTCGGTTACCTATGTTTTTTTCGAGACCGGTCGAGCTCCGGTTCGCGTAGAAAAGCGTTTTGATCTCCCCATTGTGTTTTTTGCAAACCAAGCCCGGATTCCCTACCTTGGCATCGCTCTTCCCAGCCTCAAGACTAACGATCAGTTCCTTTCGGGTTTGAGAGTAAAGGCCACTACGCTGGCCAAACCCATTCAGACCAAAGTCCTTGCGGACATGGATGCGATTGTCGCCAAGGAATTCGACAAAGATTACCCCATTGAGCTTTCCCGGGCAATTTCAGGAGCTCTCGTAAAGGGCGGGCTTCAGTATCTCGCAACCGATTCGGTCAGGTCTGAAAACGATACTACCCGTGCGATTGTCGGTATCGGAGTAAGCCTGCTTGCCCAAGCTACCACGAAGGCCGATTTGCGGGCATGGGGTACTTTGCCCAAGCAAATTCAATTTTGTAAGATCAAGACTCCGACGGATAAAAAATTGACTCTGGAGGGTGTTGGCGCAACTTTGATTGAAGAGGTTGCCTTGAAAACAGCTGCCTCCACGAATTTGGTTTGGGTTAGAAGCGTCTCCGCTCACAGCCCTCTCAAAGTCGTCGGCGTTTTTCCCCTCGAGCCCTAATCAAAAATGATCAAATACAGTTCCATTCTCTTCCGCTTGCTCCTGACTTTGCTTCTGGTGGCTTTTGTATCCTTTGGTTGCAAAACAAATCCAGTTCACCAAACGACGAAGAAAAATCCCGGTGACACAAGCGCCCTTCCTGAACTCAAGCGCGTTTACATGAGCAGTTCCCTCTCCAAGAGCCTGAACGTCGTGAGCATTAACCAAGCCAAGGCAAACGAGGATCTCCTCAAGATCCAGGTCAACTTGGAGAATCTTACCAAGCAAGCCCTCAACTTGAATTACAAAATCGAGTGGATGGATGCGGACGGAATCGTAATTAACGACTCTTCCGCAGTATGGATGCCTCTGTACGTGCGGGGAGCCGAAAACGTCGCGGTTCAATCCGTTGCCACCACGCCCAGGGCCAAGAATTTCTGGCTCAAACTTCAAAAAGCCAAGTAATCGTCATAACCCTCAATCACAAGTATGAAACCTTACTTTTTTCGCCTTTCTTGTATCCTAGCCGTATGTTTGCTTTTTTCCTGCAGCGAGCGCAGACCCATCGGACGAAACGCAGATGCCCGTTATATAGAGGACAGCAGCGAGAAAGGCTTGGTCAATCTTGGCAAGATCAACTCTCAGGACTTTACGCGGGCCGCAAACAAATTGCTACAGGATCTGTTCACGACCGGAGCCTTGTCCAAGGCCCCCGATCAACCGGCAATCCTTCACGTGGGAGAAGTCAGGAACGATACCCAGACTTATTTTGACACGGATCTTCTCCTTCAGGGGATGAAGAGAGATTTGCTGGCCAGTAACCGCGTCCGAATCTCTACGACTGAAGGCAGCAAAACAACGGATCAGTATGCCAAGGACGTGAGGGCCAAGTTGGGACGGGGCGATCCTTTCGCGGTCTTTCATCCCCGTCCTTATTTCTCCCTTTCCGGAAAGATCATCGAGGAAACTTCCAGGGTGGACAAGGTGACGCAAAAAGATTTTTACTTTTTAATGACTCTGACGGAAATCGAATCCGGTGCAGGCGTCTGGTTTGGCAGAGAATTGATCAGCAAACAGGGAAGAAGAGACTCGATTGGTTTTTAACCGACTCCGATTCTCGGGGCAAAAAGCGGTTCGATCGCCTGGTAAGACGGGAGTCGGACTTGGCCTTCGTCTTTTCCCGTCGCAATGCCTCGAATATGAAGAACGTCGCCTCTTTGTAGCAAAAGAAGGCTTTTGGTTTCTTCCTTTTTGATATCTCTGCGTTGTAATTCGTAGCGGTATTCTTTGCCGTCCGAACCTATTCCAAAAAAGGATATCGTTCCTTTTCGTTTTTTGACCGGCGAAACCAACCGGCAGCGTTCCGGGTCAAGTGGCAGGGGAGGGACTTCGGCCTTGCTCAGGATGGAAAAACCAAATTTGACCTCACGGGTTTCCAAATGAAGAGGGGCATTGATTTTTAGTACGGTTTCCGTCGGGTTGATGCTCCTCACCTCGTGACTATAGTATTTTGACTTCTGGACAAAGAACGGACAGGGCAAGCCGTTGAAGTAGGGCGCATGCGAGTTGATTTTGGAATTTCCTTGCGCCAACGCATGAGCGTCCGCCTGGAGATTCAGGCAACTATCGGTTCCCGCCGGATCCATCATGATCATGAATCCTCCCGGTTTGAGGTGATCGAGAACCTGCTGGAGCCATTCTCTCCGCCTTCCACCATACGTCTCCTGGTGGATCTCATTGAGGGAAAAACCAAGTAGAATCAGATCAAATTTACGAGCCTTGGGAGGAGGCAGGTCGTTGCTCAAATCCTTCCTCGTGGTAAATACTTTACTGTCGGGCCAAAGCCCCATGCAAGTGCGATGAAGGTTTTTCATCATAGCGAGACTTTTGCCCGAGTAATCCCAAGCCTCGAGAGCCATTGGGTTGGCCAGCCCCCATTTTCTGAGAAGAAAAAGAGAGGCCAAGCCACTTGCTCCGCTTCCCGAACCCAGATCCAGGATGCGCAGCGGTCCTTTGCGGGGAGCTTTCCAGTTTCTGAAAAAGTAAGCCTCCGACAGGGCAAAAGCCATTGCTTGCCAAGTACGGGGAAAAAAGAAGTTGCCATAGGAGACAAGGGACAAATCCCTCGAGCCATAGGAATTCGGGTCGAACGAGCGCGTTTTGTTGAAACGGTCGCTTTGCTCGACGATTTCGCGCCGAATTAAGTTAAGGAGTTTGTCCTCCGAGTAATCGGGCCACTTGTGAAGGGCCTGATTCCACCACCAATCCTCGATTTCTTCGGGGAAAGGAGGAAGGGTTGTCGTCGGCGTCATCCCAAACTCGTCCGATGACGTGGATTGAGAAGGCGGATCAACCCGGTCATGGGCGGGGAAACGATCGGCTTATCGGAGCTTTCCCCCGTAAACGGCCTGATCTCCAAGCTGTTCTTCGATTCGGAGCAATTGGTTGTATTTGCAAATCCGGT
The DNA here is from genome assembly GCA_038121045.1 of Opitutia bacterium. GTDB lineage: Bacteria > Verrucomicrobiota > Verrucomicrobiia > Opitutales > Seribacteraceae > Seribacter. Next base: position 5,819 of record JAYOMW010000095.1, read on the forward strand.
CGGTGCGAGAAAGTGAGCCCGTCTTGATCTGGCCGGCGTTGGTGGCGACCGCGATGTCGGCAATCGTAACGTCTTCGGTTTCGCCGGACCGATGAGAGATAACCGAAGTGTAAGTCGCTTCCTTGGCCATTTCGACGGCGTCGAAAGTTTCGGTAAGGGAACCGATTTGATTCACTTTGACGAGAATGGAATTGGCCACTCCCTGATCGATTCCTTTTTTGAGGAAATCCACGTTGGTAACAAAGAGGTCGTCTCCGACGAGCTGGACCCGGTCTCCGATTGCGTCGGTCAGCTTCTTCCAACCGTCCCAATCATTTTCGTCGCATCCGTCCTCGATCGAGCGGATGGGGAATTTGTTCACGAGGTCGGTGTAAAAGTCGACCATCTCATCGGAATTCCGTTCCGATCCGTCACTCTTTCCAAAAACGTATTTGCCTTTTTCGGCGTCAAAGAACTCGGAGGAGGCGACGTCCAAGGCAAACTGGATCTCCTCGCCGAGCTTGTAGCCCGCTTTGTCCACGGCTTCGACCAAGGCTTCGAGGGCCGCTTCGTTGCTGGCCAAGTTCGGAGCAAAACCACCCTCATCCCCGACGGCGGTCGAAAGGCCTTGATTCTTCAGTACTTTCTTGAGGGCGTGAAAAATTTCACAACCCATTCTCATGGCTTCTTTGAAGCTCTCGGCTCCGACCGGCATGATCATGAATTCCTGAATGTCGATCGGGGCATCGGAGTGCGAGCCTCCGTTGAGAACGTTCATCATGGGAACGGGCAAAACTTTGGAATTCGGTCCACCAAGATATTTGTAAAGAGGCAACCCACAGGCAGATGCCGCGGCATGAGCGGTCGCCATGGATGCGCCGAGGATGGCGTTGGCTCCGAATACCGACTTGTTCGGGGTGCCGTCCGCCGTAAGCATGGCTTGGTCGACCGCCGTTTGGTCGACTGCGTCGATACCTATGATGGTTTCAGCGATCTTTGAATTGACGTTCTCCACGGCCTGGGAAACGCCTTTTCCCAAATAACGGTCCGAATCGCCGTCTCTAAGCTCGATGGCTTCGTGTTCTCCGGTACTTGCGCCGGAAGGAACGGCCGCCCGCCCGAACGCCCCGCCGCTCAGTTCGACTTCGACTTCTACGGTCGGGTTTCCTCGGGAATCAATAATTTCGCGTCCGTGTACTTCGATTATTTGAGTCATGGTATGAAAAGATCTTTGTTTGGTATTGAAAAAAGGAGGTATAATGGCCTCTCACATCTCAGTTGTCAAAATTCTTCGCAAAAAGTGAGCCTCGCTTTCAAGCGTACTTTTCTCTAGAAGAGGTAGTTTTTTGCAAATCATGGGAAAGCCACGCAATGCGATCACACCAACCCGGGAAGAAGATTATCCCGAGTGGTATCAACAAGTAGTCAAGGCGGCCGATTTGGCCGAAAATACGCCTGTGAGAGGGTGCATGGTGATCAAGCCATGGGGTTACGGAATTTGGGAGAACATTCGTGACGCTCTGGACGCCATGTTCAAAAGCAGTGGGCACAAAAACGCGTACTTCCCGCTTTTTATTCCGAAAAGCTTTCTTCAACGCGAAGCCGAACACGTGGACGGCTTTGCTAAAGAGTGCGCCGTGGTCACTCATTCCCGTTTGGAGGCGGACGAGGAGGGGATTCTTCAACCTGCCGGGGAATTGGAGGAGCCTTTGATCGTCCGTCCGACTTCGGAGACAATCATCGGAGAGCTCTTTGCCCGTTGGGTTCAATCCTACAGGGATTTGCCTCTTCTTATCAATCAATGGGCCAACGTGGTGCGTTGGGAAATGAGACCCCGCCTGTTTTTGCGGACCGCTGAATTTCTATGGCAAGAGGGGCATACCGTGCACGCCACTGCTCAAGAAGCCCAGGAGGAAACGAGGCTTATGCTTGCCACTTACGCAACTTTTGCCGAGGACTGGCTCGCCATGCCGGTCCTTCGTGGCGAGAAGACGGAGGCGGAACGTTTTCCGGGCGCGGAGTCAACCTTGTGCATCGAGGCGATGATGCAGGACCGAAAAGCTCTTCAGGCGGGAACCTCTCATTTTCTCGGACAAAACTTTTCCAAAGCTTGCGGAATCAAATTTCAGGGGGTCGAGGGCAAAGAAGAATTTGGATGGACGACTTCATGGGGGGTGTCGACCCGTTTGATCGGAGGCATGATCATGACTCATGCGGATGACGATGGGCTTGTCGTTCCACCCAAAGTCGCCCCCACTCACGTGGCGATTCTTCCGGTCACGCCCAAGGAAGAATCGAGGGAACGGGTTCTTGAGGCTTGTCGTGAGCTAGCAGACAGATTACGGGAAAAGACCTATGCCGAAGCTCCGGTGCGGGTCGAATTGGACGATCGTGATTTGCGCGGAGGCGAAAAATATTGGCAATGGGTCAAGAAAGGAGTCCCTTTGACCGTGGAGATCGGACCGAGAGATTTGGAAAACGGATCGGCGTTCGTCGGTCGGCGGGATCAGGGTGGTAATCGACAGGGCATGGATTGTGAAGAATTGGTTCAAGGGGTATCGGAAATATTGGAAGATATTCAGAAGGTTCTTTACGAGCGTGCCTTGGCCTTCCGCGAAGAACACACCAAGACAATCGACGACAAGGATGAGCTTTACGCTTTCTTTTCCGAAGGCTCGCAAGGAAAAGCGATTCATGGAGGATTTGCCCTTGTTCATTGGGATCGGGACGCCAAGTGGGAGGAGCAACTCAAAAACGACCTGAAGGTTACCGTGCGTTGCATCCCGGAGGGCTCGGAGGAAGAAGGGACTTGTATCTTCAGCGGCAACCCGAGTCCGGGGCGCGTCGTTTTGGCTAAATCTTATTAACCCGCAGATCGGATCTTGTCGTGCAAGTCCTTACCTCCATAGACGAGATGCAATCCCTCGCCGGGAAATTGCGCAATCAGGGCAAAACGATCGGCTTGGTGCCGACGATGGGTTATTTGCATGAAGGACATATGTCTCTTGTCGACTTGATCAGGGATCGGGCCGACGTCGTCATTCTTTCCATTTTCGTAAACCCCACCCAATTTGGGGTTGGTGAGGATCTGGAAAAATATCCCCGTGATCTGAATCGCGATCTCGAACTGTGCGGAAACAGGCAAGTGGATTTGGTTTTTGCTCCCGAAGATTCTCAAATGTATCCATCCGACTATTCGACTTTCGTTTTGGAGGAAGACGTCGGGAAAGGCTTGTGCGGCCAAGCCCGCCCCACGCATTTTCGGGGAGTGACGACCGTTTGCGCCAAGCTCTTCAATCTTTGTTTGCCCGATATTGTCGCCCTTGGCCAAAAGGATGCCCAACAGGTCGTCGTGCTTAAGAAAATGATCACCGATTTGAATTTCCCCATTGAGGTTGTGGTTGGTCCCATCGTCCGCGAACCGGATGGCTTGGCCATGAGTTCCCGTAACGAATACCTTCAGCCCAGGCAAAGGGAAGGAGCCTCGTGTTTGTTCCGTTCGATGCAGGCCGCAAAACTGCTGGTGGAGGAAAAAGGGGTCACCAACGTCGAGCGGGTAAAATCGGAAGTGATGAGCGTTCTGTCGCAAAATTCCCTCGTCCGCGTGAATTACGTCGAAGTCGTCGACAGGGAGACGATGCAGCCCGAGCGGGAAGTCGAATCCGGCCGTTCGCTTGTCGTGGTCGCCGCTTGGCTGAACGAAGTGCGCTTGATCGACAACCTTGCTCTTTGACTTGCCATCCCGTGGAATAAGATGAGTGCCGAAAGAATGAAAGAATACGATTTCGTCATCGTAGGAAGCGGGATCGCGGGCTTGAGCTTCGCCCTCAAAGTCGCCCAAGCGGGTCACCGGGTTGCGATTTTCACGAAGAAGGACAAGGCGGAATCCAACACCAACTATGCCCAGGGAGGCATTGCGGCGGTCACTTCCGCAGGCGATGATCTGGACAAGCACGTCAACGATACGCTGGAAGCCGGGGACGGGCTTTGTGATCGCAAAGTCGTTCAGGAAATCTTGCGGGACGGACCTGACCGGATCAAGGATTTGATTGATTTGGGGGTTGCCTTCTCCAGCCTGGAAGACGGCAGCCTTTCGCTTGGCAAGGAAGGAGGGCACAGCGAGCGACGCGTTCTGCACGTCAAGGACTTGACGGGCAAGGCGATTGAAGACGCTCTCTTGGCCAACATCGCCAAGCAGGGAGTGGATTTGTTCGAGCATTTCTTTGCCATCGATCTCATTACCGCAAGCAAGGCGAGAAAGCTAGGCGTACCAGTCAAAGGAGAGGCCGACCACGTGCTTGGGCTCTACCTTTACGACGCCAATAACGAACGGGTGGTCACCGTGTCGGCCCCGGCCGTCCTGTTGGCTACCGGAGGGGCGGGACAAACCTATCTGTACACGACCAACCCGTCCATCGCAACGGGAGACGGCATCGCCATGGCCTCGCGTTCCGGTTTGTCGGTGATGAACCTCGAATTCATTCAGTTTCATCCCACGGCTTTTCATTCTCTGGACGGCGACCGGTTTCTCATCACCGAGGCGGTTCGGGGCGAGGGAGCCAAATTGATCGATTCCAAAGGCCGTCCCTTCCTCAAGAAATATCATCCCTTGGCCGATTTGGCTCCTCGTGACGTCGTGGCCCGGGCCATTGACCGTGAGATGAAACGTTCCGGAGCCCCCTTCGTGCGGCTTGACACACCGCGGATGAAAGCCGATTTCCCCAAGCGTTTTCCCAACGTTTACGAAAATTGTCTCAAACGCGGGGTCAACCCTCAGGAAACGCCGATCCCAGTCGTACCCGCCGCCCATTACACCTGTGGAGGCATTCCGACCAAGCTGAACTGTTCGACCAAACTGGATGGGCTCTATGCCTGCGGTGAAGTCGCGTGCACGGGTTTGCACGGGGCCAACCGTCTGGCGAGCAATTCCCTGCTCGAAGCCGTGGTGATGGCTCATCGGGGAGCCGAAGCGGTTTGTGAATTTTTGGACAACCGCAAAAAGGAACGGATCAAACTTCCCGAATGGGTGGACGGAGACGTGCCGGCATCCGATGAACGCGTCGTTCTTTCGCATAACCTCGACGAGCTCAAGAGGACGATGTGGGATTACGTGGGAATCGTTCGCTCCACGAAAAGGCTCGAAAGGGCTCAATCTCGAATCAAGAATTTGGGTCGCGAAATCAACGAATACTATTGGAATGCCAGGGTCGATCTTTCCCTCCTCGAAGTGCGCAACCTGGTTTGCGTAGCTGAGTTGATCATCCGATCGGCCTTGCGCCGCAAAGAAAGCCGTGGCCTGCATTACACTTTGGATTACCCCGACATGAGTGAGACTTCGGAAAACACCCTGGTTCGGCCTCTCAAAAGATAGCGAAATGGGGAAAGGTCTTGGTAAGGTCGCCTTGGTCGGGCCGGGAGCCGTGGGAGGGTTTTACGGAGGAATGCTTTCCAATTCGGGGGTGGATTTGAAATTCATTTTCCGCAGCTCCTATGATCAAGTTTGCCAAAAGGGCTTGTGGCTTGTTCATCATTGCGATGATCGCCGGGAGGAGAGGGTGGATCCCCTTCATTCCTTTCGCGACCCTTGCGAGATCGGGGAATGCGACTGGGTGATCGTGGCAATCAAATCAACCGCAAACGACCAACTGAAAGAACTTCTCAAGCCCTTGGTCGGGCCCGGCACAAATTTGCTTACCTTGCAAAACGGAATGGGGAACGTCGAAAACTTGGCCGATGCCTTTGGTTCCAAGCGGACGATTCTCGCCGGGCTTTGCTTTACCTGCATCAACCGCACCAAACCCAACCGGATCGAAAGCCTGTTGCCCGGATACGTTCAGTTCGGGCAGTACGGTTCCGGCTTGTCCGAGCCGGCCGAAGAGATGGTGTCTGCTTTCGAGGACGCGGGAATCCAAGTAAAAAGAGCCGACTCCCTCGAGGAGGTTCTCTGGCGCAAGTTGTGTTGGAACGTTCCCTTCAACGGTTTGGCCATTGTCTGCGGAGGCATTACGACCGACCGTATCCTTGAGGATGCCGGGCATCGGTCGAGGGCCCGCCGGTTAATGGAAGAAATTCAAGCCGCCGCTTTGGCCCATGAAGTTGCGATTGAAGATTCCTGTTTGGCCCGCCAGTTTGAGTTGACCGAACCCATGGGCCCTTACAAGCCTTCCAGCTTGATCGATTACCTGGATGGAAAATCCGTGGAAGTGGAAACGATTTGGGGCGAGCCTTTGAGGCGTGGTGTAAGCAAAGGTTTGAAGATGATAGAGTTAAGGAAACTCTACGGGGAGCTCAAAACCTTGACCCAAGGCCGATAGGGTTGCTTCAGTTTTCGGCGGGAGGCTCGGGAGGCGAGGAGAACGAAGGACCTTCGGGAGGGAGCGGGGGAGGCGCGTCGGGTGGATTACCCGGATCCCACGGAACGTCGTTGCGCAGGTATTTGTTTTCCTCTTCATCGATTCCATCAAAAAAGAGGTTGAGCATGGGGTGGACCACGGGAGCGCCCGATCGATCGAGTTTCAGGTTGGATTGGGCGACATAGGTAGTTTCATGAGTTCCGTCGACCAATACGTGGTACCAGGGCTGGTTTCGGTCGGGTTGGGTTTGGTTGGACTGATACCAGGCATCCGGCGCCTGACAGGTCGGATCCGATGCAACGACGATCCCTCGGTACCTGTACTTGACGTGATACACGACTTGCCCCGGAATGAAAGCGGGAAGTTCTTCTTCGGGCGTAAAGCCCTCGTTTAGGTTGATCATAA
>JAYOMW010000096.1:0-12552 GCA_038121045.1 Opitutia bacterium
TTGCGGGACTGCATGTCGACGCGTGGGTCGAAGTCCAAATTGGAAATCGGGGATTCGTAGGTGGTTACGGGCCTAAGGTTGGCGGTCTTTTGACCTTCTACGCTCAATGCCGGAAGTTCTTCGCGTGACTGTTCGCCCGGGCTGTTTCCGATGTCATCTTGGGCAAAAGCCGAGAAAGAACCCACAAGAGAAAAACCAATGAGCAAGGAGGATGTTTTTGAAATCATCCGATTACATAAAACGCGTCTTTGTAACGGACTCAATCGTTAATTTAAATTACGCATTAAATTAACATTTATAAAATCGTGGTTCTTTTTTAAATACTTGAGAACAAATCTTCGGAGTGTAATTCTTTTCGTAATGACAGCCGCATCCATGAAGTGACGAAACCACCGGAAGAGATTTTTTTTGCCGGAGGTTGCCTGTGGGGCGTGCAGGAGTTCGTCCGACACCTGCCGGGTGTCATTTCCACGGAAGCCGGAAGAGCCAATGGCACAAGCGACAACACAAAGGGAGAATACGATGGGTACGCGGAATGCGTTCGTACCTTGTTTGACTCAGAAGTGGTGTCCATTGCCCAATTGATGGAATACTTTTTTGAAATTATCGATCCTTACAGTCTGAATAAGCAAGGACCTGACGAGGGAGAAAAATACCGCACCGGGGTTTACAGTCGGGAGCAAGCTCACCTGTCTGCGGCAAGCCGGTTTATTGAACAAAGAAAGGATTCGGCCCGTATAGTCGTTGAAATAAAGCCTTTGACCAACTACGTAAGGAGCGATGAGGAACATCAGGATCGATTGACCCTTCATCCGCAAGACCACTGCCACCTCGCGCCCGAACTTCTTCACAAGTACAAAAAAACTTCAAGATAGGCTCCGTGAAAGGAATATTCAGTTGCCTAATTCATGAACTTGAAAAGGGTGGTGGAATGAATTCTACGGATAAAGAAGTATTGTCGATCTTCAAGGAAACCAAAGCTCTTTTGGAGGGCCATTTCATTTTGCGCTCAGGCTTGCGAAGCGGTCATTTTTTCCAATGCGCTCAAGTTTGTCAGCATTTGGACAAAGTCACCCGCTTGGCCGAGTTGCTGATAGCCAAGATCGAGGACTTTAACCCCACCACCGTCGTCTCACCAGCCATGGGCGGTCTTGTCATCGGGCAGGAGGTCGCCCGTCAACTAAACTGTCGTTTCTTGTTTTTGGAAAAAGAAGACGACAGGTTGGTTATGAGAAGGAATTTTACATTAACGGAAACCGACCGAGTGCTGATTGTCGAAGACGTGGTTACCCGTGGAGGCCGAGTGCGGGAGGCGCTCGACATAGTCAGCCAAACTCCATCCGTACTCTGTGCAGTGGCCTGCTTGGTCGATCGCAGTAAAGGAGACTTGGATTTCCAAACCTCCTTCCAACCTTTGCTCAAGATGAATTTTCCCACTTACTCTCCGGATGAGCTTCCGGATGAGCTAAAGGCCATACCCCCGATCAAGCCAGGAAGCTAAATTTGGCAAGCGGAGTGGTTCAAGGAACTCGATAGGCCAAATAGGTAAACTTGCCGCGAAACCAAATGTAAAACCGATTGATTCCCCGTTTGAGCCTGGACTCTACCTCAGGAACAGTTGAAACGGGATAACCGTTGATTTCCACGAGGACAACGCCCTCCTTGAAAGTCTGAGCCTGACCCGTTGACTTTGTAACCACGATTCCACGCACGGTCGATGGAATCTCAAATTCATTGCGTTTGGCAAGGCTCAACGGTTCAAGCAGAATTCCCGGGATAGGCGAGGAAGAAGAATCCTCACGCAAATCCAAAGTGACGTAAAAGTCCATTTCCTTGCCATTGCGCAAAGCTTTCACGAGTACGCGCGTGCCTGGGGGAGTCTGCGAAATAGCCACTCGAAGCTGATTTACGGAAGCAACCGACTTCCCTGCCGCTTTCACGATGACGTCGCGAGGTTTAAGGCCGGCCTGTTCGGCCGGACTGTTTGGCTCGACGCTATCAATGATCGCACCCTGAACAGTGGGACTTTCCTCGAGGCTAACCCCGAGAAAACCCCTTTTCAGACCACCGCCCTTGACCAGATCGCCCAAAACCTTCTTCACCATATTGACTGGTATGGCCAAACCTATACCTATACTGGCACCTGTCTGAGAAATGATTGCCGTGTTTATTCCTATGAGGCGACCTTTAGCATCAAGAAGCGCTCCTCCCGAATTCCCACGGTTGATGGCTGCATCCGTTTGGATGAAATTTTCATAGCCTCCTTCCTCCAAAACACCCAACTCGGATTTTTTGGTCGCCGAAACGATGCCCATCGTAACCGTCATACCAATACCCAAAGGGTTTCCCACCGCAAAAACAACGTCGCCGACTTCCATAAAATCGCTGTTGGCCAAAGTGACGTGGGGGAGAGGTTCCGCTGCATCGATCTTCAGAACCGCAACGTCGGTGGAGCGATCAAAGCCGATAATCCTCGCTTCGTATTCTTTCTTGTCTGACAATTTTACCGTTACTTCTTCGACCGGTTTTCCCGTGCGGGGATCGGTAATGACGTGAGCATTGGTAATGGTGTGCCCTTGGGGCGTAACAATGACTCCCGATCCAATGCCGGCAGGAACCCTTTCTTCCTCAACCCGAGGTTGGTTGACCCGAGGCAAACCATAGTAACGACGAAGAAAATCTTCAATAGGATCCGTTCCACCCGGATACAATCGACGGACGACCTGCTTGGTGGTAACCGCAACCACTGCGGGGGTTGATTTTTTCAGAGTTGCCGAATAGCTGACGATCGGGCTTGTTTGACTGCGGTCAAGTTTCGTTTCATCATAGTGCAAGCTAAATCCTTTGATTTCATCGCTCTGCCCCATCAGACCGTTAAACAAAACGGCCAAAATGAAAAAGATGGAACTTATACTCAATCGATTCATCAATTAAAAAGGCGTAACCGAGAATACCTATTGTTTGGAAGCTCTCGAATTAGTTTTCATAGGCTCAGAACCCCTTGACTTGAAACAAGCTTGAGATACTGCTATTCGTGTGTGTGCGCCGAATCGCCTCCCCGAGCAAAGGAGCCACGCTAAGACGACGGATCGGAAGGCCATCGACTTCCATATCCACGGTATTCGTCGTAATAAGCTCGTCGAGAAATCCCTGATTGAGCCTTTCCATTCCAGTATCATTGAGAACACAATGGCTTACCAAAGCACTTACTTTCTCGGCCCCTCTTTGTTTCAAAAGATTAGCCGCCGCTGTGAGCGTCCCTGCAGTTTCGGTCATATCGTCCACAAGCAGGATTTCCCTTCCTTCGACCTCTCCGACCAAGTTCATGGCTTCTACAGTGGAGGCACCCGTCCTTCGCTTGGCGACGAAGCCAAGCGGGCAGCCCAAAACATCCGAATAAGCACTTGCCATTTTCATACCACCCACGTCGGGGGAAAAAATCGTCATGTTATCGGGATCCCTGTTCTTCAAATCCTCAAAGAATACGGGGGATGCATAAAGGTGGTCGACGGGGATGTCAAAAAAACCTTGAATTTGCTGGGCGTGCAGATCCATCGTAAGAATGCGGTTTGCCCCGGCGGCCACCAAAAGATTTGCCACAAGCTTGGAGGTAATGGGAACACGGGGTTGATCTTTTCGATCCTGACGGGCATAGCCAAAAAAAGGAAGGACTGCCGTTACGCGTGCCGCGGACGCTCTTTTGGCCGCATCAATCATGATGAGCAACTCCATTATGTGTTGGTTGGCGGGAGGGGAGGTTGATTGAATAAGAAAAACGTCGGCTCCCCTGATATTCTCATTGAACCTCACAAAGCTTTCACTATCCGGAAAAGTCGTGACCAAGGCGTCCCCAAGGTCCATTTCCAGGTATTGACAAATTTCTCGGGCCAGTGGATTGTTCGAAGTTCCACTGAAGATTTTTAGGCTCGTTTCCTCCTGCATAATCAAGACTTACTTGTTGCCCGACTCCTTCGCAAACCTATTGAACAACTCGGGTAATTTTCTTTGCAAAACCGAAATTCTCTGAGCCAATTGGAAGGGAAGGGCAGGGTTCCCCTTTAGAAAAGCTCCGGCCTCAACGTCCTTGGTGATGCCTGCCTGCCCGGCAATCTTGGCCCCACTCCCCACTTTGAGGTGACCGGCAAAACCCGCCTGCCCACCCACTACCACGTGATCTTCAAATTGAACGCTCCCACTAATGCCCACCTGGGCGACAATCAGGCAACCCTTGCCGATTTGGACATTATGTCCGATCTGCACCAAGTTATCTATCTTTGTACCCGCCCCAATGCGGGTCTCATCGAAACGAGCTCGGTCAATGCATGTATTCGCTCCGATTTCGACGTCTTCCTCAACAACGACAAGACCCAGATGAGGTACTTTCTCATGGCTTTCTCCAACCTGCTCGAAGCCGTACCCCTCCGACCCAATGACCACCCCCGCGTTTAAGATTACCCGATCCCCAATCAAGCACCTAGACAGGATCTTGACCCCTGGATCAATCCGACAAGACTCTCCGATTCGTGCATGATCCCCCAAGTGACAATGAGAACCGATTACAGAATTGGCGCCTATTGAAACATGGCTTCCAACGAAGGCAAAAGGCCCGATGAAAACGCTCTCGGCAATCTTGGCTTCGGGATGAACGAAGGCCGTTTCATGAATACCAGGAGTAGGAGCAGGTGAAATTCTTTTCTCCAAAAAACGACAGATTTCGGCCAGACTCCTCGAGGGTTCTTTTACCCGGACAAAAAGTTGATTGCCCTTGGGATGCCCCTCGTAATCTACCGGCAACAGAACCACGGATGCCGAAGTCAAGGGAACCTGAGACTTGTATTTTGAATTCCCAAGAAAGGAAAGATCTTCTTCCCTTGCCGTATCCAACGAAGAAATACCCTTGATTTCGGTGACAGACGAACTGCCTTCCACCACTGCCCCAGGAACCAGGGGAAGAACTTCATCGAGGGACAGGCTTACGTTCATTTATTCCCGAATCCCCCCATCAGGCAAATTCAGTTCTTCTTTGCGGAGGCGTTCAAGGTAACGATCACTTCCTCAGTGACGTTGAATTTGTCGCCTGCGTAAAAAACACCCAACTGAGTCTCCGATGAATTCAATACGATGTCTATACCCTTGGCTCCAGCGACCTTTTGAACTGCCGCACGAATGTCCGCCAAATGCTCAACCAATAGATTTCTTTGCCTTTGGGCAATCGTTGCCTTGGTCCTCTTGTCATAAGCAATCATGTCGTCTTGCTTTACTTTGGCTTCCTTGACCTTCTCCTGGTACTTGGCTTTCAGTGCCGGACTTTCGAGGTTCGGGTTTCTGAGTTTTTCCTCCATTTCCTTCAACTCGTTTACGATTTTATCAAGCTCCGCTCGAAATATCTGGAGTTCTTCCATGGCAATTTTCTTAGACTTGTCCAAGCGCTCCCGGGCATCCTTTACCTTTTGGTATCCATCGAAGACTTTTTGGACCTCCACTACCGCAACTTTTTGGGCATAAGAAAAGTTATTGAGAAAAAGAAACGCGAAAACGGCGAGGTAGTGGCTGTATTTGATCATTGTCGGTTGGTTGGGTTGGTAGCAGATTTAAAAACGAGTTCCGCCAGAAAAATGAAACTGGGGAGATCCTCCCGTATCGGAGGGATCACTGATGGGAAAGCCCAAATCAAGTCGCAAAGGCATTCCCATTACCATGATTCGTAAACCAAGACCCCAATTGTCATGCCATCCCTGCAGTCTATCTCCTGGAATAAATTTGAAATCGCCCGTCCGCAAGAAGCCACCGTCGTAGAAAAAAGCAAAGCGCAACGGATCCGCCACTTTGAACGTGTACTCCGCACTGAGGTAACTGTAAGAGTTCCCCCCTGAAGGTTCATTTGAAATTTGGGGGCCGGCTTCGCGGTAATCCCAACCTCTGAGGTTATAAGGTCCGCCAAGAAAAAATTTCTCGAAAAAAGGAACATCCGAATCCTTGCCGTCAAACCGACCCAAGGTGCCCGTCCGACCACTGACCGTCACAACCTGTTCCATCGCATCGAAGGTCTTGAAAAAACGCGCTCCCTGAAGCTCGAACCTTCCGTAATCAGCATCTCCGCCAAAAGGTCCTCCGGCAAATTCTTTTCGCAAGGTGACGATACTGCCTTCGGAGGGGAAAAGAATACTGTCCCGCGTATCACGAGTGAGGCTGAATCCAAGCTTGGATATGGTAAGGTCTTCCTCTTTGATAAAGCTCGGGCGGGACGGGCTGGGACTCAAGTCATCGATCACCACGTCTTCCAACCGGTAGAACAAACGGCCTTCGACCAATTCGAACAAACGCTTTCTGAAATACAGTTCGAAACCAGCCCGCAGTTCATCGTAATAGGAACTGTAATAATCGGATTTCTGGCGGAACAATTCGAAACCTGCAGCCACCCTCCGATTGAGAAACCATGGTTCCTCCAAGGCGAGAACCGCTTCATTGCTTCGGGCACCGAGCTTTAGACGCAATCTGAATTTTTGCCCATCCCCCTGTAACCGATGAGGGGAACGCCAACGCATGAGGTCAAAATTGCCTTGGCGAAACTCGGCGAACATCATGGCTTTTTCAAGCGTGCTGAAACCAACCCCGAAAGATACATGCCCCGTCCGACCCTCCTCGACGTTAACGACTAGGTTTCTTCTGCTGTTGACAAGTTCGGGGTCCTGAGAGGTGATCGGTTCATCGTCCAAGGTGACTTTTTCGAAAAAACGAGTGTTCCTAAGCCTGGCTTCGCTCGTCTCCATTCTGATGAGGTCAAAAGTTTCACCCGGAGCCAAGGCCAACTCGCGAATAATGGCTACAGTCTTGGTTTTTTCGTTACCGCGAACCTGAATGGAATTTACCGAAAATTTATTGTTCTCAGTGATTTCAAAACGCAGATCAATTTGGTCGGTATCCAAGTTTGGCTTCCGAATGGAACGGACACGCGCATCCAAATAACCTTTTTCTCCGTATTTCTTGCGCAAGCGCTCCCGTTCCTCGCTCAGGAGGGTGGGGGAGTACGGTTCGCCACGCTTGATCCTTCCCTCGGCAAGCAATTCGTCCGTCGTAATCACAACGTTTCCAGCCAGGACGGTCTCGCCGAAATAAGACCGTTCGCCCTCAATGACGCTAATCGTAAGGTCAAGGCCGCTATTTCCCTTTGGAGAAATTCTTACTCCACTTTGCTCGATTTTGACGTCGAGAAACCCTTCGTCGCGGTAAGCGGCACGCAATTGATTCAAGTCTTCTTCCAAAACCGAAGGTCGGTAACGGGAACGCTTCGACCAAAAGCGCCAAAAGCGCAATGGAGCCGTTTCCATTTCCTTGAGAAGCTTCCTCGCGGAAAGGTTTTCATTTCCTTCAAAAGATATTTTCCGGATCTTTCTTTTTTCATTCTCAACGATCCGAAAAAGGATCGAAACGTTTTTGTTGTCAGGCATTTGCTTGACTTCACTTTCGATCCTCGAATTCCAAAACCCTTTCTCAAGATAAAGTTCCTCCAAGGCGATTTGATCCGCCTTGATCTCGGACTCGTCAAACAATTCGCCTACGCTGATTTCAATTTCCTTCTCCAGTTTTCTGCTGGAAAGCTCTTCGTTTCCGGAAAACTTGATTTCACCAATTCTAGGCTTGGTCCGAACTTTGAAAACCAAGACCACTTCGTCATCGGTGGAACTTTCGGGATCGATAAATACCTTCACGTCGTCAATGGCACCCGTCGCCATGAGGTTGGCTATCGATTTGTCGATGGCCGATCCCGCGAAAGGAATCCCCGTCTCAATCTGGAGGTTTTGAAGAATGAAGGACTTGCCCAAAGTTTTGGGGCCGTCCAACTCGATCCTGATTTCCGAAATGGTCTTTCCCTCGGAAACCGAAGCTTGCGACCAAAGAAGGGCAAGCCCAGGAAGCAGGAACAAGAGTGGAGACAGGAAGCGCAGTAACCTCATAACCGTCAATTGAGTCTAGGATCACCTTCCATGCTATCGAACCTGGTGTATTTTCTGCGGAAAGCCAGATTGACTCTTCCGGTCGGCCCGTTCCTTTGTTTTGCCAACAAAAGCTGTATTGGTTCAAAATCTTCTTCTGGAGATTCGCCCTCCTGCATTCCCTGGTCCATTTCCCGAATGTCTTCGCCTTTACGATGTTTGCCCAAAAGCATAACGACGTCCGCATCCTGTTCGATTGAACCGGATTCCCTGAGGTCCGAAAGGCGAGGGTCCCTCTTTTCTTTTTCCGAATCTCTGTTGAGTTGGCTAAGCACGATAACGGGCACGTCCAATTCCTTGGCCATTGCCTTTAAGCCTCGGGATATGTCGGAGATCTGGTTTTCCCTTGAAGCCGAGCGGGCGTCACCCGATATCAACTGAAGGTAGTCGACCACGACCAAGCTCAATTTGTTTCTGGATTTGACCCTTCTTGCCTTGGCTCGGATTTGATTAATGGTCAGACCACTTGTATCATCAACCCAAATAGGAGCCTCCTGAAAACCCTTGCTGATTTCATTGAGTTTTTCGGCATTGCTTTTGGCGATGAAACCCCGTCGCAAATCATTCATGTTCACTCTTGCCCGACCACAAATCAACCTCATGGCAAGCGAGGTCGCGCTCATTTCCAAGCTGAAGACCAACGTGCTTTTGGGCTTTTGGGCATATTTCGGAGAAAACGCTATGTTCTCGACGATATTCATGGCCAAGCTGGTCTTCCCAACGGAAGGTCTGGCCGCAATGACAATCATTTCGGCAGGTTTGAAGCCATTGGTCAGGTTGTCCAAATCCCTGTATCCCGTAAGCAATCCGTCGGAATCCTCTTTCGACAACATTCTCTTGATTTGAGCCATTGCCTCACGAATCGGCTCCTTGAAAGGGATGGAGGAACGAATACTCTGCTCATCACTCAGGGAACAAACCCTCTGTTCCATGTTCGACAAAAAGTCATCCACGTCGCCCTGGAGGTTGTTTGCCCCGTCAATGATATCAAACGCTACGTAGATGCATCTGCGCAAAAGAGCTTTCTGTTTGACGATTTCCAGCCAGTGCGAAGCATGCGCCGTCGTCTGTATTCGCGAGGTCAGGTCAATCAAGCCTTCTTGACCTCCCACTTGCTCGAGCTGACCTCTCGAGGAGAGTTTCTCCGCCAACAAAATTTCGTCCGGCTGCTTGTTTTCGCGATGAAGTTCAAGCAGGGAGTCAAAAATGAGTTGATGACTGAAATGATAAAAATAATCCGGACCTATGGATTGCTCCATGCATCTCCCCAAAACTTCACCCGAGGTATCCATTATACACGCCGCCAACAAACCTTGCTCAGCGTCTTGGTTACTGGGAAGCGGATTTCCCTCGATAGTTTTGCGGTCCGAACCCTGCTTGCCGGATAGATTAGCTCCTTCTTTTTTGGAAAACGGCTTTTCTTTGCTGGAAGAAACTAATGATGGCATTCTTTGACCTCGGTTGTAAAAAATACAGCTACTCGGTCGGCTCTATCGGATTTTCAGAAACGACTTCGACTTCCACCTCGGCTTCCACCTCCCTGTGGAGTTGCAGCGTAACGTTTTGCTTGCCCAATTCCTTGATCGGAGAAAAGGAGACAAAGTGCTTTTTGTCCAAGGTAAAACCACTTTCACTTAATTTCTCCAAGATATGGTTGGACGTGACCGAACCAAAAAGCTTGCCGCCGGAACCGGTCTTGACGGCTACTGCAATCTTGACTTCCTTCAGCTTTGTCGCGATTTCCTGAGCTTTCTGCAATTCCTCGGACTCTCTCATAGCCCGTGATTGCTTAAGAGCATCGAGTCTTCTCTTATTGGCCAAGTTCATAGGCAGAGCCTTTTTTTGAGGAATCAGATAATTTCTCGCGAAGCCAGGACGGACTTTTACAACGTCGCCCTCTGATCCGAGATTCTGAATGTGTTTTACAAGTAATACTTCGGTAGTAGCCATGATGATTAGTGGGGGGTTAAAAGGGCACGTCTTCGTCCAAATCGGGATCAGCGTCTTGTGAAGATGGTGGTGTTTTTGGATCCGACCCGTAGTCTGTTTCCGAAGAAGATAGGTTTTCGCCGGAAACCATAGGTTTGCCGGAAGTTGGAGAATCCTGTTTGGAGTCAACGAATTCAAAGTTGTCAAGCACGACCCTCAAAGCGCTTCTTTTTTCACCTTCTTTTGATTCCCATTGATCCAATTTGAGCCGACCTTCGACAAAAATGGACCTTCCTTTGGTGAAAAACCTTCCGATCGCCTCCGCACGGGGCCCGAAACATTCGACGTCGACGAAGGTTACCTCCTCCTTGCGGTTTCCTTCCGAATCTTTGTAAGAACGGTTGAGAGCAAGACCAAAATTACAGACAGGCCTACCGTTCGACATGACGCGTACGTCCGGGTCGCGCGTGAGATTACCAATAAGCAGCACTTTGTTCAGGGAAGCCATCGAAGGATTGAAGTTTCAGAAAAGCGGGGGTGCAAGCACTACTATTTGCGCTCGATCAGCACTCGATCAACCTTTTTTTCCAATCTAAGTTTATCTTTGAGCCTGACTGGCATTTGGGGATCGCCCGATATCTCGAATTGCAAAAAGGTTCCTGCCTTCATTTCCTTGCTTTGAGGATAGGCAAAGTCATGCACTCCTTGGTTTTCGACTTTGTTTACTTCGCCCTCTGCCTCTCGAATCATTTCGCTTAACTTGGGGATCATTTCGTCGGAGGTGCCATCTGCGCCACGGGCGTCATACACAATGGTAGCTAGGTAATTTCTTTTGTTCATGAGGGTTTCGGTGATCGATTTGTTTGATTGATAAGATTCATGGCTATCTCAACTCCATCATCAAGGAGATTCAAGAGAGCCTGGCAAAGGTAATCCTTCCGCTCTTGAAGAAAGGTCCATTCTGTCAAACTGAGTTTGGAAAGAACGAAGTCTGCAAGATTGAGTTCGGGATTGGGTTTCATTCCGATGCCGACTCGGAAACGGGTGAACTCCGAACCGATTGACGAAATGACGCTCTTCACGCCATTGTGTCCACCAGCACCCTTGTTTCGAGATATCTTGACCTCTCCCAAGGGAAAAGCTAATTCGTCATGAACTACGATCGCGTTACCTGCGGGACACTTGAAATAGGAAAGCAAAGGAGACAAAAATTTTCCGCTTTCGTTCATGTAATTCATTGGTTTGACAAGTAAAACCTTACTTTCCTTTCGGGGCAATTGAGCAACCTCGGCGTGATATTTCTTGTTGGACTTGAAGATTGCTTTTTCGCGTTGAGCCAATTCGTCAACAAGCCAAAAGCCCAAGTTGTGGCGAGTCCGATGGTATTTCGTCCCCGGATTGCCCAATCCGATTATAGCAAAACTCTCCACGATTGGGAAAAAACATATTGTTACTCAGCCTTTTCGCCTTCATCACCACCCTCTTCCGACGAGGAGTCGCTTTCTGATTCCTCTCCTCCGGTTTCTTCCGCAACAGCTTCCACGCCCGCAGAAGAACGTCCCTCGGCACTTCCAACGCAAGAAACGAGAAGTGTTGTGGGATCAGCAACATAGGCAACAGCTTCCAAAACTGGAAGGTCGGCAATCTGGAGGTTGCCTCCAAGCTCGAGTGGAGAAATATCCAAATCAATTTGGGAAGGAAGATTGCTTGGGCGACACTTGACTTCGATTTCATTCGCCAATACTTCCAAAATTCCGCCCTGCGTCTTGACTCCCTCGGCTTCTCCCGAGAGTACAAGTGGTATCTTGGTCTGCAAATCCTCGCCACGGGCAACTTGGACGAAATCAATGTGCAAAATCGAATTCTTAATGGGATCGGTTTGCATTTCCTTGATCAGGACCAATTCGTCTTCACCCTTCTCTCCCAACAGGCGGAGCAAAGAAGTCGTGCCCGAAGCTTTGCGGAGGAGAGTCCGCATTTCTCGATCATCGAGTGAATAAGACTGATTGAATTCCTTGCCATACAAGACGGCTGGAATTCTGCCTGCGGAGCGAAGTTTTCTACAAGCCTGACGACCTGTCTGCTCACGAGGAGTAACTTGAATGGTAAGATCACTTAATTCTGACATGATGAATAGCGGGGTAAAAAAAGAAGAAAGCGACTATCAATACCATTTGACCTGTCACGTGGCAAGAACTTTACCGCATTGAACCGCAAGTCGAAGTTGGCATGAGAGAAGACGGACGGGGTCCTGCCGAAAGGCTGTCGGTGGTTCTTTTTTTAACGAAATTAGGCAAGAAAAGAAATGCAGCGGAAACCATGCATCCGTGATCAAAGTAGGTTCGTTCGAGAATTTTAGCATCAGGCTGACCGAGTGCCTTGAGCATTCTCCCAAAGTATGGTTTTTCTTCATAGCTTGTTCGTATTTGCAATTCTCAGTCTCCCGAAGAGCTCAAGATAAAATGTCACAAAGCCATAGATACGCCGACAAGAGAGGCAAGGTTTTCAGGGGAATGCACTTTCAAGGCAAGACTTGCCCGCACGATCATCTTGTAGTACCAAAGAAATATGAAATTTCGTAGCCCGATCCTCTTCATACCCTTGCTGGTCTCCCTCCTATGCTTTGCAA
>JAYOMW010000097.1:0-12471 GCA_038121045.1 Opitutia bacterium
TGACCGGAGGAGGAACGGCAGGGGGAGGAGCGGGAAGCGATCCCTTCGAACCTGCCTCGGGAGGTGGCAAAGGGGATGACCAAGGCTCAAAAATCAAGCAATTCCTAGAGGGGACCGGCATTCCCTTTGAAGAAACAAAAGGGCATCAATTCGTTTTTGACGGTTTCCAAATAATCGTTACCCATGAACGACGCTTCCTTGACTTGATTGAAAACGTTTTGCGCAAGTTGGACTCTGACTTCAAGAGGCAAGTCTCGGTTACCTTCAGGTTATTGGAGACTCCTGTCGGCTTGATCGATCAGGTAATTGCCGAAACGGCGGAAGCTAAATCGGACAAACCATTTCGCTCGATCCTAAGTCGCGAACAGGCGGGCAGACTCCTGAAAGTCTTGCTCAAGGAAAAACAAGTGGAATTGCTCCATGCTCCGAACTTGTTGATCATGGACGCAGAACCAACCTCGTATTCCTCGACCACGGAAATAATCTATCCAACGGATTTCATCTCTCCTCCTGAAAACAATCAATCCAAGTTACCACAATCGCTCGCCCGGTTTGAGACCGTGGCTCCGAACAACGAACAACCGGGCTTGCGGGAAATCGGACTGACAATCGACCTGACTCCACGAACCATGAAATACGGAACGGTTAACCTCGAACTGTTGCCCAAGCTCACACGATTGATCGGGCACGAGGAATATGGACGGGGAATCAAGATGCCCGTTTTTTGGTCTTGGCAAATCAATACTGTGGTGACCTTGGGCTCCGACGAAACCATGATCAGCCGGGGTGCTTCTTCACAAGAAAAGAAGGAGATCATCGTTTTCGTCGAGGCTTCCATCTTAAAATGAACAAAAGACAGATCGTACTCCTTCTGCTATCAAGCACCCTGCTTCGCGCCGGAGATTGGCCGAGGTGGCTCGGGCCGGACGGCACGGGTGTATCCACCGAGTCTGGTTGGAAAAACAACCTCGAAAATCAAGCCTGGAAAGCGAAGGTGGGAGTTGGCTTCTCCACCGTATCGGTAGCCGAGGGACGCGTTTACACCATGGGCCACGACGGGAAAAAATCAGATGGCAAGGAAACGGTTTATTGCCTTGATGCCAAGACGGGCAAGACACTTTGGACTCACTCCTACCCAGCTCCTTTGATCGACTACCTGCATGAGGGAGGTCCTTGCTCCACGCCGACGGTGGACGGTTCAACCGTTTACGCCTTGAGCAAGCACGGTATTTTGCATGCCTATGGGGCCGAGGATGGCAAGCTCCTCTGGAAAAAGGAAATGATGAAGGAAGCAGGCATGAGAAGACCTCCCGAGTGGGGATTCGCGGCCTCGCCATACCCGCTTGGCGATCTTCTTCTCATCGAGGCAGGCGCTACCTTCGCCCTCGACAAAAAAACAGGGGCTACCCAATGGAAGAGCGAGACCTACCGAGCCGCCTACGGTTCTCCTACTTCTTTTAAGCACGGGAAGACCAACCTGGTTGCCGTCCTCAAAACCGACGGACTCGTAATTCTCGACGCCGCAAACGGCAAAACCCTTGCTTTCGAAAAATGGGAAACCAGTTACCGCACCAATTCAACCACGCCAATTGTCAAGGAAGACAAGATATTCATTTCCACGGGATACAAGCGCGGATGCGCCCTCTTCAAATGGGAAAAAGGAAAGCTCCATAAAATCTACGAAAACCGAAACCTCTCCACCCATATGAACAACGCCATTCCAGTGGGCGACTTTCTTTATGGCTTTGACGGGAACGTCCACATGGCCGGACCAAAGGATTTGGTCTGCATCCGCTTTTCCACCGGCGAAGTTCAGTGGCGGTCAAAGGATGCCGGATTGATGGTGGGGTCCCTCATCGTTTCGGGAGACCGCATAATCGCCTTGGGGCAAAGAGGCGAGCTCGCCATTGCGCCCGTCGATTCGAAAAAGTTTTCTCCCCTTGCCCGAGAACAAGTCATCGGCGGGCGCTGTTGGACCCCGCCTGTCCTTGCCAATGGCATGCTTTATTTGCGCAACGCCCGGGGCGACCTCGTTTGCCTCGATTTGCGCAAGTGAAACGCGGGATTGGGATTATCCTTTGCATCTTCCTGTCGGGGGGTTGCGAACCACCTCCTCTTGCATCCGGTACCAACGATTCACCGAAAGCATCCCATGGCAAACACCCCACGACCAAAGCAAAAGCATCCCAAACCCAAGCAGAATCTCTTCTTTTTTGGCCTCAATGGAGAGGCCCGCTGGCAACCGGGGAGGCTCCCCATGCCAGTCCTCCGCTCGATTGGAATGAAACCAAGAACGTTCGATGGAAGATCCCGCTTCCTTATCAGGGTCATTCCAGTCCGGTCATCTGGGGGAATCGCATATTCCTGACCGGAACCATAGCCGGGGGAGATCCACTGCCCGTTCCCGAACAACCTCCGGGAGCGCACAACAACATTGACCCCGAACAGGCTCTCCGGTTCACGGTTGCCTGCATCAACCTGAAGGATGGTAGCCTTGTGTGGGAAAAAACCGTTCGAAACGCCCAACCCCATCAAAGCACTCACGAATCCTCCAATTGGGCTACCGCATCCCCCGTGACCGATGGTGAGCGGGTCTTTGCCTTTTTTGGTTCCAATGGGTTGTATGCCCTCGATTTGAACGGAACCGTTCTTTGGGAAAAGGACTTTGGTGACATGCAGGTCAAGCACGGGCACGGGGAGGGAGCTTCCCCTGCTCTATTCGGAAACATCTTGGTCGTTAACTGGGATCACGAAGGAGATTCCTTCGTGGCGGCTCTGGACAAAGGAACGGGAAGTGAGCGATGGAGAAAGACACGGGACGAACCCACCTCTTGGGCGAGTCCGGTCATTGCTCAAATCGATGGAAAACCTCAGGTAATCGTCAGTGGCACGACGGCTGTCCGGGGATACGATCTTGAAACCGGCGAAGTAATTTGGCATTGCGGAGGACTCTCCGACAACGTAGTGGCCAGCCCTCTCGTCGCCCATGAAATTCTGTATGCAGGGAGCAGTTACAACATTCAGTCCATGATGGCCTTGAACCTCAAGGGAGCGAAGGGCAACTTAAGGAAATCCCCCCACGAATTATGGACCCGACGGCACCGAACTCCCTATGTGCCCTCCCCTCTTTTCTACAAAGAGCACCTTTTTTTCCTGCGTCACTACCAAGCCATCCTCACGCGAGTGGTCGGCAAAACGGGCGAGGAACCCAACGGGCCGATCCGCCTGCCCGGCATTCTCAACCTCTATGCGTCCCCGGTTGCCGCAGACGGGCGGATTTACTTCACCGACCAGCGAGGCGTAACGCTCGTCATTTCCTGGAACAAAGCCCCTGAAATCTTATCATTAAACCGGTTGGACGACTCGTTCAATGCCTCGGCCGCCTTGGTCGGCGACTCCATTATCCTGCGGGGGAAAAAATCACTTTATCGGTTGGCCCACCCCGAATAAGAAGAAGGCAAACGATCCAGGCTAAAAAAACGATACTCAAATTACTGAGCTTTACTTTCGATTTGGCCGACAAAAGCCCGCAACCCCGGGCTGTCGGGTGCAAGTTCAAGCAATCTCCTCGCATAAGGCAACGCCTTCTTCGGCTGTCTCCGTTGAACGTACAATTGAATTAGGGATTGGACGAACTCCGGGTTGTCGGGTTGCATTTCAATCGCCTGCTTCAGGGCCTTGATGGCTTGGTCGAAGTTCTCGCTTTGCCAATAAGCGATGCCCAAATTGTATGGGATTCGAGGGTTATCCGTCCAATACCCGGCTGCCCGCTCCAAAGAGCGTATGGCCTCGGGCAAGCGCTTGCGATCCTCCGCGAGGAGGAGCCCCAAGGAATAATGAGCTTGGCCCCAAGCAGGCTGGAGACGAACCGCTTCCCGAAGGACTTCTTCCGCATCGCGGTTTTTCCCCTGCTTGCTCAGCAAAGTCGCCAAGTTCATACGAGCGGGAACGAAAGTGCTTTCCCTTCCAATGGCTTCCCGGTAATGCCCAACGGCTTCCATGGGTTGGTTTTGGTTTTCCGCCAAAATACCTAATGAAAGGTGAGACTCCGGACGGTCAAGGTTGCTAAGATAACGTTGCTTGAGCTCGGCGAAGGTTTTGCGAAACAATGCCAGCTCGCTTTTTGCGAAAACACTCTCCGAAAGCCTGGAAAGAACACGGGCAGCCTCCGTCCTGACTGAAAGAACGGGATCCGACAGGACCGGGAGCAATGCTTGGCGAAGCTCATCGTCAGGCAAATCCTCGAGCTTTGAAACGGCTGCCACGCGCACCACCGAATCATTCGCGTCCAAATTACGCCGAGCCTCGTCGAAGGAAGCCTCGGTCATAAATCGCCTGAGGGCAAGCAGAGCTCCCGCCCTTGTAAAGGCCGGAGCCTCGGAGTCACGGGTTGCTTCGAGCAGAAGTTTCTCGGCATTTGGCTTTCCGGAGCGAAAAGCATGAAAGGCTTCGGGGTGCCGAACTTCCTTGGGGCGACCGGGGCCCTTTCGGGCAACGATCGCATCTGCAGCCCACTGCGCGTCTTTGTCTTCGTGGCAACGATTACAGGCATTGGGCATCCCAAACTTGACCGAAAGATCAGGTCGAGGAATCCGGATACTGTGATCCCTTCGGGCATCAATCCCCATGTAGGTTTTCTCCGGCATATGACATTCCACGCACTGAGCTCCTTTGCTTCCGGGTTGATGAAAGTGATGGGCGGGAGAATCGTAAAAGGTCGGATTTTCGGACGTTGGCGAGTGGCAGCGCATGCACAATTGGTTCCCCTGCGCGTGGACCCGAACGGTATGCGGGTCATGGCAATCGACGCATTTGACACCCTTGTGGAACATCTTGCTCTGAACATAGGAACCGTACACGTAAACCTCATCGTCAATCTGCCCGTCCACGTGATAAGTGGGCACCTGCATGTCCGGTGCCCAAGGTTGGACGACTTCGGGCAGAAAATGGTCAAGGAAAGAAGAACCAGCATGGTGCCCCGGATGTACGAATCCGCGACGGGCATGACATTTGGCGCAAGACTCAATTTGAGCAACGTTCGTACTGTTGACGTCCGCCAGGCCGAACCCCGGCATGCTCTGCCAATCCTTTCCGGAACGGGCGAATTCGACGTGCCGGAGCCCGGGACCGTGACAGGATTCGCACGCGACGTTCATCTCGGAATAGGCCGTCGCGAAGGTTTGGGACGAGGGCTCGAAAACCTTCCGCAAGTTCGTTGAATGACAATCCGCGCACATGTGATCCCAGTTTTGCATCGAACGGGTCCAGAAAAGAGGATCGTCCGGGGCAATCCGTTCGTCGGGATAAAGATGATACCATTCCTTTTTTTGGACGTCCCAGCAAGTGGGAAGAACCTGCATCCGTCCGTCTGGAAACTTCACCAGATATTGCTGCAAGGGCTCCCAACCAAAAGTGTAGGCAACTTCAAAAACCTCCATCTCTCCATGCTGATTCTCGGTCTCGACCATGAATTTTTCGCCCTCTCGGAAAAATTTTGTCGTAATTCCATAATTTTCAAAGACCGAATCATTAAAATCCCCGCGCACAGAATTTTCGCACGGAATTTCCATGGCATGAAAATGATGCGATTCCTTCCATTTGGCATGTGCCTCCGAATGACACTCCGCGCAAGTCTTTGCCCCCAGGTACTCGGAAACCCGATAACCCTCTTCTGCAGATTGTGTTTCGGAGCATTCCTCAAGCATCGGTTCATCCGAACAGGAAGCCACCACCCCAAAGAGCAAGCCAAGGAAAAGGGTTCGGCAAAGGAGAATTTCAGTTCCGTAAAGCATGCAAAAGCACCTATTGTGTTTCGAAATCTCGATTTAATCAACGCGCAAGAGACAGTTCGGTTGACTACGGTATGGCAGAGGCTCATTCACGAAGCGTCGCTCGAACTCAATCATTTATCATAAAATATTGTTATAAAATCACTTGTAAAACAATTCAGGGCATACCCCCAAGAAAAACAAGCTGAAATCGTGACCTTTCATCTGTTTTTGCCGCAAAGAAGGTGATCGACCTGTGAATTTCGAACAAAGAAAGTACATTGAGCGGTGCCCTAACGAGGGTTGAACGTCCGTACGTAACTCCAATGGCGATTCTTTCCGAAAGCCCCAAATGAGTTTCGATAAAAATCCCTGTGAATTTTTGTCCAAAACAGGATATGAACGGCAGAGTGGTTATTGAAAGAAAGCACATCTTAACGCAGAACGAGTTACCATGAAGATTTTTGGCACTTTACGCTTGATGAACACAGCAATCTGGACAAATATGAGTCTTATGAGAATGACAAAGTTTTCGTTGTTTATTTTACCATTTCTCGCTGCCACGATTGGTTTCTCCGCAAATCGAGATTTTCATGCCAAGACCGGCAGAGCAATAAACGGCGAACTCATCAAGTATTTCGAAGATGGAACCGTCTTACTCAAGCGTTCGAGCGACAACCAGCTTTTTCGCATAGACCTTTCGATCTTCACCCTCGACGACCAAGCTTTCGTCAAGAACAACTTTCCGCCCAATCATGACGCGTTGCCTACCTTTTCCCGCCCCCTTAGCGAGCGGGACCTTGCGCTGAACGCTCAATACATCGACAACCTGATTCTCGCCAAACTTCGTTCTTACAACCAGCGTCCGAACAAGGAAATATCGAACGAGACGTTTCTGCGGCGGGCCTACCTGAAAATCATAGGACGCATTCCCACTTTGGAAGAGACTCAAAGGTTTTTGGCCAAAAGAGACCGCAAGGCGAGAAGTCAACTGATAGACGAACTCTTGTCATCCGAGGGATACAACAAGAATTGGTATATTTATTGGGCGGATATCCTTCGGGCCAAAACTCGGGTCAACAAC
Organism: Opitutia bacterium; assembly: GCA_038121045.1. Lineage (GTDB taxonomy): Bacteria > Verrucomicrobiota > Verrucomicrobiia > Opitutales > Seribacteraceae > Seribacter. The sequence goes on from JAYOMW010000097.1 coordinate 6,853, forward strand.
AAATTCAACGATGGCTATCCTTTCGTTCGATACCTCAAGGACTCGATTGCCTCAAACAAACCCTACGACGTTTGGGTCAAGGAAATGCTCTCTTCCACCGGTCCGATGTGGGAAAGAGGAAACGGAGCCGTCGGATACTTTTACCGTGATCAAGGCATGGGGTTGGACAACATGGCCAACACCGTACGCGTTTTCCTAGGCACCAGTCTGGAATGTGCCCAATGCCACGACCATCCTTTCGATCGTTGGACGCAAAAACAATTTTACGAGATGGCCGCTTTCACCAACGGCGTCGGCAACGTGACTCGAAAAAACGAAGAGCTTTCAAAGCTCAATAAAATGGCGAGGGCCGCTCAAAAGGAAAATGAGGAGGAAAGGAATCAGATCCGCAGGGCTTTCGAATACGTTACGGACATCCTTGATCCAGGCCTGGACGATTTGGGAAAAGGGTCCATAGCCCTGCCCAAAGATTATCAGTATGACAATGCCAAACCGGGCGAGAAGCTTGAGGCCAAGACTATTTTCGGACTTGTCGTTGAACTGGATGAAAACCTTGAAGAAAAAGGTTCCCGCGCTTCCTACGCTAGTTGGCTTGCCTCCCCCGACAACCCGCGCTTCTCAACCGTCATTGCGAATCGTCTTTGGAAAACTGCTTTTGGCATAGGCCTGATTGAGCCCGTAGACAACATGTATGATGATACTCTTCCCACCGATCCCAAACTCCTCCTTCATCTCGAAAAACTGATGGTAGCTCTCGAATACGACATGAAGGAATTTCTCCGTATCGTGTACAATACGAAAGCCTTTCAGAGAGCAGTCCCTGATAGAGAAATCAATTCCCGTGACACGAAGGACGAATCGCTACCACTGGAAGTCAAGTGGGTCATTGCGGGACCCAACCCCCAATTTCCCAAGAGGGGTGCCGCACCATACTTTTACCAAGGTCCTGTTCTCGAAAGAATGACAGGAGAGCAATTGTGGGATTCCTTGGTCTCCCTGAACTATCCCGATTTGGACACCCGCATCAACGAACGGGCCCCGGAAGATGGATTCAGTCGTTACGAGCGCTATTCGGAAATGAAGGCCGAGGATATCTTTGAGGAGGTCATGGCCAAGTACAAGGCACGCAAACCCGCCATGGGAATGGCCGCCGCATCGCCCCCTGTGAATGAAATGTGCCCGATCAAAACCAACCGTAAAGCTAACCCCAGCATAACGGCCAAAAACGAAAAGGGTGAAACGATTGCCTTTTGTTGCAACGGATGCAAAAACAAATTTACCGCAACCTTGCCCGCTCCTGCCCAAAAGACATCGATGGCATCTGCCAAATCCGCTCCACTCAACGAAATGTGCCCTATCAAGCCCGACCGTAGAGCAGATCCCGCTATTACCGCCAAGAACGAAAAAGGAGAGACAGTAGCTTTCTGTTGCAACGGTTGCAAAAACAAGTTTGCCGCTTCGCTCCCCTTGCCTTCAGATAACATGATGGGAATGGGAATGAAGGATACAGTCGCTTCCTCGGGAATCGAATCCTACAAACGAAAAGGTACGCCCACCCGGGATATGAAGTCTTTGCGGGCCTCTGAAGTCGGGGACCCCGCTCCCCGCGGTCACGTCATTCTTCAATTCGGTGGTTCGCCTCGTGATCAAATTCAAGTTTCGCACAAAGAAGCCGCCGTGAATCAGGTTCTCGCAATGATAAACGGTTATGTTGAAACAAGTTTGGTAAACAACAAAAAGTCCGCCGCCATAAACGAAATCGCCAAGGGAGGAAGCGTCGAGGAAAAGATTGAACTGTCCTTTTTGACCATTCTTCAGCGTAAACCAGACGCTCGCGAGCTCAAAGACTTCAAGGAAATGATCAACAAACTTAAGGTTGAGGATTTCCACAAAGACGTTGTTTGGACCCTTTTGAACAGCCATGAATTCATGTTTGTTAATTAAGAAAAATCATTGTAACTTAGAATTATGAAATCCGACCTATCGACACTCGACGAGCTTAACAGAAGAGAATTCATCGCAAGTGCCGCCAAGGCTTGCCTCGGCGTAGGACTCCTCCCAATGGCGGGTTCCTTCATACACAATTCGGTCAGCGCCCTCGAACCTGGTTCTCGCCCAGCATCTGCGCGCTACGTCATTTATCTTAACATGACGGGAGCCATGTCTCACCTGGACACCTTCGGCACCAACCCAGACGCACCCGACATCCAAGGTCCCACCAAGTCCATCCGCACTTCCGCAGACGGGGTCATCCTTTCTGAAAATCTTCCATTGACCGCAAAGCACATGCACAATGCCGCCATCATCAGGACCATGGTTACAAGCCAAGGGGCTCATGAGCAGGCTAGTTACTTGATGCACACCAGTTATTTGAAAAGAGGAACCATTGCCCACCCCACCTTTGGCAGTTGGGTTTCCAAATTGTCCGGAAGCATCAACACAACGATTCCATCCAACGTTCAAATCGGTGCAAACCCGGCTGGAGCCGGGTTCCTCGAGTCCAAATACGGCCCTCTTCCCATTGGCAATCCCAAGGCAGGCTTGGCCAACAGCAAGGCAGCCGATTATCTCGACCAAACTCGTTTCGGAGGAAGGCTTGCAATGGCTCAAAAGATGAATGCCTCCTACCTCAACCAATACGATCAAAAACAGGTTCGGGCTTACTCCGATCTCTACAAGGATGCGATCAAGTTGATGCGCAGCGAGGATCTGAAGGCCTTTGACATCACGATGGAACCTGATCAGATGCATGAACTTTATGGCGACTCTAACTTCGGTCAAGGTTGCTTGCTTGCCCGCAGGTTAATTGAAAACCAAGTCCGCTACGTGGAGGTTAGCCGCGGAGGTTGGGACACCCACGACAACAACTTCGAGTCAGTTGCGACAAACTGCATGGACATCGACAAAGCTCTCAGCGCCCTGCTCCTTGACCTCGAGGTCCGAGGCCTTTTGAAGGAAACCATGGTTGTACTGACTTCGGAGTTTGGCCGGACCCCCAACATCAACCCCCGTGACGGTCGCGATCATTGGCCTTATGGTTTCACCGCGTTTCTCGCAGGTGGCGGCACAAAGGGAGGGACTGTTTACGGAAAGATGGACAAAGTTGGACGCAACCCTGAAGAAGGAAAATTCATTGATCCTGCATCCCTTAACGCAACCATCGCTCACGCCATGGGATTGCCATTGAACGACGTGCAGTATTCTCCTTCCGGAAGACCTTTCACAGTGGCCCACAACGGCAAGCCCTTGTTTGACGTTTTGGCGTAACCCGTCAACATTATCGATGGCCCTGCGTTGGGTTCTATTCTTTTTTGTTTATTCATTTTCCCTCGTTGTTTCGAAGGGAATGGAAAATTTCAGGGTATTCAAAATAGACACAGGGCAAGGTTTCACGGCTAGAGCATTAAGTTACGAGGGACAAACCTTTTATCTCCAAGGCAAAGACGGTAAACTCTATCCCGTTCCATTCAAGAGGGTATCGGCGGAGGATCAAAAATACTTAATTCAAATAGCTCAATCCGGCAAGATACCCAAAGGGGATCCTCGAAAAACCCCGAAAGAAAAGGAAGCTGTTGAAGATCCTCCATCGGCGACCCCAAAAACCGATTCAACGCCGACGGCTCAAAATCCGACCGTCTCGCCTCAGGCTATCTCCAAACCTAAATTTCGCCCGGGTTCCTTTTTCGCACACAAACCGGTCAAGCTCGGTCAAGATCCCGTTGCATCACAAGAAGTAGCGAAAAAAGCAAGCCTGCCGGGACCGGACGAACCCGTTGACTTCGATCGCCACATTCTCCCAATTCTCGTGGAACGCTGCCAGAGTTGTCACAACGCTCCTTATGATAAGAACGGAAGGACGATACACCCCAAGGCAGGTCTTCGATTGGATAGTTACGAATGGGTGATGAAGGGAAACCTGGACGGAACGGTTGTCGAGGCGGGAAACCCTGATGAAAGTTATCTCTATGAAGTCCTGACGCTCGATGAGGAGGACGATATGTTCATGCCACCCAAAGGCGGCCCCCTCACAAGCGAGCAAATCGAAGTTTTCAAAAGATGGATTCAAGACGGAGCCAAACCCTCCGGGGGGGGGCAGACTGCGGCAGACCCAAGCAATGGAATCAGCTTTCACGAGCATGTGTTTCCCCTTTTGAAGGAAAGATGCCTTGATTGCCATGCTGCCCCCTATGTAAAAAACGGTCGTACGATTCATCCCAAAGCAGGTCTCAGGCTTGATACCTACGAATCGATCATCAAAGGAAACCTCGATGGGACGATCGTTGAAAAAGGCAATCCTGACGAAAGCACGCTGATCGCAGTCGTCATGCTGGATTCGGACGACCCTGAAATCATGCCTCCCAAAGGAGATCCCTTGACTTCCACTGAAATAGACATGCTCAAGCAATGGATCAAGGAGGGAGCCAAAGAAAACCCATCGGATAAGTTCATTGCTCCAACCAAAGAAGAGGAAGCAGCAACCCCCATGGTCAACACCAAGAGCGGCGAAAGCCTTATTGACTCGCTGGCTAAACGCTTGAAAGCCCCATCCAAGCCTCAAATGGAGGCAGCTCAAAATTCCGGAGCCTTGGTAACCTTGCTTTCGGTTAAGCATTCCATGGTTCGAGCGGAATTCTCTTCCGGACCTAATTTGATTAAAGATGACGCGATCGGAGCTCTTTCCGGTATAAAAAACAACGTATCCCACTTGGACCTGTCACGCACTTCGGTTACGGACAGCGTCTTGGGCGAGGTCAAAAAATTCAACAACCTCACTTGGCTTAATTTAAAGGATACTTCGATCACGGACCGTGGAATTCAAAGCCTAAGCAAAATGCCCTATTTGACTTATTTGAACTTAGTCAGTTCAAAGGTTTCCGATGCCGGTATTGAGACAATAGCTTCCATCAAAACATTAGAGGAAGTTTATCTTTGGAACTCCAAAGTTTCTGAAAAAGGAGTCAAGACTTTGCAAAACGCACTCCCGAATTGTAAAATTATATTTTAGATTTTCGTGTTAAACTCCATTTGATGCTCGCAAAATGCATTTTTTTATGCATATTGTGCAAAATGGGAAGCGTAACTCGAAAAAAAAGCCAAGTGTCGGTTAGCTTGTCCGATGATGAAAAAATAGTTCTCGGAAAACAATCCTTCAAGCAAAACCGGTCAGTCTCTCAAATCATACGTTTCGCCGTAAAAAAGTACTTGGATGGCATACACACTCCTGCATCCCAACCAATCCAAGCCGAATCAGCGGAAGAACTCTTTAACAAACTAGGCGCCCAATTAGCCAAAAACGCCGACATCCTGAATTCTCTCGGGATCATTTTGATTGAATTGCGCTCGGATGAACCGGGACATCCATTGCATTTCGATTATTTTTCCGACAATGCGACAAACTGGACCGGATATGACAAGTTTGATCTCCTCGACAATGAATTTTTTCACTCGAGAATCCATCCTGACGATTTGACTGAGAGCCTTATGCAACAGGCACGTGTAGCTCAGTGGGAAAATCGCTTTCGTTTCAAGATCGCAAGCGGGAAATATTTTAATACGAGAATGCGCCTGAAGGTCATGACGGAAAGACGGATTATTGCCTCATGGCAGTTTTTCGGTTCA
>JAYOMW010000098.1:0-12405 GCA_038121045.1 Opitutia bacterium
ATGACCATGTTGCCTTTCGCTATTTCGGCAATGGCATCTTCAACGGGGTCAAAGCCCTTTTTTTCGGATTTGGTCATGATACTGGCAATTTCGAAGGCAGTGAGTCATAATGTAGAAAGAACGCCCCTTCCTCAACGCTATTCGTCCGGAGGCTCGTAGCTTCTCAGGATTGGTCCAAAAGGTTCACGAACTCTTCTTCCGTCAACACCTTTACGCCAAGAGATTGAGCTTTGGTGAGCTTGGAACCCGCACCGGGACCGGCCACGAGCAAAGAAGTCTTTTTGCTGACTCCGGAAGAGACTTTTCCACCTTTTTCCTCAATTCTTTGCGTTGCCTCAAGCCTCGAAAAAGTTTCCAAGGTCCCGGTAAGGACAAAAGATTGACCTGAAAACGGAAGATTTTTCGAGTCGATTTCGGGACGGGAGGTAAGGACGCCTGCCGACTCGAGTTTTCCGATCATCCATTGAGTTTCGGGATCCCTGAAGTAGTCGTAAATACTTTCGGCCATCACGTCTCCGATCCCGTCCATTCCAACAAGATCCTCTTGCGAGGCTTTGCCCAAGTCGGCAAGGCTTGCGAAACGCCTGGCCAATTCCTTGGCTACCGATGAACCCACGTGCTTGATCCCAAGGGCGCAAAGCAGGCGGGCAAGACCGGCCTGCTTGCTTTTGCCTATCGATTCAATCAGGTTGTCGGCCGACTTATCGGCAAAACCTTCGAGCTCGAGAAGGTCCTCTTTTTTCAATTCGTACAAATCGGAAGCCATCCGAACTTTTTCGAGATCAACCAATTGCTCGATCACAGCTTCCCCGAGATGATCGATATCCATACAACTTCGAGAGGCAAAATACCTGAGCTTCCCCTTAACTTGCTCGGGACACACGGGATTGGGGCAACGCCAGGCAGCCTCTCCCTCTTCCCGGGTCAGACTCGTTGAGCAAGCGGGGCATGTCGAAGGAAACTCAAAAGGAACTGACTCAGGTTCCCGCTTGGAAGGAATCGACTCAACGACTTGCGGAATAATTTCACCTGCTTTTTCGACCAGAACGAAATCGCCTACGCGGATATCTTTGCGAAGGATCTCGTCGGCATTGTGAAGGCTTGCCCGCGATACGGTCGTACCTGCCAACTGAACGGGACGAAGGCAGGCAACGGGGGTTACGGCACCGGTCCTTCCCACCTGCAGAACGATTTCTTCCAGAAAAGTTTCCTGTCTTTCCGATTCGAATTTATAGGCTATGGCCCAACGGGGCGCCTTGGCCGTACTCCCGGCAATCTTTTGCATCTCGAATGAATCGAGCTTTACCACCGCACCATCCGTAGGATACCCGTATCCATGTCTGAGTTGATCGAGTTGCTCAATAGCCTCCCACGCATCCTCGGCAGACGGAACGGATTTGAGAAATTCGACCGTCGGCAAATTCCAATCCCGGATGGCCTCATGGAATTCAGACTGGCTGGAAAATCGAGTTTCGGGCGTACAGGCCCCCATTCCGTAAAGGACGATCTCAAGCTTGCGGGAAGCGGCTTCTTTGGGGTCCAGCAATTTGACCGTCCCGGCTGCCAAATTCCTCGGGTTTGCATAAAGCGGCAAATCTTCCTCTCTTCGTTTTTCGTTCAATCGGGTAAATTCTTCGTGACTCATGTAGATTTCACCCCGTATCTCTAAAACTTCGGGCAAGTCCAAGTGAGACAAGTCAAAGGGCAGCGAATCCACGTGCCTGAGGTTTTGGGTAATGACGTCTCCCTCGAGTCCGTTCCCACGGGTTACGGCAGTCTTCAATGTTCCGTTCAGGTAAGTGAGCGAGACGGCCACGCCATCAATTTTGGGCTCCACGACATAAGGAAGATCGGAGAGATCGAAAAGTTTTCTCAACCTTTGATCGAAGTCGAAAAATTCTTTTTCGTCGTAAGTGTTGTCGAGGCTTAACATGGGAAGAAGATGTCGATGCGAGGCAAATGTCTCGAGTCGATCATCTCCGACTTGAGGGATCCCCTTCTGCGCAGAATCCCGTGATGTATCCTCGGTCTTGAACAAGCCTAGAGGGTCCAACTCCCGCTCCAGGACTTCAAGCTCACGTTTCAACGAATCATACTCCCGATCACCGATCGTGGGGCGGGCGTCCCGATAGTATCTCTCGTCGTGATCACGAATCAACCGGCGCAGTTCGCGAAGGCGATCTCCACTGCCTTTTTCCATGCAAACTAAAGGTCCTTGCAAGCCGAGACCATTCGCTCCAAAGCTTGAGCAAGAAGCTGCCTGGAGCAACCTAAGTTCAGCCGAAGGAACCCGGGTGCGCCAAAGTCTTTTCCATCGGATAGACCGACGCCGGCGTTTTCGAAAAATCCGTGAGGATTTTCAACCGGAAGGCTGCGGGCATCCATCCACAAAAGATAAGTAGCTTGAGGGGAGTAGGGCGCAAGCCCGTTGATCTTTGACAGTTCATCAAGAGCAAAGTCCCGATTGCCCCTCAAGTAGTCGATCAGTTCCACCCTCCAAGGTTCTCCGGTACGGTATGCGCTCTCGGCCAGAGCGAAACCCATGGCCGGAGGATCGGGTACGATGCCCGCCATCGCTTTTTTGAATCTACTTCTTAGATTGCCATTGGAGATAATTGCGTACGAACAGCCGAAACCCGGCAAATTGAACGTTTTGCTTGGCGCCATCAGGGTAATCGAACGCTCCGCCACTTCCGACCCAAGCAAAGCCAAAGGCGTATGCCTAAGCCCGGGTTCCAGTAATAAATCGCAATGAATTTCGTCTGAACAAACGTAAAGATCCTTCCGGCAGACCCATTCCGCGAACTTGGCAAGCTCCTCTTTGGTAAAGGCGCTGCCAACGGGGTTGTGTGGATGGCAAAACATGAAAAGATCGGAAGGATTGGAAGGCAGGGCTTCCAAGGCATCAAAATCAATCCCGAATCTTCCCTGACCAAGAACCATCGGAATCCGAGTGGAGGGAAGGCCAAAATTACCGGGAGACGAAAGAAAGGGAGGGTAAACGGGCGTTTGCGTAAAAACCTGCGAACTTTCCTTCTCGAATACCCTGCAAGACACGTTCAGGGCGCAAACCATGCCCGGCAACCAAACGATCCACGATGACTCGATTTCCCAACCGTACAGGTCCCTGCATCTTTCGATAACGACATCAACTAGACCGGCGGGACATTTCGCATAACCGAAATTCCCGAAATCCGCCTCGGCGGCAGCTCTTTCTATGACTCCGGGAGGGGACTTGAAGTCCATGTCCGCAACCCATAGCGGAATAACGTCTCGGCCAGAATATTTGCCCCACTTGAGGCTGTTTGTATCCCTACGGTCAGGGATATCTTCGAAATAAGGTTCCCTGTTGCTCAATCAAAAACCTCACTCGCCCTATGAGAGCTATTGCCAGGAGTAGAGGTACTTCAGGGTAACGAAGTCAACTTCCCGATCAAAAGCACGGTTGTATTCGAGGGCAATTCCATGAACGTCGCTGATCCAATAGCTCAAGCTCGTATGCAAGTTAAAGTCGTTTTCACCAAAGTCCGACCACAAACCAATAAACCTTCCACCAAGCATAAGAGAAAAATTGTCGGTAAAAAGAATTTCGGTTCCCCCCAAAAAACTCCAAGTAAACCCGTCGTCTCCGAGTACAATGCCCAAGTCATCCCCCAAATAGCTGACCCCCAATCCCGCATAGGGTCGAAACATGCCATTTTGAAAAACGTTTTCGTCGTAATGATAAACGTAATCCAAACCGAGATTGAAAGTCGTCCCATCGGACATAGTCGAAGTGCCGTTTGCATCGGTCAATGTTCTGTCAGCTCTCCCGTAACTGAAATTCAGAATAAAATCGGTGGAGTCACTAGCCAAGCTATTGGCGGAAATTTGGAACGCGTCACCCTCGATATCCGCGGTACCCCCCCCATCAATGATGGAGTATCCAAAACCAAGGTAATACTCACCCAATCTCGATTTTGCAGCCAACGAGAAAGAGGTGATGAAAAGAAAAGCGAAAAAAGGTAAGTATAACTTCATATGGGTTTAAAATTAAAAGGAATTTTTCTTTAGTCAACTGGTAAGTCAAACAAAACCAAAAGGAGGCTCCCCGTCACTGAAAACAAGCTACAGAAGAGGCTTGAAAATCATACCCGTAGTCTTGAAAAGGCGGGCCGAAATCTGCTTTTTGGCCCACAGGCTGAGCCCGGGGAAATTCCCGACGTCTTCCCAATTTTCAAAAAATCTCGAATCCCCTTCGGGAACCGGTGTCATTCCTTTCCGCAAGCGGTAGGAAGTATGAGGTCGGATGGGCCAAGGATCAACAAACGGGAGCTTCTCGGACAAAATGTTGAAAACCCAATTGACAGCGCTTATCACAGGCTTTTTTTTCTTCGAGCCAATCAGGTAGCTGTTTGCAGGAGAGGCATCTGTGAGGATGCTTTCCCTGAGCTTGGAAGCAAAGGATTCGTCCGCAACCAACAAGCCGACTTCGGTGTTATAGGAATCCGATCGGGGATCCAAGTTATAAGATCCGACGTAAGACAAACGTCCGTCGACAACCAAAGACTTTGCGTGCAACGAAAGGTAAGGCGCAACCTTAAGGTGACGATTTATTCTTTCGCCTCCGGACTTTTCCGGAGAGGCCGTTGCCTGTCCGCTCTCTTCGATCGGAGTGAGAGTACGGTCGATCTTGAATTTGACTTCGCCATGCCGAAACCTTTCCCCGGGCAGGGGAAGGCGACGGAGCAACTTCCGGTAGCTCATCATCTTTTCGATAGCCTCTGGAATTGGTTTGAACTCCCACATTTCAAGCTCCAAATCCTCCAAATAGATTCTTTTTTCGCCATAGTGAGTCGCATAGGTAGCCCAGTTGTCCGTAGCAGCCAAGCTATTGGTGGAGACAATCATTTTGATATCAGAATAATTGTCTTTGATATCGTTCAAAAGGTTTTGAGCGTTCTCACTCAATACGAAATAGGGAGATTGAATCATCACTTCCGATCGAGCCGTTGCGATTGCATCGGTCAGAGCCCGGGAAACGGTTGACAGAAATACGGGTGCCCGGGAAACCTTCTCCGGTGGATCGTAGACCCAGGAAACGCTCTCGGTTTCCCTCAAATTGTCGGCGAATTTGCTTCGAATCCATTTTTCCTCGCCCGCCTTGACCTCAAGGTCCTCCAAGAGGGCGAAAGGACAAAAGTGGCTTCGGTTCAGATCCGGCACCGGAGCCCCCCCCGAATAATACTCGGAAACTTCAAGCATCTCGCTCGAAGAGACGGCGTGATCATCCTTCCAGTAAAGATCCAGGCACTCGGTTAGAGCCCCAGCCTCAGGCAACAAAACCAAGACATCACGATCCTTGAAATTCCTTCCAATCGACTGATCATAGTACTCGTTTGAAATGTTTCTTCCCCCCGTAATCGCGATCCGATCGTCGACGACGAAAAGCTTATTGTGCATCCGCGCGTTGTGACGATGAAAATCAACCGTTGCGTAGGCTAGTTTCTCCAAAAGCGACGGGGCGAGGCGATTGGCGCTTGGGTTGAAGTACTTGACTTGAAAACCAGGGCCGAAGGAAGATAAGTAAGCGATCAGCTCAGGGTCATGCTCACTGAACATATGATCGATCAGAATCTCAACCTTGATTCCCCGGTCAAGGTGAGCCCGAACCAGTTCCCACATGACGGTCTTCCCAACCTCGTCAAAAGCCCAGGCAAAGGTTTGAATCCGAACGCTCTTGCGAGCCGAGCGAATAAGGTTGATCCGAAGGGCCAAAGCTTCTTCTCCGTGATCCAGAATAAGAGTTCGGGGCTTTCCGCTCATCAGGACTTTTTCCATAGCAAGCTCCCACAGCCCGGGTGTCCCCGTATAATAAGTTTCCGAATATCGTGAAAAATCATTCACTTGCGGAAGAGTCGGTATGTGCTTGGCTGAGCAACCTGCCAAAAAGACAAAAACCAAGGTGAAGCAAGTCCACCGGAGCTTACAAGAGACACTCATGGCTCAATTCGCCGGAAGAAGGCAGGGTGCTTGCCAATCGAAAAAGGCATTGATTGGCCCGTTTGACCTAAAAGCGCGAGGGAGGGCATGAGAAGGCAATCAGGTTTAACAAAACCTTTCCTCGAACGCCTTCTCTGCAGCCTCATCTCCGATCAGGATGATTTCACCCTCTTTGCAGAATTGATCTTCCGGCGAGGGCGTTATCACGGTTCCGGCCTTGCCCCTGATCGCGACTATGCTGCATCCCGTTTTTTCACGGATTTTCGAATCCTTGACCTTGACGGCGACGAGACTTTCGGGAGTTTTTTGGCTGAAAACGTCCAAGCCTTCGGTAACCATCAAAATTTTGGCTCTTCGCAACAAGTTGAAGATCGAAGTCGCCCCCATGTGATTTTGGGAAATAACGAAATCCGCGCCGGCTCGATGAAGAGGTTCAACGTTCCGCTGAACAAAAGCTCGTGTTACGATCTGAATATCCGGCCGCAACTTACGACAGTAAATGGTAAGGTACACGTTGCTTTCGTCGTTATGACTGGTGATCACGACGGCAGGTGATTTGTTGATGCCGGCCCTCTCGAGAACGGCCTTGTCGGAAGCATCCCCCAAGATTGAGTTCGAAACCATGCCAGCTTTCTTTTCGTCCGTTTCAATAAAGCGGTAAGGAATCCCCATTTCCTCAAGAGCCTTCGCCGTCTCCCGGCCAACCCTTCCCGCTCCGATAATGATGACGGGGGCGGTGTTGAGAGCGAACTCCTTGAAAGCTTCATCGTATTTTTGGAAGTTCGTTTCCGTACCGGCCAAGAGAAGTACGGTATGATTGTTCAACATGGCATCGGGAGAAGGAAGTTCGAAAGTCCCTCTTTCCCACATGCCCACCACGTTGACGCCATATTCTTCCCTTAGATTCGCATCCTTGAGGCGTTGCCCCACCAAAGGCGTACCATGAATGTTCACCTCGGCGATTTGGACTTCCTCGAATGAACCTATGAGGTGAGTGAAATTGTCAGTGAAACAAATGCGCCTGGAGAGGAAGCTCCCCATCTGTTGGGCCGATTTGACGACATGAGTCGAACCCGCCAAGTTAAGAATGTCTTCCGAGGCATCATTGCTGCAAGTGGATACGATAGGAAGCGAGGGAGAAATATCGCGTGCTCGGAAGGTTATGTTGACGTTACGGATGTCATCATCGGTCGCAACAAGCATAGCGGCATCCCCGATGGAAGCATTATGATAAGTTTCCTCCTCATCCAAGCTACCCAAGATAACAGGAAAATTCATGTCGTGCAACCGCAGGGCTTCTTTCATATCCTCAACCACCAAAACGAACGGATAGCCGAACTGGGTCAACTTGTCCATCAGTTCATGACTGATTGAATCATAGTGGGTCAAAATAACGTGATTTCCTTCCGGATGCTCGAATTTTCGAGCCACTCTTGCCCCCGTCTGATATTCCATGAAAGGCTTGTAGAGAAACTCCATGAATACAAAAGGAAGTACGATGAAGAGGTAAAAGACTCCGGTAAACATAACCATCATCGAAAACAACCGGCCCGCATCACCCTTGAAAGTAATGTCTCCGTACCCCAACGTGGACATGGTGGTCAGGACCCAATAGAAGCACTCGACCAAACTGACCTCCTTCTGCCTCTCGGCTTCCATGAGATTGCGGTATACGTACATGTAAACACCGACGAACAAAAAGAGCACCAAAGCAAAACGGAGAAACCTCAAGACGTTCCTGCTCTTTTCCCTATGCCTAAAAACGGAAGGGGTGGACTTAATCAGTTCTTTCACTTATTTCTAGACTTTCAAATAAGCATAAAAACAAAGCAGTGCGAGACCTTTTGTATTCCAGATTTTCATTTCCAGCCATCCTTTGCGGCCTGTTGGCGAAAAGTTTTCTCTGCGTGATCTCGTCAGGCTCGCCGCACTTGACTTCGGCAAACGAAGAAGAGAAGGCGGCTGCAGGATTGACTTTTCACGCAAAGGCCACCCCTTTGGCCAAAGACGCGGTAACCGACGATTGGCCGAGGTTCAATGGACCAAACGACAATGCGAAGTCCACCGAGACCAAGATCTCTAGCCAATGGCCGGACTCAGGACCCAAACTACTATGGGAAAAAGAGAAAGGAGAAGGCTACGCCTCTCCGGCAATCAAAGGCGACTTGTTGATGATGTTTCACCGCAAGGACGGTCTTGAGACCGTCGACTGCATGCAGGCAACCAGTGGAACGCCGGTTTGGAAATACCAGTATCCAGTCGAATACCGTGATCGATATGGATACTCGAACGGTCCGCGGGCAAGCCCGGTCATCGTCGGAAACCACGTCTATGCTCACGGCGTAACCGCTTGGTTGACCTGCCTAGAGGTCAAAACGGGCAAAAAGGTATGGCAGAGAAACTTGGCCGAGGAATTCGAGATCCCTCAATATTTTTTTGGCAAAGGCTCCAACCCAATCGTCATCAAGGACACTTTGATCGTAAACGTGGGGGGCAGCAAAGAGAGGTGTGTCGTTGGCTTCGACAGGTTTAGTGGAAAAACCAAGTGGATAACCAAAGATTCGTGGGGGGCCAGTTATTCTTCTCCCTCGAAGGCAGTGATTCATGGAAAGGAAGTTTGTTTGGTCTTCACCGGTGGAGAAAGCCGCCCCCCGGTGGGAGGACTCTTGGTGATCGATCCGCAAGACGGTAAGAAATTGGCCCGGTTCCCATGGAGGTCATCCAAATACGAATCCGCCAATGCCGTTCCTCCGCTTCCGGTCGGAGACAACCGGGTTTTTCTTTCCGAATGCTACGAAAAGGGCGGAGTCCTTTTGAACTTCGACAAAGACTTCACCCCGTCGGTGATCTGGTCCGATGAAACGCTTAACGTACACTGGATGACGCCAGTCCTTTCGGGCGGCGCTTTGTACGGAGTCGCGGGCCGACACCAGCAGGGAGCCGATGTCTTTTGCGTAAACCCCCTTGATGGAAAAGCTTTTTGGCGTGATCGCATCAATTGGAGGGAAGAGATTGATGGTCGTATTCTTGAGCTTGAATTTTTCAGGGGAGCGTTTCTGCAGGTCGAGAATTTCTTTGTTTGCTTATCCGAAATAGGATCTCTCCTGACCATAAAAATGGACAAAAAAGGATGGAAGATCGTAAGCAAAAAACAGCTTTTCTTCGCACCCGGAACCTGGACTTTGCCTGCCCTGAGCAAGGGGTTGCTCTACGTCATGCAAAACGAAACCGACAGGCGAACGGGGCAAGGTCCGAGAATCCTGTGCTACGACCTTCGACAAAGGTGACGAACACGGCAAAAACCATCGAAGTTCAACCTCTTTCCGGTTTCAAGAAAGCTCTTGCCTACTTGGTGGATGAAAAACTTGCCCCGCTGATTCAATTGGGCTCACTCGTCAAAATTCCTCTCGGGCACAGAAAAACCTTGGGAATCGTAAGTTCGCTGGAACCCAAATCCACTCCGCCATCCGTTGAAAAACTGAAGTTCGTACTGTCCTTGGTAAGGGATGATCCCGTATTGAGCCCGGACTTGATATCCTTGGCTCGATGGATGAGTGGATACTACGCCACATCGATCGAAGGAGTTTTGGAGGGAATGATCCCTGCCGCGGTGAGGGATGGAATGGGCGAGAAAACCAAAAGGATGATCGAAAGCACCCCACTCGGTTCGACGGAAAAAGGAAAGCAACTCGTGGTCCGCTCGCCCAAGCAAAGGATTCTCCTCGACCATCTGGTCAAGAAAGCCGCTCCGGTGCCTCTGAACGAGACGGTCAAGACTCTAGGAGTAGGGCAAAGCGTGGCCAAGGGACTTGTCGAGAAAGGCCTCGCCCGGGAAAGCAAAGACGCGGTCATGCGAGTGGCCTATGGCGATGACCTCATGGATTCGGGGGACGAAGTCTATGCAGAGGTCAAACTTACCGAAGAACAAAGCAAAGCTTCCAGTGAGATCAAAGAAAGCCTGAAAGCAAAGCGTTTTTCAACTCATCTGCTTCTTGGGGTCACCGGTTCTGGAAAAACGGAGGTTTACTTCGAGGCGATGGAGGAAGCTTTGTCCACGGGGGGGGGCGTTTTGTTTTTGGTGCCCGAAGTCGCTCTGGCGCCTCAAACGGTCTCACGCCTGCGCCACCGCTTCAGCCGGTTGGGAGAGCAAGTCGTGGTTTGGCACAGTCATCTTTCGGCAGGAGAAAGGCTCGATGCGTGGAGCTCGATCACTCAAGGGGATGCCAGAATCGTGGTAGGGGCTCGGTCCGCTGTTTTCGCACCGGTATCGAACCTTCGCTTGTTGGTGGTCGACGAGGAGCATGAACCCGCTTACAAGCAGGATGAAAGCCCGCGATATCATGGAAGAGACGTCGCAGTTTATCGGGCTATGCTCAACGGGGCCGTTTGCGTACTCGGTTCGGCCACGCCCTCATTGGAGACCCTTCATAACGTCGAGAGAAAAAAATACGCCAAGAGCTCATTGACTAAGAGAATCGACGGACGGGAACTTCCGCTCATTCACCTAGTCGACATGCGCAGAGAAAGCCTGAGGGAAAAAGTACCTCCCATTTTGTCCCAGCCTCTCGTGGAAGCACTCCGCCAGAGATACGCCGACCGGGAGCAAAGCATTCTCTTTCTCAACCGTAGGGGCTTCAATACAACCATGCTTTGCCCTGAATGCGGCTATGTGGAACAGTGCAAGGATTGCAGTATTGCTATGACCTATCACCGAACCGACGGCTACCTGAGATGCCATCTTTGCAGCTATCGAAAGCCCGCTCCCAAAGCATGCCCGGCATGTCAGTCATTCGATATTCGAAAAAAAGGGCATGGCACGCAAAGAATCGAGGATATCGTGAGCGACCTTCTTCCGAGTAAAACCGTCGTAATGAGAATTGATGCGGACATGATGACGAAAAAAAACCTCTTCCGTGAAGTACTCCATGATTTCAGAAGAGGAAAAATCGACGTTTTGGTCGGCACGCAAATGATTGCCAAAGGGCTGGACTTTCCCAACGTCACCCTGGTTGGCGTCGTGGACGCGGATCTCCCTCTGAGAATGGAAGATTTCAGGGCATCGGAAAGAGCCTTTCAGCTGCTCGTGCAGGTAGGAGGCAGAGCCGGACGCGGGGACAGGGCAGGGGAGGTCTACATCCAAACCTATGCGCCGCAC
The DNA here is from genome assembly GCA_038121045.1 of Opitutia bacterium. Classification (GTDB taxonomy): domain Bacteria; phylum Verrucomicrobiota; class Verrucomicrobiia; order Opitutales; family Seribacteraceae; genus Seribacter. The sequence continues at coordinate 11,138 of JAYOMW010000098.1, forward strand.
GCACCCTCGATTCAATATTCGCGCCATGCCGACCTCAATGGTTTTTGCGAAGAAGAACTTGAACTAAGAAAAGAATTCGGCTACCCGCCGTACCGGCATCTAATCCGCCACCTTTTCAGAGGAAGAAGCCAAGAGAAAGTCGAATTTTACGCTCAGCAATGGAAAAACCTATTGGATGCAAACCCCATTCCTCAAGCCGACGTAAAAGGGCCTGCCCCGGCTCCATTGGAAAAGATCAAAGGGTTCTACCGTTACCACCTGCTCTACTTGACAGGGGCCGTCCGCCCTTTCCTAAATCATTTTCATCCCAGAAGAGAGAGTTTCCCCCTGGACAAGGAGGTACATGACGTCATCGACGTCGACTGTCAGCAACTCTCTTAATCCCGCTTGATCGGATTGCGGATGGCAAGGCTTGAGGAAACCCCGCTTGGATGTTTGCGGACGAGAAGAATTCCAGCTCCTGCCGGAATAAGAATATCGTTGTATGGAGCTCTTCCGGCCCCCAATCTCCGCCACCCGCCGGAATGGACCTTGACCTTGGGAGCATTGACGTAACCGGAACCGGGACTGGTTATGATAATGGAGGAAACCGAACCATTCTGAACCTTGGCAATCCCCATGGCTCCTTGGCCCCCTCCGCCAACAAAGGAAACGAAAGCATCCTTTGAATATCCGCTGCCGGTTCTGCCGGTCGACCACTTGGCAGTGCCTTCGCTTATAAAGTCGCAGTTGCCACTCTTGCCCAACAACTCAAAGGTGTCGATGGTTACGTTAGTGATTTCGTAAAAACCGTTGGCCGCAGACTCGATGATCAAGCCAGCGCCCGGTGCGGTAACACTTCCATCTTCATCGACCTGATCCTTCGCTTCATTGGTCTTTCTTCCGCGAGCCCCGAAAATACGAACGACGAAACCGCTTCGCAGTCCATGACCAGGGGAAGTAACGATCACGTTCGAACCGGTTGCGGGATTCGACATAGCGGTGATGGACTTCGAGTCCATGGACAAGTCCTGTTGGGTAATCGAACCAGCCACTCCCGTCCCCGCACGGGCGCTGATACGGGCCTTCACCAAAACGTCCTTGTTCGTACCGTCATGCCAATAGGTGTGCCAAATTCCCTGGTTGAGGATCTCCACGTTGTCGGCAACTTCCTGCGATGCCGCAGAAAGCCATTTTCTTCCGTTGGATACGTTATCGTCTATATTCTCCGAAGAAATCAAGTCCGAGAGCATGATATCCACGCCAAAGGGATTGTTCATGAGCAATCT
>JAYOMW010000099.1:0-9937 GCA_038121045.1 Opitutia bacterium
TACCATGGAACTTTGCTCGACGGGCAGGTCTTTGATTCCTCGATTCAGCGAGACGAACCCGCAAAGTTCAACGTGTCCGGCGTCATCAAGGGCTGGACGGAGGCTTTGCAACTGATGAAGACCGGCGCCAAGTGGAAAGTTTTCATCCCGTCCGATCTCGCTTATCAGGAAAGGGGAAACAATTCGATCGGTCCGAACGAAACGTTGACTTTCGAAATCGAGCTTTTGGGCATCACGCCGAAACCTCAAGCTCCGGAATCCTTTGATTCAAACGCAAGTGATTCGAATTCCTCGTCGGGGACGGCTCCTTTGGTCATTCCTGAAGCGGAAGGAAATACGACCGCTGCTGAACCGGCGACTGAGGCAAATGCGAGTGCCTCAGCGGCCGAAAGCAACGGCTCTGAGTAAAACTTCTTTTACTATGTCATTCAAAGGGGGCAGGCTGAAGATACTGAAAGGCTTGGCTCTTTTGAGTATGCTTGCCGGGCAGCTTTGGTCCAATTCCATCTCAACCGTACTCGGTACTGGAGATGGAGGCTTTTCCGGGGACGGAGGGGCAGCAAGCGAAGCTCGGATCCGTGGTCCCTTCGGAGTGATTATGGGGCCGGACGGTTACCTTTACGTGTGCGACACCTACAACCATTGCATTCGAAAGGTTGACAAGGGCGGAATCGTAAGCACGGTGGCCGGAGTCGGTGGGAAGAAGGGGTATTCAGGTGATGGAGGACAGGCGGTCAAGGCCTTGCTGAACGAGCCATACGAGGTGCGCTTTGACAAAAAAGGCGATCTCTATTTTGTTGAAATGATGAACCACTTGATCCGCAAGGTGGATATGAAAACGGGCGTTATTTCTACGCTGGCGGGAACCGGAGAGAAAGGCTTTGGGGGAGATGGAGGGCAGGCGAACATGGCGAAGTTCAATCGGCCCCACAGTATCCAGTTCGGGCCGGATGGAGACTTGTATGTTTGCGACATTGGAAACCATCTGATCAGAAAGGTTTCGATGCAATCGGGGAAAGTCAGTACCTTTTGCGGAACAGGAAAGCGATTGAAGACCCAGGATGGCGGTCAACTTTCGAAGGTTCACTTGAATGGCCCGCGGGCCATCGACGTTTCGGGTGACCAAATGTGGTTGGCCCTGCGCGAGGGCAATGCGGTCTACCGGTTGGACTTGAGCAAGGGGACGATTCATCACGAGGCGGGAACAGGAAAGCGGGGCTTTTCAGGGAACGGCGGACCGGCCAAAAGCGCTACGCTGTCGGGTCCCAAAGGAATTGCCCTTGGCCCGAGGGGCAACGTCTACTTGGCCGATACGGAGAGCCACTCGGTACGTATGATCGACCGGACGACCGGAAAACTACTATTGATCGCCGGTGACGGGAAACCGGGAGACGGACCGGAGGGAGGCGACCCGAGGAAGTGCAGAATGGATCGCCTGCACGGGATATACGTCGATGCGGACGGGGCAATTTACGTCGGAGACACCAACACCCATCGGATTCGCGTCATTCGTCCTTGATCTCCATGAGGCTCGGTTGAAGCTCAGGAACAGTCCAAGAGCACTTTCGTAACCTTCAAAGCCTCGCTGTCGAGAAAACCTTGCTCGGCTCTCGAAAGGGGGTACTCCCGAGTAAGGACGTCTAGATCGACGGCACCCGCCTGCAGTAGTCCGAAAGCCTTGAGATAATCCTCTTTCGATGATGCATAACTGGTGCGCAGGTCGATTTGCTTGCGAAGAAATTGCGTAACGTCCAACTCAATGGCCCGAGAATAGAGGGCTACGGCGGTCACAATTCCGTCCGGTCGAACGGACTTCCATGATTCGGACAAAGCCAAGTTCGATCCGGATGCTTCCACGAGAGCATCGGCTCCTTCCGGGAATGATTGATGAACCTGTTCATCCAAGGTAACGAACCCGGGGCCGACGACGAGTGTTTCAAAACCGATTTCTCGAGCGGCTCGCAAGCGTGTCGGTTCATCGCGCTCAGTACCTGAGAGCAAAACGTTGGCGCCCCGACTGCGGGCCGAAATGGCGCAGAGCAATCCGATTATCCCGGGCCCACTGACCACTACGTTCGACCCTTCGCCGATTGTCGAGCGGTTCCCAATGCAATGCTCGGCTACGGACAGGGGTTCGGTCAGGGCAGCAAGTTTAAGTGTGAGTTGTTCAGGGACAGGAATAAGGAATTCCTGATCAATGCATACGTACTCGGCCATGCCCCCGTCCAGATGCAGTCCCTGAACCCGACGCCGGGAAGAAAGTTGTGGGACGCTGTCCCTACAATACCGGTCGTTGGGGTCATGGGGTGTCTGCAAGGCAATCATAATGGCATGATCGCCCACGTTCCATGCCTTTGCTTTGTCTCCAACTTTTTCGACCGTTCCGGAAAGCTCATGCCCGAAGGTAACCTCCGGCAAGACGGACTCGTAGCCCTTGTGGTTCAGCCAAGCGTGCAGATCGGACCCACAGATCCCGCAATGGGAAACCCGGAGGAGAACTTGATTTTCAGCAGGTTCGGGGACGGGTAATTCGACCAATCGGGCGGCCCGTTCTTTGCGGGCAAATCTGCGGAAGGCTTTCATTTGCTCTCCATCGAGTATTTCGCATGAATGGAACAGGCGATTTCTTTGGCCTTTTCCTTTCCTAGAAGGGCACTGATTAGGCTTAGTCCAAATTCAATCGCCGTGCCGGCTCCGCGGGAAGTCATGAGATTTTCATCATGAACGACTAGCTGACTGGGCCTTAGGTCAGGCAACTCGTTCGATACACTGCCGTGAGCGGTGTGCTTGCGCTTGCGAAGAACTTGTGAGTCAAGCAAGAGGAGGGGAGCGGCGCAAATCGCGCCAATGATCTTGCCCGCCCTGTCGAAATCCTGAACAAGAGATAGAATTCGAGCTTTCTTGCGTAATTCAAACACGCCCGGTCCGCCGGGGATGACAAGGGCGTCATGCTCCGGGGTTGATACTTCATCCAACAGACAGTCGGCTTCAAGTTTGATATTCGACCGTCCGGAAACCAACAGGCTCTTCTCGCAAGACGCAATGGTTACGTCTACATCGGCACGGCGGAGGAGGTCAATTGGGCAAGTCGCTTCGATTTCCTCAAACCCGGTGGCCAAAAGAACAAGAGCGGATTTTGACATGATGGGTCAAGAAGAAGCCTTTTCTTTTTTCGAAGAAGAATTCTTTTGGGACTTGGAATCGGTGTTGGAAGCCTTCTTTTCCGACCCCTTTGAGCCGGAGGAAGATGAATCCGAGGAACTGGATTCGCCTCCGCTTTCTTTTTTGGGCGAACCGACCCGCTTATAGTCAGTCTCATAAAAACCGGTGCCTTTGAAAATCAATCCGGCCCCGAGACCCATAAGTCGTTTGGCTTTGCGTTTTTTGCATTTCGGGCACGATTTGACGGGGGAATCATTCATTGATTGAAACAATTCCCATTCGTATCCGCAGGATTGGCATTGGTAATCGTAAGTTGGCATAATTAACTTTAACTCATGGTGGACTTGTCGTTGGTTTCGCCAAAATGCATGGCGCTTGAATAGGCAAGCAAAACCCATGCTCCGACGAAGAAAGAGAGTCCATACAAGGGTAGGCCCAATAGGACGATTCCCCAAAAAGCAATGACCGGGAGGATGAAGTCAGGCCACATTGAGCGGGCTGAAGTAAAGATCCTGCGCAAGTCCCAGCAATCTGAAAACAAGCTGCTTTGAAGATAGTTGTTTACCGAAGAAAGAATGAGAAAGGGGCAGAGAAAAGCGGTTAAAACCAAAGGGAAATAACTCACGACTCCGAGCAATCCGAAAGAAAGGAAATCCACAAGTTCACTAGCCAACCATCCAGCTAGAAGAGGGATTCCTCCATAGGCTAGCATCAGTACGAACATCCTTGCTCCATTGGATAAAAGAGTAGGTATCTCCATGTCTGTCCATTCGGGCAATTCCCATTGGCGGGATTGCCGAAGACGAATCGTGTACTCGAGCAAATACCCTAGTGAAAAGATATTTAAAATCGGGATAAAGGAAAGAGCTCCTCCCCACAAAACCTTGGGTATCCAACCCGAGTGACCGAAAAGCCTTCCGCATACGGCTTCCAAACTTGGCATAAGAGGTTTAATATGACATTCTTCGACAAATTCGCAAGCCATGAATTTTACCCAAAAACTCAAACAAAGGCAGGCTTTGATCAACCAAAGCCTCGAACAGTGCTTGCCTGACGCCGGGGCTCGTCCTATGCGGTTGCATCAAGCCATGCATCACAGCATGCAGGCCGGAGGCAAGCGACTCCGGCCCATTCTTGTTCTGGCTGCGCATGAGTTATTTCCTAGCTCCATCGACCCTATGCCTGCGGCATTGGCAGTCGAATGCATTCACACCTACAGTTTGATCCATGACGACTTGCCGGCGATGGACGACTCGGATTTGAGAAGGGGGCAACCCTCCTGCCACAAAGCCTTTGACGAGGCGACCGCCATTCTTGCCGGCGATGCCCTTCAGCCACTTGCTTTCGAAATTCTTGCTCGAGGCTATTCGACCGAACCATCACTTGCGGTCGAACTCATTTCCATTCTTTCCTTGACTGCCGGCAGTCAAAGACTCGTCGGCGGGCAAATGCAAGACCTCCTGTCCGAAGGTACGAAGCCTACGGAGGAAGCTCTTTCCTACATTCATTCAAACAAGACGGCAGCCATGATTCAGGCATCTCTTCTTCTTGGCCTGAAGACCGGTTCCAAGGGTGACAATGCAGCGAAGGTTAAGCTCATGGCTCAAGCGGGCGAGTCCCTGGGGTTGGCGTTTCAAGCCGTTGACGATCTTTTGGACGTCACGCGTAGCAGCAAAGAACTAGGAAAGGACGCCAAACACGATCAAGTAGCCGGCAAGGTCACCTGGGTCACTCACGTGGGGTTGGAGGAAGCCCGCAAACTGGCATCCGGGCATACAGATAGAGCCGTCCGGTTCGTTGAAGAGATTGGAGGAGAAAACACCTTTTTGCTCGAGCTGCTTTCACACATGCTTGCCCGCCGCATGTGATGAACGACGAAAGAAGGCTTTTCTCAAGAGACTGGAAGGCTCGGTTGTCTTATTCAAGGGAATTGGGGAAAGGGTTCGCCGCACCCGGAGGCGAATTCACCAGAGCCCTCTACGAATGGGTTTTGACGGATCAAGGAAACGCGCTTAGGTCCTTGCTGCACGGGCAACGGGTCGTTGAGTTGGGTGCGGGAATGATGCCATACGGATATGCCCTTGCAGCCGTATGCCAAGCGAAAAATTTTGTAGCCGTCGAGCCATATTATTCGGATCTCCAGGAGATTTCCATCCAGTCTTTCGTCAAAGAGAATTCGGGCGTCGTCCCTCGCATTCCTTTTAAGGTAACGGGAGAGGACATGCTTGCTTACCTAATGAATGAACCGGATGATCTTCTTTGCATCCTTGCCTGTGGAATCGAAGACTGCATCTTGCCTGGAGTCGATTACAAGAACAAGGTCGAACGGGAAATCGAGCGCACGCTCGGTTCAAATTCTTTTTTTGTAAGTTCTCACAGCGACCTTTGCCCCCAGAGCCTCGACAGCATGCTTCTTTCTTACCCCAGACCCCTCAACCCTTCGGTAGTCGAACGGTTACGACTCCATGCAGGGAAGGATGCGTTCGACCTTCATGGCGAGGCATTAGCCCGACTCCGGGTCAATGCGGAAGGGAGTTTCTAGGCCAGTTGTTGTGGCGTGTCGCGATTGCCAATCTTCAACGGTGGTCCTTTTGCAGGGCGACAAGTTCCCTGATCCCTTTTTCCGCCAAGTCAAGTAGTTCACTCATCTGTGGGCGCGAAAAGGTTGACTCTTCGCCCGAGGACTGGACTTCGACATACTGACCGGAACCGGTCATCACGACGTTTGCATCAACAGTTGCATCCCGATCCTCAGGGTAATCCAGGTCAAGCAGGCAATGGTCATTGTAAACGCCGACGCTGATTGCCGCAAGGTGATCCAAGATTGGGTCCTCGTCGATTTTCCCTTGCTCCAACAGACCGGTGATGGCGATTTTGGTGGCAAGCCAAGCTCCTGTAATCGATGCGGTGCGGGTTCCCCCATCGGCCCGAAGGACATCGCAGTCAATCCAAAGTGTTTTCTCGTGGAGTTTCTTAAGATCCAAAACGGCCCGCAACGATCGCCCGATCAGTCTTTGGATTTCAATGTTTCTGCCGTCCTGCTTGCCCTTGCTTGAAGGTCGGTCCTTTCGAGTCAAGGTCGAGTAGGGCAGCATGTTGTATTCGGCGGTGAGCCATCCGCCCGCAACTTTTTGTTGGCGCATCCATCCAGGGATCCGATCCTCGATCATGGCGGTGCAAATAACCTGGGTGTTCCCGAACGAGCACAACACCGAACCGTTGGCATGAGGAGCTATGCCTGGTTTGAAGGTAACTTCCCTGAGTTCGTTCGTGGAGCGACCGGAAGGCCTGGTGAAAACTTGATCAAGTTGTTGAGCAAGATCGGATTTTTCGGAATCGTCAGGTTTCATAGGTAACAAGAGGTTCGGGGTCTATAATTTTTGCTCCGAGAGGGGAGAGCGCGGAAGAAAACCATTCTCTGGAGTCGCAGTCCCCATGGTGAAGAAAGATTGTCTTTGGCGAAAGCTTTTTTGCCAATGCAATCAATTCATCGCGGTCGGCGTGTCCGCTCAAGTCGAATTGACGAATCGTAGCCCGAACAGGCTCAACCCAATCGATTTCCCTGAACTCAAAAGGCTCGCCGGGTTGGGTCTCCAACAGTTGGCCGCCCGGGGTTGACGGGTCGCAATATCCGACGAACAGGATCGAGTTGCAATCCTTTCCCAGCATCGAAGTTGCAAGTACGTACGAAGGGGTGTTCTCAACCATCATTCCGCTGCTGACGAGATAAATTCCTTGCATCGGCAAATCCCTTCCGGGAATGAGTTTTCTTGGCAGGGGGCGGGCACCCACCGACTTGAGGACCTTCCGACTGAAACGCAGCTTATTGGAGTTGCGGGATATCTCGTGAAAATGATTGACCAAGTCCATACCTAGCCCCGAGCAGAATACCGGGACGTCGGGAATGGCTTTGCGGCGGAAGGCTTCGTCAAGAATGAGAAGCATTTCCTGCATCCGACCAAGGGCAAAGATTGGCAATAGGACGGAACCTCCGCCAGAGAGGGTTTTGTTGATTGCCACAAGCAGGTTGACGATTTCTTCTTCTCTTTGACGATTGGGTTCACGGGAAGCCTGCCCTCTTGTCGTCTCCGTTACGAGGACATCGACCTCAGTTAGTGGGGGGTGTGCTCCGCTTAGGGTGCGTTGATCGTTAAAGAGGATGTCCCCAGTAAAGAATACACGTTCTTTTTGGGATCGGACGGTCACCGACACGGCGCCCGCGACATGTCCGGCGTGGTGCAAGGTGACCTCGATTGAACGCCCGTCTTTATCCAAAGTCAAAGGGGCGTCCGTAGACAAGGTTTTCATCCGAGAGTAAAGAGACGAAAGATCGCCTCTTCCGTAGAGAGGAAGTTCAGGCAAGTTGAACTCTGAACGTTGGCGGCGCATGACGGAAATGCTGTTAGAGAGCATGCGTCTGGAAAGAACGGAACTCCCGTAACTGAGGAAGACAGGGGCATCGGGGTGTTCGCGTGAAAGCAAAGGGAGGCTGCCCAAATGATCCAAGTGGCAGTGGGTAAGAATAATGAAATCCAGGGAGTTTCTCTCAATCATCGAATGATCCGGAAGAGATTCCGCTCCTGCGTACTTCGGATGGAGTCCTGAATCGATTGCAAATCGAAAGCCGTCGACTTCGCAAAGGGAGCAATTCGCCCCAATTCCGCCATGATGATTCAAGTCGGTGAACTTCATGAGAACCCTTCTCCTTTCTTCTCCTCTTCGGGAACCTCTAGTTGAAAAGGTGGCATTTTGACATGAATTTTATGACCGGAATCATCGACGCCATGAAAAGAACCCGAGGCAATCGCGGAAAGATGCGTCACATGGTAACTGTTGTAAGAAAAAGTGTCTCCGGGGTCGATTGTAGGGCATTCACCTACTATTTTTTCGCCTTCGACCACGGTGGTCGTTCCATCACTGTTGGTCAGGATCCATTTCCTCCCCAGGAGGGTGACCTTACGGTCGCTAAGGTTGTTTATGCTTATGAAGTAAATAAAAGCGTGCAGGTTGGCACCCTTCACAGTTGATTTTTCCTTGTGATGGACGAGTTTGTCAAGGGTGGCATGCAAGCCATCAAGTTGTTTGCTGTTTTCGTTCACTTTCGTGGCACTCGTAATTTTGTGAACAATAGCGCCGTTGCTTGAAAGACCAATTCTTTTCGCAATCTTTGAGAAAATGCAGCCTAAATTATTGAATACGCTTGCTCACAGCCGAGTCTCGACACATGAGAGGGTATGGAAAATATCGCTCTGCTATCGGTAAGTGACAAAACGGGAATCGTGCCCTTTGCCCAATCTCTGGTCGAGGAATACGGGTTTACGCTCCTTTCAACGGGAGGAACTGCGACTTTGCTCAGGAGCAAGGGCATTGCGGTTACCGACGTCAGTGAGCATACGGGGTTTCCCGAAATGATGGATGGCCGGGTTAAAACGCTTAATCCGAAAATTCACGGGGGCCTTCTTTGCTTGAGGGACAATGATCAGCACCGTGAAGCTGCGGCCGCTCACAACATCAATATGATCGACCTAGTGGTCGTGAACCTCTACCCATTCGAAGACACGGTTGCCAAAGAAGGTGTTTCGCTTGAAGAGGCGATCGAGCAAATCGATATCGGTGGGCCTTCCATGCTCCGAAGCGCCGCCAAAAACCATAAAGACGTCACCGTAGTATGCGATCCTGCTGACTACGACCGCGTTCTTGACTCCATGAAATCAGGGGAAGATTTGGCTTCCTTGAGAAAAGAACTGGCCCTCAAGGTTTTCCAAAAAACCTCCGCGTACGATGGAGCGATCTCCGCTTATTTGGATTCTCAATACCGATCCGCTCCGGATCTTGATGAAATTTCCGGATTCCCGGAAAACCTGAATATCGAGGTAAAAAAATCGATGACTCTGCGCTACGGGGAAAACCCCCACCAACAGGCTTCCCTGTATGGCGATTTACTCGATCATTTCACTCAACTGCAAGGCAAGGAGTTGAGTTACAACAACATTTTGGACATTTCGGCCGCCGCCTACTTGATCGGTGAATTCGAGCGTCCGACTGTCGCCATTCTCAAACATACCAACCCATGTGGCGTATCAAGCGCGGAAAACTTGGAAGTCGCTTGGCAACGTGCGTTCGAGACTGATCGGCAGGCTCCTTTTGGCGGAATTATCGTCGTAAACAACACCGTTGACGCTCCGCTTGCCGAGCAGATCGGTGAGATATTCTGCGAAGTGATTATTGCCCCGGGGTTCACTGATTCGGCCATGAATCTATTTGAGCGCAAGAAAAACCTACGCCTGCTCGTTTCCAAATCTGGTTTTGGAGCCGAAACGCTTCAAGAATACAGAACCGTGCCAGGTGGACTTCTCGCTCAAGACCGTGATCAAAAGAGAGTGAACCCGAAGGAATTCGAAGTGGTCACCGAGCGTCAACCATCCGATTTGGAATGGCGGTCCATGCTTTTTGGCTGGAAGGTCGTACGCCACGTCAAAAGCAATGCGATTGTCTATGCAGGGGACGAACGCACCTTGGGAGTCGGGGCAGGGCAAATGTCACGGGTGGACAGTTCCCGTATCGCGGTCTGGAAAGCAGGCGAAGCGGGACTCTCTTTGGAGGGTTCCTCCGTTGCCTCCGATGCGTTTTTTCCTTTTGCGGATGGCTTGATTGCGGCCGCTGATGCAGGTGCAACGGCGGCCATTCAGCCTGGAGGGAGCGTCAGAGACGAAGACGTGATTGCCGCCGCCAACGAGAAAGGCATGACGATGGTTTTTACCGGCAGCAGGCATTT
>JAYOMW010000099.1:10037-12370 GCA_038121045.1 Opitutia bacterium
AACAGCGCATCACACAAGGCTATGGTCAACCGGATCGGCAAACGGATCACGGGTGTTGCCCAAGTCGACCTGCCTGGTACCGAATGGGAGTTTGTGGTTTTTGACAAGAAGGAACCCAACGCCTTTGCCATGCCTGGCGGAAAAGTAGGGGTCAATAGCGGTTTGATTACCCTCGCAAAAGGGAATGAAGACGAAGTTGCGGCAGTCATAGGACATGAGGTGGCTCACGTGGCTTTGCGTCACAGCAACAAGAGGATGTCGCAAGCAATCGGCATTGGCTTGGGTGGAGTCATCTTGGAAACCGCAATGCGCAACAAGAGCGATACTGATCGGATGCTTGCAAGAGGAGCCTATGGCGCCGGTACGGCTGTTGGTTTGGCTCTTCCGTACTCTCGATCAAACGAGAGGGAAGCCGATCATCGGGGGCTCTATTATTCCGCCATGGCAGGATACGACCCCAGGGCAGCCGTCAGTTTCTGGAAAAAGATGCAAAAGGCAGGTGGAGGAAGAGTTCCGGAGTTTTTGTCCACTCATCCCGATTCCGGAAAGAGGATTGAGTTCTTGGAGTCGCATATGGATCACGCCATGGCGCTTTACAGGCAAGCCAAGCAAGCCCGCGGAGAAAAGCCGAATCCATGAGCATGTTGCTTGATGACCCGACGAAAGCTCTGACCGAATATGTGTCACACCCAAGCGTCTCCGCGGACTCCGATTTTTCCTCGGGTATCGAGGGGGCAAGGAATTTTGCGTGCGAACGGCTTGGGGAGCTTGGTTTTTCGGTAGAGCTTGTCCAAACTCCGATCAACCCCGTGATCCTGGCCACCCGGGGTAAGGAATCTTGGCCTCACCTCGTGATTTACGGCCATTACGACGTTCAACCACCCGACCCGCTTGATCTATGGACGACCAAACCTTTCGAGGCAACGGTCCGCGAAGGAAGGCTTTTTGGTCGAGGCGCGGCCGACAACAAGGGACCTCAGATCGTTCATATGACTGCCCTTCACCGGGTGCTCGCCGAAAACCCGGATCTGCCCTTGCGCATTACCTACCTGATCGAAGGAGAAGAGGAGATAGGAAGCCCCAGTTTCAGGGGTTTTCTTGAAGAGCGCAAGAGTTCCCTCGAAGGTGACTTGCTGTTGGTTTCGGATACGGGAAGCCCTGGACCCGATCAACTGGTCGTGACCACCGGTTTGCGTGGTTTGGCGGCCATGGAAGTCAAAGTTTTTGGCCCGAGGCAAGACTTGCATTCCGGAGTGCATGGGGGAGCCTTGCTCAATCCCCTGCAAGCCATCATGAAAATCTGTGCTTCGCTGCATGACGAGCATGGAAATGTTGCGGTTCCCGGTTTCTACGACGACGTCACTCCACCGGAGCAATGGGAGCGCGAAGAATTGAAGCGCTTGCCCTTGACCGAATCTCAATACGCCGAGTTTCTCGGTGTGCCCGAGTTTTACTCTGCCACCGGATACTCGCCGCTTGAAGCCATTCGATTTTGCCCGACCTTGGAGTTCAATGGGGTTGGTGGTGGATACCAAGGCGAAGGATCAAAGACCGTCATTCCGGCGGAAGCTTTTGCAAAAATTACCTGTCGCCTGGTTCCCGATCAAAACTCCGAAGACATTGCCGAAAAGGTCAAGCAGGCAATTTTGGACGCCTGTCCTTCCGCCGTTCGCTGTGAAGTTGAAGTCAAGGGCGGGGGAGACCCTTACGTCGTGGTTCCCCCGGGCAAACCGGGAGCTTCCGGCAAAGAGACGGACTTGATGAAAAAGGCATTCTCAGTGGCTGAAAGCTGCATTGAAGATGGCTTCGGCACCAAACCGATCTACCTGCGAGAGGGCGGGAGCATACCCATCATTCGGGATCTCAAGGAGGTCGCGGGCTTGGAATCACTCATGATCGGATTATTCACGAACGAGGACAACCTGCACGCCCCCAACGAAAGCTTTAACCTGGAAATCATGGAAAAGGCGATTCGTTCATTCGAGTCGTTTTTCAAGAAACTCGCTCAGGGCGAGACTTGAGAAAAATGAAACCGCAGGGAAGGATCAAGTTCCCTTGGTGACGACAAACGCCGCTCTTCGGTCTTGCCTGGCTTGCGCGCTGTCTGCATTCGGAATGGCTGTTTCGTCACCAATGGAGACTGTCTCAATGCGACTGGAATCACCGCCCAATTCTATCAAGTAGTTCTTGACGGTCGTGGCCCGTCGGTCGCCGAGAGATTTGTTGTACTCGGGGGTTCCTTTCCAATCGCAATATCCTTCAATGAGCAAGCGGGCATTGAGATTGCTTTTCATGAATTCCGCAATTTCTTGAAGCTTTGGTCTTTCCTCGGC
>JAYOMW010000100.1:0-12293 GCA_038121045.1 Opitutia bacterium
CCTTTTCGAATTCGCTTTCCATCAACCCGTAACTTGCGCTGAATGCCCAACCTCCTTCGAGCAACCAAGTAGAGTCGATCTCAATGCCGTAAACGGAAGCCTCGTCCGCATTTTCCAAGAAGTAGTTCATGGAAGGGAAGGGTTCGTTGAGCTCGAATTGGTAATCCTTGATGTCATTGAAAAAGGCAGTCAGGTTGACCTTCCAACTTTCGGATGGAGAAAGATCAAGAGAAGCTTCGTATGAGGTGATTTTCTCCTCGGAGAAAACCTGATTTCCTGCAGTATCCGTAAACGCCGAGTATCCTCCGGGTTTCTCGGTATACCCGATTTTTAGGTTCAAGGAAGTGATGTCCGAAACCTTGCGTTGCCAATTTGCCGAAGCAGCCATTCCGGAGAAATCTTTTGACTCATTAATGGGGAGGGACAAGGTATTGGTACGGGACAGCCCTTTGTCAAAACGATCATACCTCGCGGAGAAACCAAAAGTATCAGAGTCGGACAAGGGTTTTGCAAAGGATGCGAACGCCCCCAAATTCTCGCTGTCCATGACATATTGCGTCACGATGTTCATACCCACGAATCGCGTGGCCGTGCCTTCAATCTCATCATCTGAGTAAAAGAGTCCGGCAACCCAGTCGATTTCTTCATCCTTTTGTGATTCCAACCTGAGTTCCTGGGACAAAGTAACCTGTTCCTGTTGGATTGTTGAAGTGAAGGCTCCAAAATTGAAGTCAATGTCGAGTAAGTTCGGATTCATCTCCCAATCATTTCTGTTGGTAATGGAAATGAGATCTCCGAGTTCGGTGCTATGTTGGACTTTTAAGAACTGCTGATTTTGATCAATATCGGTTTTTTCATTCAGAGTATTTACGTTTCGGGCATAGAAATCGGATTGGTTTCTCATGACCAACGGTTGGGCGCCCAGTTCGTGGATTGCGAAAGAAAGACCCAACGTGGCGCGGGTCCCTTCGCCTCCGTCCCAATGCAGTCGTATACCGCCGTTCCAACTTTCCGAGTCGTTGTTCCGCCCGGCGGAGTTGTTCAGAAAACCATCGCTCAACGATCTCTGAACGGCGAGGGAATAGGACAGGTCGCCATCCATCGGACCCGAGCTTGCGAGGTCGTACTTCTGGGTGTTGAAAGTCGCATAGGATGCGGAAACCCTGTTGATCTGTTCGTCTCCGGGTTTGCGGGTGATCAAATTGATGGCTCCTCCGGGAGCAAGTTTTCCAAAACGGCTGAGTTGCGGGCCTTTGCGCACCTCGACCGCTTCCAGATCATAGAGGTTGGAACCATAGGAGAAGACGTTTCCTTGGGGGACCCCGTCCACGTACATTTGTACGCCGGGGGATCCGAAGAACTGGGTGTTTCCAATTCCACGGATGGTGAGCACGTCCCCGAATGACTTGATGCCGTTTTCATTCAGGTATAGGTTGGGAGTCAACCCGGACAGATCTCCCAACGTATTCACTTTTCTTGATTCAAGTTGATCTGAGCCGAGAACCGTGGCTCGGGAAAGGTCGAGTTCATCGAGTTGCGTGCCTTGGACGGCGAGTTCCGGGAGCGTCTGGCGACTGGCGTTGGCATCGGTTCCTTGGCCAAAAGCTGAGGCGCAAAGGAAAAGCGAAAGAGATGAAGATAGTATGTTTTTCATTTAAGCAAACGAGTTAGAATGTTCGAGTACAGTTTCGATGCAAACGCAAAAAGGGGAAATTGAAAACTTAATCAAGGGGACGTTTTTCGTAATCGTTGGAGTTAACCCAGCCAGTACGGGGTGTTTTCTTGCCACTGACGTACCTTTCGTAAAAGTTGTTCCAGTCTCCGACGAAGGGATACTTGTCAAAGATGAAACCCCGGTCGTTGACCCTCGGATCTCTTTGCTTTTCAAGCTCCGTAAAGAGTTGTACCCGTAGTCGCCTTTCCACTTCCTGGTATTTTTCCATGCCGGCCAAGTTTTTTATGCAGTAAGGGTCGTTTCTTAGGTCGTACATCTCGTTGACGGGCCGTTTTCCGAAATTCATTCGCCAGTATTCGTCTTCCCCGTTCCTGCGTTGGTTGAGGATCAGGGTTTTGATCGGGCTTGCGTCACAGTTGAGGTATCCGGTTTCCGGGTTTCCGACGGGCCATCTCTCGTTTTCGAAATTACGCAGGTAAAGGATTTCCCGCTTGATGATTCCCCGTATCGGGTATCCGCGGTTGTAGGGGCGGCCGACGTCGTGCCTTTCCTTGCCGACGAGCTGAAAGTCGCGCGTCGGGTCGATCTGACCGGACTTGGGTGATTCGAACAGATCGAAAAGGCTTCTCCCGGAAAAGGGTTGCATGCGCGTATTACGGTAGTCCACCCGGGCCGCTTCGAGAAAGGTCGGGGCAAAGTCGGCGAAGCTGACGTAGTCGTCGACTTTCCTCCGGTTTCCGGAGATTCCGGCCGGCCATCGGATGGCAAGGGGCACGTGGTTGGAATAATCGTAGGCTTGTCCCTTGCAACGGGGGAAGGGCATGCCATGATCGGAGGTGGCCACCACGATCGTGTTCTTCGCCAAGCCGGTTTGGTCCAAGGCATCGAGTATTCTGCCCAAGTGACGGTCGTAATGTTCGACTTCAACCGCGTAGTCGAGCATGTCGTTGCGGACCGTTTCGTTGTCCGGCCAAAAAGCGGGAACTTCGTCGATGTCCGACAATTCCTTTCCCGCCTTTACACCGCTTCCGTATTCATACCCGCGATGCGGTTCGCTCGTTCCGAACCAAAAGGACCAAGGTGTGTTTCTCGGAGCCTGCTTGAGGAATTCGATGAAGTTGGTCGCGTAGTCGTTGCTGGAAATGGCCTTTGCGGGCGGTTGCGCCTTGTTTCTCGAAAACGCAACGCCGGTAAGTTTGCGGGATTTGCCTTTTTCGTCCCGGGCGATTCCCGGTCCCCATCCTTTGCCCGTATAGCCGACTTCATATCCGTTCTCGGCCAAGGTTTCGACCCAACCCCGATACTTGGCCGGAAAAAAATTCATGTGGTTGGCCGCTTCTTCCAACTGCCACGAGTTGCGTCCGGTCAGGATGATGGCTCTGGAGGGGGCGCACTTGGCATTCGGGGTATAAGCGCGACTGAAGAGAATGCCTTCGCGGGCCACCCGATCGAAGGCAGGGGTTTTTACCCACTTGCAGCCATAAGCTCCGGCATGACCGAAACTCCAATCATCGGCAATGGCGAAAAGAATATTGGGGCGGGTGTCCCGTTTTTGGGACCAAAGGCAGACAGTCGAAAGGACAAACAGAACAAAAAGTATTTTCATGGTGCGTCATCCTTGAAGACGAAGTGGGGCAAGCCAAGAGCGAAAATGAATGAGGACTCGGGTCAAAAGCGATCGGCAAGCTTGTCGACGATGGTTTCTCCTATGTTCAGCGAGGCGGTGGCGGCGGGGGAGGGCGCATTGCAGACGTTGACCACACGCTTGCTTTCTTTGAGCAGGAAATCGTCCACCATGCTTCCGTCCGGGGTGACCGCTTGAGCCCGAATTCCGGCAGGAGCCGACTTGAGGTCTTCCGCTTTGATTTCGGGGATCAGCCTCTGCAGGGCCCGTACGAATGCCCCTTTGTTGTAGGACCTCCACATCTCGCCCAAGCCCATCTTCCAGTGTTTCAGCGCCATTTTTCTGAAACCGGAATAACCGAGGGATTCGAGGAGGTCCTTGAGGTTCAGGTCGAGCTTGCCATAAGCTTCTCTCCCGAATGCGAGAACGGCGTTCGGTCCGCATTCGACCGAACCGTCGATCATTCGTGTGAAATGCACGCCAAGGAAAGGAAATTGCGGATCGGGGACCGGGTAAATGAGGTGCTTGCATAGGTGCTTGGCCTTTTGCGTCAATTCGTAGTACTCCCCCTTGAAAGGAATGATCTTGGCCGGAACGGGTTGACCGGACAGCCGGGCCACCCGATCCGAATGAAGGCCCGCGCAGTTAATCAAAAAACCGCATTCGATTTCAGTTTGGTCGGTCTTGACCAACAGGCCTTGCGAGGTTTCTTCGATTTGGCGAACTTCCTGACCGAGCAAAAGTTCATTGTCGTCACCTTGGGAAATCAATTCCCCCATGCGCTCGCAAACCTGACGATAGTTCACGATTCCGCATTCCGGAACGTGGATGGCCCGGATGCCTGCGGCATGGGGCTCGATCTCGAGAAGTCTTTTCCGGTCGATGATTTCGCAATTCACCCCATTTTCCTGTCCCCGCCGGTAGATTTTTTCCATCCGTGGAATTTCTTCTTTATTCAAGGCCACGATGACCTTGCCGCAAAGTTCGTGCTCGATACCGTGTTCCTTGCAAAAATCCTCCATGGCCAATTTGCCTTTGCGGCAATTGATCGCCTTGAGGGAACCGGGTTTGTAGTAAATTCCGGAATGAAGGACGCCGGAATTATGTCCGGTCTGGTGCTTGGCCAGAAATGATTCCTTTTCCAGGACAACGATCTTTTTGCCCGGGTGGCGATTGGTGAGACGGTAAGCCGTGGCCAGTCCCACGATACCTCCCCCGATGATACAAATATCGCTTTTCAAGGATCTTCGGGCTAATCCACCTTGATCTTCCCATAGGCGCGGTCGAAATGGACGTATCCGCCATCCGGATAAAAAATCTGGCCGGACGTATGGGACGAGCGGGCGGATGCAAGAAAGACGACCGAATCGGCTATTTCCGCGTCGGTGGTCATGCGCTTGCCCAAGGGAATGTTTTCTTCGATCGAGCGAAGGGTTGCATCGGGATCCTCGAGCGAATCGAGCCAACGGCGGTACATGGGGGTCATGACTTCCGCCGGAATGACTGCATTGACCCGAACTCCCCGTTCCGCGAGGTCGAGAGCCCATTCTCTGGTCAAAGCATTCATTGCGCCTTTGGAGGCGGCATATCCGGAGGTTCCGCCTTGTCCGGTAACCGCGACTTTCGATCCGACGTTGATTACGTTTCCCTTGGATTTGACGAGCTTGTCCAAGGCGAAATGCGTAAGGGCGAAAACGTGAAATAAGTTCTTGCGCAAGCTCTCGAGAAAGTCGGAGGGCGAGGAGTCCAACCCGACTCCGTCGTTCGTCCCGGCGTTATGGACGAGAACGTCCAGCCTTTCTCCCGTTTGGATGGTTTTTTCAACTGCATTGCGGCAAGCCTCTTCGTCAGTCAACTCGGTTGGGATGCAAAAGGCTTGCCCGTTGTCTTGTTTGATTTGCTCGACCAGATCGTTGGCCACGTCGGGGTTGCGGTCCACAATGGAAACAATCGCTCCTTCCTTTGCGAAAGAACGGGCGATGGCTGCCCCGATTCCCTTCGCTCCGCCTGTGACGAGGGCAACCTTCCCTTCGAGGCCAAGGTTCATTTGGGAGCGACGACTTTCTGGGCGGAAGAACCGAGCTGGTCGATGCCAAGCTCGACCAAGTCTCCTTCTTTCAAATAAGTCTCCGGTTCCATGCCCATGCCCACGCCCGGAGGAGTTCCCGTCGAAACAACGTCCCCCGGAAGCAGGGTCATGAATTGACTGACGTAACTCAGTAGGAAAGGAATCTTGAAGTGAAGGTTGGAAGAGTTGCTCGATTGCCTGGTTTCCCCGTTGACCTTGAGCCACATGTCCAAGTTGTTCGGGTCTTCGATCTCGTCCGGAGTCGCGAGAAAGGGACCGAACGGAGCAAAGGTATCGCAACTTTTTCCCTTTACCCACTGCCCGCAATGCTCGAGCTGAAAGGCCCGTTCACTGTAATCGTTGTGCAGGGCGTACCCCGCGAGGTGGTCAAGGGCATTGGCTTCTTCGACGTAACTGGCTTTCTTGCCAATGACGAAGGCCAGTTCGACTTCCCAATCCGTTTTGTTCCCGTTGCGGGGAAGGATCAAGTCGTCGTTGGGGCCGCAAAAGGCAGAGGAGGCCTTGAAGAAAATGACCGGTTCTTCGGGAATTTCCATACCCGACTCCTGGGCGTGGTCTACGTAGTTCAAGCCAATGCATACGATCTTGCTCGGCCGGGCAATGGGTGAACCATAGCGCTCGTTTTCCGGAAAGGTCGGCAGTTCGGCGGCGTTTTCTTCGGCCCATGCCTTGAGTCGCTCGAGACCGTCGGTTTCGAAGAAAACTTCGTCGTAGTCTTCGCCGAAGGAGGAGGTGTCGACTTCCCGTCCGTCGGGCAAGATCAATCCGGGTGATTCCTCAAGGGGTTGGCCCTTTCGAATAAGTTTCATTTTTTGCCTTTGATTTTATCTGAGGTTCATGGTTCCTCCGTCGACGTCGTAGACACCGCCGGTAATAAAGGATGCTTCGTCGCTGCAAAGAAAAGCCGCCAAATTGGCCACTTCCTCGGGTTCCCCCATTCGTCCGATCGGTTGGTACTCGGAAAGTTCCTTGAACTTGGCCGACCTTTCCCCGTCGTCAGGGTAGTATTTCTTGAGGAAACCATCGACAAAGGGTGTGCGTACCCGTCCCGGGCATACGCAATTGCATCGAATGCCTTGTCCTATGAAATCCTTAGCCACGCTCAAGGTCATGGCCAGGATCGCCCCCTTGCTCGCCGAGTAGACGAATCTTTCCGCTATTCCGAGCTTGGAGGCGATGGAAGCCAAGTTGAGGACCGATCCACCTCCGTTTTCGGCCAGGGCCGGCAAGACGGCTCGCAGGCAAAGGAAGGCTCCCTTTGCATTGACCTTCATGATCCGATCGAAATCTTCCTCGCTCGTATTGGTTGCGGTTCCCACGTGGGCGATTCCGGCGTTGTTTACGAGGATTGACGGCAAGGAAAAGGTTTCCGTAGTGGCGGCAAGGGCTGCCTCGATGCTCGGAGAGTCCGTTACGTCGCAGGCAACCGGAAAGGCCGATCCTCCCTCGCTTGAAATTTCCTCCGCCGTGGCCTCGGCCGATTCCATGTCTTGTTCCCAAATGGCGACCCGGGCTCCCTCCTGAGCGAACCTCCGGGCGATGGCTTGGCCAATTCCCTTGCCACCCCCCGTGACGATCGCAGTTTTTTCACTTAGTTTGCTCATAGAACGAATGGATTGAGCCACTTACAATGACATGCCGCGTTTCCAAGGCAAGAAATCATCTCGTCCCTGAACGACGGCTTTGGTTTTCTTGCTGCCTGAAGCGTAGGCGATTACCTGCTCGAGCAAAGATTCACCCAAGGATTCGACCGTTTCGGCTCCATCGACAATCGGTCCGGTGTCAAAATCGACGTACTCGGAAAAGGAATGGGCCAGCTTGGTGCTGCTGGAAATCTTGATCACCGGGCTGACGGGGTTTCCCGTAGGCGTGCCCAAGCCCGTTGAGAAAAGAATCAGGTTGGCTCCGGCTCCCGCCATCGCCGTGGTTGACTCGACGTCGTTGCCGGCCGTGCAAAGCAAACTAAGCCCGTCCTTGTTGACCCATCCCGGGTAGTCCAAAACGTCCACGACCGGGGAGGTTCCTCCCTTGCGGGCCGCCCCGGCCGATTTGATGGCATCGGTGATGAGTCCGTCCTTCACGTTTCCCGGGGAGGGGTTCATGTGAAAGCCCGATCCCGCCTCCTTTACCCGGGCTTCGTAATTACGCATGATCTCGATGAAGCGATTTCCCGTTTCGGAGGTGGCGCAACGGTTGACGATTTCCTGTTCGACACCGCATAGTTCGGGGAATTCCGAAAGGATGACCCGTCCGCCTAGACCAACCAACAAGTCGGCGACCCGGCCGATCGTCGGGTTGGCGGAAATCCCCGAAAAACCGTCCGAGGCTCCGCATTCGGTTCCGATGCAAAGCTTGGAAAGGGGAGCGGGTGATCTTTGCTGCCCGTTGATGGAGGCCAAGCCTGCGAACGTCTGACGAATCGCCTGTTCCATCATTTCACGCTCTGAGGGGTATTTTTGTTGTTCGAAGACAAGCAGAGGCTTGTCGAATGCGGGGCAGCGCTTCGCTATTTCGTCTTCCATGATCGAAACCTGGGCATGCTGGCAACCCAGACTAAGGATCGTGATGCCCCCGACGTTCGGATTGCAGGCATACCCGGCCAGCAATCCGCACAATTCCTCGGAAATCCCCCTCGTTTCTCCGCACCCCAATCCGTGACTTAGAAATTTGATGCCGTCTACGTTTGGGAAAACGGGGGAGGGGGAGTGCCCGTCTTCGTCCGGCAGGGAAACGGTGTCCGGATCAAGCCCTTCGGAGTATACGGAAGCCAACTCCCGGGCAAAGCGCTGGTATTGATTCCTGCGTTCGAATCCCAAGGCTTCGAGCATGGAGTTCTTCAACTTCTCGACGTTTCCATTCTCGCAAAAAACCATCGGCAGGACAAGCCAATGATTGGCCGTGCCGACCGAACCGTCTTGCCTGTGAAACCCTTGGAAAGTCCGGCTCTTCCACTTTTCGGTCGAGGGAGGCGTCCATGTGTTCGTTGGATTGGCTTGCTGGTAATCGGCAGACCGGTGGACGAGGTTTTCCGTATTGATTCTTTGACCTTGGCCGATCGGCTTGGTGGCCTCTCCGACCAATACGCCGTACATGTAAGACGGATCTCCTTCGGAAAGGTCGCAGGTAGCCAATTTGTGCTTGGCCGGGATGTCTTCGGCAACGGTAAGAACCCCCTCTTTCCATTCCACTTGTTCGCCTTTTTCAAGGTCTCTCAAGGCAACGAGTAAGTTGTCTTCGGGGGAAACCTGAAGGACGGATTGTCTATCGTGAGCGTTTGACATGCAGGAATCAAAAAGCCTCTCCGCAGCAAACGGAGAGGCTTTGAAAGGATTGAAATCGGGTCAGGAGGATTTTTTCGCCCAAGCTTTGAGGGCCCCGTCGGCGTTCGAAGAAACATCTTCGTGACCATTCTTGGTGATGGTCTTGCCGTCGGGGGAAACGATGATGAGGGCGGGGATTCCACGAACTCCGTATTTTTTGGCGAGCGCATTAGCGGCACTCGAGCGGTGGGGCATGGTATACCATTTCATTCCCGTGTCCTTCATGTAGTCCATCTGGGCTTGCGGCGAACGGTCCGAGCTTACGAATACGACTTCGAAGTCTTTCTTGTTTGCATCGCGGAACTTCACGAGTTTGGGAGTGAAACTGCGGCATGGCGGACACCAGTGAGCCGAGAAATAGATTCCGATGGTTTTGCCGGCCAAGGCGTCCTTGGAAACTTCGGTTCCTTTTGCGTCGAGGAGGGGACCTTCGAACAAGTCGGTTGCGCTTGAGGAATCCTTGGCTTTTCCTGTTGCGGAAAGACCGGAGAGAAACAGGGCGGAAGCGACCGCGAGGGAGAGATGAATTGTTTTTTTCATAGTGCTTGGGACTAGGATTGGGTTGATGTGCGTCTGAATCCAAAGAATGTGATGGCGCAGATGAAAATGCGAGAAATAAAAATCAGATCTTCTTTTTTCTTGCTCCTTCAATTCGATTCCTAAAACTAAACAATTTTTGAAATTCAACCTAATCAACCCTAATTCCCATGAGCCTCTCATCCCTTAAACTTCACAATGCAATGTGGCCCGGTCTTGTCGGCAAAGGCGACGACGAAGGGCAGGAACCTCCCATCAGCCTCGAGGATATGCTTGATTTTTCGGCCGCCGCCGAGGTGGACGGAAGGAAGTTCGATGGCATTGACTACTTTCTTTTTCTGCCTCACACAAACCCCGAGGCAAGCGACGACGAGCTCAAGGGAATCGCCGATCTAATCCAAAGCAAAGGATTTGACATCGGTTCCTTGGTTGCTCCGGTCTGGCCCGGCACGGTGGGCGATTCCGCCATGGGTACCGACGAGCAGCAGGAAAAGTTTTTGGACGCGGTCAAGATGGCCTGCCGCATCGGCAAAGTCTTTAACGAGCATGGGGCACGCAAGGGTGGGGTCATACGCATAGACTCCGCTGAGTTCGGCGTAGAGAAATGGAAGGAAAACCCGGGAGAAGGGACGGCTCGTATTGTCGACACCTTCAAAAAAGCGGCCGAAATCGCCGCCGATCACGGCGAGCGCTTGGCCGCGGAGGGTGAAATCTGCTGGGCGGGCATGCACAGTTGGAAGGATATGCTTGACCTCTTGGAAGGAGTCGGGATGCCCGAAACCCTTGGTTTTCAAGCCGACCTTGCCCACACCTACCTTTATCTCATGGGCTACAATGCTCCCGAGCACGCACTTTTGCAGGACGGCTATTCCGATGAGGAATTCTGGCCCGCATACGAGGAAATGACCGACAAGCTCCGTCCTTGGACGATTGATTTTCACGTCGCCCAAAACGACGGCGAAGTCCATGGAGCCGGTTCGCACGACAAGACCGGAAAACATTGCCCTGCCGATGATCCGAACGGCAAGCTCGACATCACCCGCTGCTCAAGCTATTGGCTGAAGGATTTCGAAGAACGTGGAATCAAGCACATTTGCTGGGATGGTTGCATGTTCCCGAATGCAACCCTCGAAAACCCCGATACCTGGAATGCGATTCTCAAGGCAATGATCGGAGTTGTCGAAGACTGATCGTTTTTAATCGAAAAAAGCTTGTTAAGGTTTTGGTTTTGCCCTCATATGGGCTGATCTTCCTTCGGAAGTTGGGTTTCCGTGGGACATTTAACTTTTTTTGAGCAGATTTTTACAGTTTCTTTTGATTTACTTGCTTGCCATCCTCGGGGAGGCAAGCGGAGAGTCGAATGGTGATGAAAATTCGTCGGGGGGATTAAGTCCATTTGAAAAAGCCGAGCTAAGAAGATTACTCGATCTTGACCTTCGGGAACTTTCCCGCACCCCCATTCGCGGGGTTCTCGGTTATGATCAAGAACATTGGCGTAACCCGGCTTCCGTTCACGTCATACGCCCCGACGACATTAGCCTGAACGGTCATGTTCTGACGGTCGATTCCTTCCGCAACGTGGCCGGCATGTACGTTACCCGAGGCGTCGGTTACGATGATTTCGTGACGATGCGCAACTTCAGTGGTTCGGCCACCGAGAAGTTTCTTACTATGGTGGATGGTCGTGAGGTTCTTCAGTTGATGGGCGGAACGATCAATTGGACGACCGAAGACGTACCCTTGGCCACTCTCGACCGTGTGGAAATCATTCGTGGTCCGGGCGCATCGATTTGGGGAACCAATGCGGTGAGCGGGGTGATCAACGTCGTGACCAAGCACGCCGCTGCCACTCAGGGCAACAGTGTCCGTCTCATTATTGAAGATGACGGAACTTTTCTCGGCGAATACGTCCACGGTGGGAAGATAAGCGAAGATTCTTACTATCGCGTTTGGGTCAGGGACCAAGAGTATTCGGAAGGCGAGTTGATGTCCGGATTGCCCGCCCGGGACGACGGGTATGCCCGCAAGGCCGGGTTCAGGTTCGACAAGGAACTTGCCATGGACCTGGACCTTACGATCGCCGGTGGTTTTGCCACGAGGCGGGTTGAGCATGTTTTGGATCTGAGTTATCGCCTCTTTCATGCAAACGGCACTCCATTGGGTGTTCACGGATCAAACACAATGGCTCTTGCTCCGACTTGGCTTCCTTATGCAACGGGAACTACCCTCCCATGGAAAACCGCACCTATTCCGGGGCTTACTCTCGACCGATACCAAAACTACGAGGAAATGCCTCAGGACGCGTCGCATGTTCGGGCCAAGCTGTCTGGCATAACCGATGGTGATTTGGAGTGGTCCTTGGCTGGCTACGCCGAGCTTTACGATACTAACCTCGGTCATGTCGGTCACAGTTGGGAGAGGGAAGAATTCGATCTCGATTTCAAGGCAAACAAACCGATCGGTGATTCCCACCATATCGCTTTCGGTTTCTCAGCAAGGCATATGTCACTCGACGTTGACGAGAGAGTTACTGCTCCATGGGATTTCCAGATTATTGATACCATCCCCGGGACGTTTATCCCGAAATCCGGAATACCCGAAAGCATTCCTATTCTGGATTACAATTTTCAGGCAAACCCCAAGGATTTTCGAAAATTTTCGGGTTTCTTTCAGGACTCCATAGATCTGAGCGATCGTGCCGTATTGTCTTTGGGAGCAAAATTCGAAGACAGCGATTTGACTGGGTCGAGCGTTCAGCCCGGGGCTCGTTTGTCCTACACTTTGGATGATCAAAACATCCTTTGGGGGGCTTATTCGAGGGCTCACAGGCAAGCCTCATTAGTCGAGCAATACACGAAGGTTTCTTACGCGAGAATTTACAATGCGGGTACTTGGTTAAATCAATCTTTTGTGGGAGATCCCTCTTTGCATGACGAGAAAATGGATGCGTACGAACTCGGTTGGCGCACCCGTCCGCAGGACAATTTGCTCTTCGAGCTTTCACTTTATCATTATGATACTCAGGATGCCGTTTTTTCGGGGCCGCCT
>JAYOMW010000101.1:0-12166 GCA_038121045.1 Opitutia bacterium
GACGTCGACGGGGATGGGCGGGCGGACAAGAAAACCATCTTTCACGATGATCTGCAGAGGTTGACCGGACTGACCGTAGGATTTGGAGGCGTATGGGCAACCTGCGCCCCCAACCTGTTGTTCATTCCCGATGCCGACCAGGACGACCGTCCGGATGGAAAACCGGTAGTCGTATTGGACGGATGGAACGACAACAGCGTACGACACAACATGGTCAACGGCCTTAAGTGGGGACCGGACGGATGGCTATACGGAAGGCATGGCATCCAAGCCCTCTCTACGGTAGGTCCTCCGGGTACGCCCAGAGAGCACAGAACCCAGCTGAAATGCTCAATTTGGAGGCTTCACCCGAAGACGAAAAAATTTGAGGTTGTCTGCGAAGGCACGACCAACCCGTGGGGACATGATTGGGACGAACATGGGCAACTCTTTTTCATCAACACTGTAATCGGTCACTTCTGGCATGGCTTGCCCGGGGCCTATTTCAAGAGAATGTACGGCCAACATTTTCGCACCGGACTGTATGGACTGATCGATCAGCAGGGCGATCATTACCATTGGGATATTGGCAAGGAAGCCGCAAAAGACGTTAAAAAGAAAATGACCATGAGCACCGATGAAGCGGGAGGCGGGCACGCCCATTGCGGAATGATGATTTATCAGGGAGCCCAATGGCCGGATCAATACAAAGGGAAGGTATTCACGGCTAACTTTCACGGACGAAGAATCAATTGCGACCGGATCGAAAGAACGGGAGCGGGTTACGTCGGCAAACATGAACCGGACTTCATGAAAGCAAAGGACCTTTGGTTCAGGGGTATTGAATTGGATTACGATATGGACGGCACCGTGTTCCTCCTCGATTGGTCGGACGTCGGAGAGTGCCATGAGAACGATGGCATTCACAGAACCTCCGGACGAATTTACAGAATTACCTATGGGAACCGGAAACCAAACAAACATGACCTCGCTCAAAAAACTTCGGAGGAACTTGCGAACCTATTGGATAACCCGAACAAGAGAATCGTCAGGCATTCAGCCCGTCTGCTTCAGGAGCGATCAGGAAAGGGTGAAGTGGATGAAGAGACCGTAACCAACTTGCGAAAGAAAAATGACGGAAAAAAAATTCAAACAAGGCTCCAAGGACTGTGGGCCCTTCATGCAACGGGAAACCTAAAGGAGAACGATGTTCGATCACTCATGAAGGACAAGAATGAACACATGCGCATTTGGGCGATGAAACTATTGGTCGACGAGGGAAAAGCATCCGAGAAAGCAAGTGAAACAATCCTCGAGCGGGCTCGTTCGGAAAAGTCGCCTCTGGTACGATTGCATCTTGCATCAATCATGAGAAACCTGACGGATCACGACCGTTGGAAACTCGCGGACATTCTTTCCACTTCCGAGGATTTGAAACAAGATCAGGTTTTTCCATTGATGGTTTGGTATGGAATCGAGCAACTTATCAAGGACGATCCGGCCAAAGCACTGCAGTTGGCGAAAAGAAGTAAATTGACCACTCTTACGGAATGGATTCCCAGAAGACTTGCCGAATAGTGATCTTACCAGACGATTGAAATGGGGTATTTCTTCATTTCCT
Organism: Opitutia bacterium; assembly: GCA_038121045.1. GTDB lineage: Bacteria > Verrucomicrobiota > Verrucomicrobiia > Opitutales > Seribacteraceae > Seribacter. Next base: position 1,601 of record JAYOMW010000101.1, read on the forward strand.
CGTCTCCGGACATAAGGTAGAGGTCTTCGGAAATAACCGTGGATATGAGGATTCGATCGATTGGATCGTCATGATGGTGTGGGATCTCGGCTAATCGATAACAGATCTCACGGGTAATCCCGATGGATTTGACGTTCCATAACTTGATTTGTTCATTCACCCATTTCCTCGGAGTCTTGGGCATTTCCAGGATTCCTTCATTATACATGAGCGAAAGCTCAAGCACCGATGCATCGCTCAAATAAAATTCGTTCTCTTCATCCGAAAGCAACTGCTTTGCCCGCGTAGTCAACCGGAGAGGTTCGGAGGTCAACCACACGAAAACAAAGGTATCGAGAAGGATCTGCACTAAAAGTACAAGACTTTATCACCGACCGAACCCGTGGACTTGGTCTTTTCTACGAACGCAAAAGGCTTGGAGGTCGTTGTTCCGACTTCGGGTCGCTCCTCGTTAGGCAGTTGCTTGCAAGGGACCAACCTGGCGATTGGCTTCTTTCCCCGAGCAAGTACGACATGCTTTCCGTCCTCGGCTTGTTGGAGCAATTTCGAAAGATTCGTCTTAGCGAAATGAACGGTGTACATGCTTAGCTAAGTTATATTTTATATTAGCTTAGTCAATGCATATCAGGCACTATTTCTTAAATTCCTTGGAAAAGGTGAAGTGAAAGTCGGAAAATTTGGATTTGCCGCGAACAAAGCTTGCCATCTCTTTTCCGAGATCCCTAGCTTTTGGTAAATCCCTTCACTCACTTCTTTACTCATGAAAAAAATACCTTCGAAACACACGCGACGCGGTTTTCTCGCAAAATCCGCCACGGGAGCTACCGCAGCCACCATTCTGCCCCGACATATATTCGGAGCGCCGCACGTTCCACCGTCGGAAAAGTACGGGGCGGCCTTGATCGGTTGCGGAGGCAGAGGTCCCGGAACCTACAGTCAACTGACCAAGGGACTCGACGTTGAACTGGTCGGAGCCTGCGATGTTGACCTCGACCGGGCCAAAAGATTCTCCAATGCCAGAAGCCAAGGAAAAGCCAAGGTCTATCAGGATTTCCGAAAACTCCTTGAACGCAAAGACCTCGACTTGGTCGCCGTCGCCACCCCTCCCCATTGGCACGCCAGTATCTCCATAGCATCGGCAGAAGCCGGCATGGACGTTCTCTGTGAAAAGCCCATGACCCGCTTCGTGGCCGAAGGACGCGCCGTGGTCAACGCCTTCAAGCGTTATGGCCGGGTATTTCAGATCGGCACCTTCGGCCGCTTCGGCAGGAGCAAGGACAAAGGATCCGTGCTCAAGCACAAAATCATGACCAGTGGTTTACTTAAGGATTGCCAAGCCGTTCGCATGAAAAAAGGCGGATTGAAGGTCAAGCAATGGAGCGGAACGCCTGGAATTCCGCCCCAGACCATTCCGGAACAATTGGATTGGGATCTGTATTGCGGGCCCTCTCCATGGAAACCCTACGAGAGCCGGCGCACCGGAGGCACTCATCGCGGATATTGGGACTACGAAGGCGGTGGCATGTGCGACATGGGTCAGCACCACTTTGATCCCGAACAGTGGACCTATGGAAAGGACCACACCAGTCCGGTTGAGATCACCCCTTTCGCTCCTCCCTCTCACCCCGAAGTCACGGGTATGTGGGCATGGGTCGAGCTCAAGTATGCGGATGGCTTCAAATTCGTGATGCAGAGCGGCGAATGGGGCCCGTCCTATGATCGCAGTCCGGAGCGCGACGTTTCGCTCAATGACCTTTCGAAAGAAGATCAGGAAAAGATCAAGGCCATGCCCGACCCCGAACCACTCCTATCTTTCGGAGAGGCCGTCAAGCAGCGCAAACAAGCCGGAGGCCATCCCGAGGCGGCCCATCGGGCAGCCTGCATCCTCCACTTGGCCAACCTGGCCATCCGCTTGGGAAGAAAGCTCCATTACGACCCGGATAATGAAGTGTTCCTCCAGGATGAGGAGGCCAACCGTTTTCTCAATCCCCCCATGAGCGCCCCTTGGCGAGTCTGAACCCCCAACACATTCTAACAATGAACACCAAGGAAATACTCGAAGCTTTTCCCCAACCCGATGGAAACATTCTCCGTACCATTGACAAGGAAGCCTGTGAAAAGGCGGTCGATCAAATCATAGCGGGCGGAAAGAAAACCGTTCGGGAGATCGTCGACCTCCTTTTCGAACCCGGAAAAGGCGAAGACGTCCGGCCCAGGCACGCTCTGCACGCCACCGCAATCCGGGTGGGTGGGCCAGGCAACGAGAAAGTCCGGAAGGCTTTTGCCTCTCATTTGGCGAGTACTCTTTCCGACGACCGGCCCAAGGCGGTCAAGGGGTTCGTCATTCGACAGTTGCAGGTTTGCGGAGGAATTGAGCAAGCCTCTGCCATCGCAAACTTTCTGGCGGACCCGGACGATCATCTCTACGAATACGCGGCCCAGGCTCTTGAGGCCATCGGCCCTGAAACGGTTATCCATTTCCGCAAGACCTACTCTAAGGCAAAGGGCGCCCCGCGCCTGACCATCCTGCAAGGCTTGGGCGTACACAGGGACAAGGATTCCAAGGAGGCCTTTCGGAACGCGACCAAGGACGAGGACTTGGAAATCCGACTTGCAGGTTTGTGGGGATTGATGCGGATCGCATCCGCCGAAGACGCGGATTTGCTCCTGACCCAATCCGCCAAGGAGAGCGGATGGGGGCGGATCAAGGCCACGGCCTACTGCCTGGAACTTGCGGAAAGCCTTGAGAAAAACGGGCAAAAGAAGGAATCTCGGGCTATTTATTTGAATATCAAGAAAACTCGAACGCAAGAGCATGAGGACTACCTTCGTGAATCCGCCGACCGCGGTCTTGCCCGTCTGAACTAACTTCCCGTCCAGTGAAAGTTCAACTAGCCAAATCAAAGCTTGCCCTGATCCTCGCTCTTCTGTTCGCAAGCTCCGGATACGCGAAGAAAAAAGACTTTGTCTCGCTCTTCAACGGAAAAAATCTTGAACAATGGATCCTACCCAAAGGCGAACATACCTGGAAGATCATCGACGGAGTCATCGACTACGAATCCAAAGGCGGAAACCTGACGACCCAAAAAAGTTTCTCCGATTACGTCCTCAAGTTGGACTGGCGGTTCAAGAGAACCGCAGGCCCGCCTTACAACGCGAAACTCTTCGATCAAGACGGGAACCAAAAAGTAGACGCCAACGGAAAGCCAATGACCCGACCCGTCAAAAATGCGGACTCGGGAATCTTCGTTCGAGGAAGTGGCAAATCTCAAGTCAACCTATGGTGTTGGCCTTGCGGATCGGGGCAACTTTGGGCCTTCCATAAAAGCGAGGATCCAGTCTTGCGCAAAGGAGCCTTGCCCAAGGTAAACGCAGACAAACCGGTCGGACAGTGGAACGAAATGAAAATCACCATGAAAGGAGAAACCGTCTCCGTCGTCCTCAACGGGAAAACCGTGCTCGACAAGTCGAAAATGCCGGGCGTTGGAAACAAGGGGCCCATAGTCCTCCAGCACCATGGAGGATACAACGAAAAGACCAAGTCCTGGAGCTCGGCCTCGGCCCTTGTTCAATTTCGAAACCTGTATATCAAAGAATTATAAATCGTACCTATCATGCGCCTGCTACTCTCTTTGTTTTTTGTAATCGGCTTTGCAAAAGCCAAACCTGACCATTGGAATCAATTCCGCGGACCAAACGGGGACGGGGATGCCGGCAATGCCGACTTGCCCGTTGAATTTTCCGAGAAGAAAAACCTGACCTGGAAGGCAGCCACGCCCGGCAAGGCATGGTCGTCGCCGGTCGTCAGGGACGGAAAGGTTTGGATCACCAATGCAGAAGAGGATGGTCACAAAATGTGGGCCTTGCAGCTTGATTGGGAGACGGGCAAGCAACTGCGCAAGGTATTGGTTTTTGAAAACAAGACCCCTCAGTTCTGTCACCCCATGAATAGCTATGCCACTCCGACTCCCGTAATCGAGGGTGGCCGGGTCTTCGTCCATTTCGGGTCCCATGGAACGGCGGCCCTGGAAGCCGATACGGGAAAGAAGATTTGGGAAAGAAGAGATTTCAAGTGCGACCATTGGAGAGGCGCCGCGGCCTCCCCCATCCCGCACAAGAACACCTTGATCATTCATTTCGACGGGCACGATCTCCAGTACGTGGTTTGCCTCGATCAAAAGACCGGCAAAACCATTTGGAAAAAAGACCGGGCCTTCGACTTCAAAACCGATAACGGGGATCGGAAAAAAGCATACTGCACGCCCAGCGTAATCAAGCATGGCGACCGCTTGGAACTGATCAGTCCGGCGGCCGTGGCGACCGAATCACGCAACCCCGAAAACGGAGAACTGTTTTGGACCGCTAGTACGGGTGGAATGAACGCTTCTTCCCGCCCCATTTACAGACACGGCATGGTTTACGTATTCAGCGGAATGGGCTCCATGTCTGCAATCAAGCCCGGCGGAGAAGGGAACGTCGACCAAACCCATCTTGTCTGGAACCGGCGCAAGGTGGTTCCCAAAAAATCATCGCCCCTCCTGCTTGGCGATTATTTGTTCATGGTCTCCGATGAAGGCGTGGCCTCCTGCAACGACCCAAAGACCGGAGAAGTCCTCTGGGCTGAAAGATTGGGGGTGAAGGGCGAATGCGCCTCCTCCCCGATCCATGCCAACGGAAAGATCTATTCGTTCTCCATCAGCGGAGACTGCGTGGTGTTCGAACCCAATCCCGAAGGCTTGAAAATTTTGGCCAGCAACAAACTGGACGACGGTTGCATGGCCTCGCCGGCGGTGGTGGGAGACTCTCTCCTTGTGCGTACCAAACAAAATCTCTACCGTTTCGACCGCCCCCAATCCACTTCGGAAAAATCCGTTCAGCCCGTATTCAACGGGAAGGACCTGACCGGATGGAAAGTGCCCAAAGGAAACGACAAGGCAAATTGGTACCAAGTGATCGACGGGGTTCTGCAAATTCGAAGCGGGCCCAAGAAAAAAGGGTCGGTCCTGTGGACTGAAAAAAGTTTCCGTGACTTCGAGATGGAATTCGATTTTCGCTTCGGGGAAGGAACCGTCGACTCGGGCGTTCACCTGCGCACCCAGGACCAAATTCAAATCGGAATTTCCGGTTCGCTCAAGAGGGACATGACTTGCTCTCCCTACATTCCGGGAAAAGGCTATCCGGTTGAGGCCAAGGACGTCGCAAAATTGCTCAAGGCCAAGGATTGGAACCACATGAAGATCCGGGCAATCGGCCCCAAATACACGGTTTGGCTGCAAGGCAAGGAAGTAATGAACTACGAGTCCTCATCGGCCAAACCGGAAGGTCCGGTCGGCATCCAACTTCATGGCAACCGAAACATGGGAATCGACTACAAGGACATTGTCCTCAAAGAGCTTTAGTTTTACCCTCCGTTGATTCCGTCCGAGACGGTCTGAACTTGCATGACGCGGTTCAGGCTTGCCCTTGACCGTGAATTCGAAAACTTCGATGGATGCCCCGCCTTTCCTCAGTCCAGAACCTGCTTAGAGAACTTGTCGCTCGCCCGAGCATCAACCCGACCTTTCTTGAAAATCGCCCGGACTTGACCGGAGAAGAAAGGGTTGCCGAATTTCTCGAGGAGATGGCGAACTCAGCTGGGATCGAGGTTCGCCGACAGCCCGTTCTGCCCGGCCGGAAAAACCTCATGGCCCGCATCTCGCCTCTCGGCAAGACAAAACACAGAGTCATGCTGACTCCTCATATGGACGTCGTTCCGGCACCCGAGAAGGATTTCACCCCAAGGATCAAGCAAGGCAAAATGCACGGGCGGGGAACTTGCGATACCAAAGGATCGGTTGCCGCCTTTTTCACCGCTTTTTTGGAGCTCGCCCGAAAAGGCGGCAGGCCCAAAGAAACGGAAGTCTTGTTTGTCGGTCTGGTGGACGAGGAGTTTGGGCAAGCTGGCTCCCGCATGCTTGCCCAAAAAGGTCCCAAGGGAGATTTGGCCCTTGCAGGAGAACCCACTGGGCTGCAAGTCGTCAGCGCCCACAAGGGAAACTTGTGGCTCCAACTGAAAACAAAGGGCAAATCGGCCCATGGATCAACCCCGCAACACGGTAGGAACGCAATCGAAGCGATGACCTCCGTTTTGGAATTTCTGTTCCGAGAATACCCAAACGATCTTAAATCAAGAACGCATCCGCTTTTGGGGTCACCCACCTTGAGCGTCGGAAAGATAAGAGGAGGATCCCAACCCAACGTCGTTCCGAACGAATGCGTGGTCGACTTGGACAGGCGAACCATCCCCGGAGAAACCGAAGCCTCCGTGAGAAAAGAGCTCATCGAGGCATTCAAGGAAAGGAGCATCCCCCTTCCCGAATTCTCGAAAAGCCGTTCCGTACCCTGTCCGCCTCTGGATACCGATCCCGATCTTCCCTTTTGCCAATCTTTCCTGCGGGCGGCCAACAAACGAAAAACCCGGGGCGTGCCCTATTTCACGGATGCCTCCCCGATTGCCATGGGAGGAACGCCTGCTTTGGTTTTCGGCCCAGGGAACATCGCCCAAGCTCACTCCACGGACGAATGGGTGGAAATGTCCCAAGTGGACCGGGCTTGCTCGATCGTATCGAAGTTTCTCAAATCCTTGCCTTGAGCGGCAAGCAGAAGATCATTTCTTTATTTGCACGACCAAGGGATCCCAATCGGCATAGTGCTTGTCGATTCCGACGATTCGGACGTCGACCGTCTTGGAGGTTGCCCCGATCCCAAGCAAGAGAACCGAAGCAAGAAGGAAACCAATGGCGAAACTTTTCAGGTCTAAGTTTTTCATGCAAACAGGATAGCGCGGATCATAGGGCGACTCGAATTTCTTTCCTACAAAGGATTCTTCCGCTTGCCAATTTATCTTCGATCTTATCGACTTGTCCGTTCACCCATTCCAGTCACCCTCAGCCAAAATAAAATGAACGCCATTCGGATCTCGTGTATCGCTCTTTTTTCCCTTTCCATGCTTTTTTTCGCTCACGCCGAGAAGAAAGCCTCTTGGGTCTCCCTTTTCAATGGAAAGGACCTCTCTGAATTCAAGGGCTACAAGAAAGACAAGCCCGGTAACGCCTGGGTTGCTCAGGACGGAGCAATCAAATTGCTCAAGGAAAAGGGAAAGTCAGGTGGCGACTTGATGACCCGCGGACAGTATGAGTTCTTTGAATTGCAACTGGAATGGAAGCTACCGAAACCCGGCAACAGTGGGATCATCTACCGGGTGGCCGAAACGGAGGGCCCGTCTTACAAGACCGGACCGGAGATGCAAATTTTCCACACCATGAGAGCAGGCGGCAAAACCGACACCGGTTCCTGCTACGCCCTCTACGCGCCCAAAGTCGCCAACCTCAAACCGATTGGCGAATGGAATTCCGTCCGACTTATCATCAAGCCCGGCAACCGGGTGGAACATCACATGAACGGGGAGCTTTTGTGCTCATACCAAATCGGAAGCAAGGATTGGAACGACCGGGTTTCCAAGAGCAAATTCAAGAACTGGGAAAAATTTGGCAAAGTGGGGAAAGGGCACCTTTGCTTGCAAGATCACGGCAACGAAGTGTGGTTTCGAAACCTGCGCATTCGCAAACTCTGAGGGAAAACCGATGAATTCTTTGGGGCCAAGCTTTCTTGTCTTTCTAAGCCTTCACCTTTGCGCTTTGGGGGATGCGGAATGGAATTCCTTCCGCGGGCCGACCGGGATGGGGGTGGAGAAAGAAAAAACTCCGCTGAGTTGGAATGCCAGCTCGATCAAATGGAAAAAAGAGATCACCGGTTCCGGGCAATCATCGGTCGTTCAAGCGGGCGGGAAATTGTTTCTCACCTCCGCAGACCGGGAAGGAGGCTTGAGGTTCATTCATTGCCTGGACAAGGACACGGGGGAACTGCTGTGGAAAAAGGAAGTCAAGAATTCCAAGGAAGAAGCGGTTCACCGGATGAACACCTGGGCGACCCCAACCCCCGTCACCGACGGAAACAAAGTAGTGGCCTTCTTTGGTCCGGCCGGCCTGCATTGCTTCGATTTGGATGGAAAGAAACTTTGGGACGTCGACCTGGGTGATTTCCCCGGCAGCTGGGGAGTGGCCGCATCTCCGGTGATTGTCGATGGGTTGGTCCTTCAGAATTGCGACTCCATGGGTCCTTCCCGCTTGGTCGCCCTGGACTTGAATTCCGGCAAGATCGCCTGGGAAACGAAAAGGGAAACCAAGCCCCGCGGGGGTTGGAGCACTCCCATCGTGATTTCCGTCCAAGGCGAGAGGCAAATCGTGCTGAACGGTGAGTTCGGGGCACGGGGCTATTCCCTTGCCGACGGCAAGGAGCTCTGGTTTTGCAAAAGCTTCAACGGTCGCGGATCGCCCGTCCCTTTCTACGACGGCAAACTGATCTTCGTGGTCAACGGAAAACCGGGTGACCTTTATGCCATCGATCCGACCGGTCGGGGAGACTTGACCAAGACCCACATGAAATGGCATGCCAAGCGCAACGGAGGTCGAGACCTGCCTTCGCCGGCCTCGGTAAACGGACTCGTCTTGGTAACAAGCATGAGCGGAATCATCACCTGCTACGATGCCGGAAATGGGGAGACCCTCTGGGTCGATCGATTGAAAGGTGCTTTTTCCGGTTCCCCGCTTGTTTCAGGCGGACATTATTACATCCAGAACGAAGCCGGGCAGACCTACGTCATCGAGCCCAATCGGGAAAGATTGAAAGTCGTTAGCGAAAATTCCCTTTCTCCCGGTGAAGGCGAAGTTTTTCGGGCCACCTTGTCCCCGATTTCCGGGATGATTTTCACCAGGTCTCAATCTACGCTCTACTGCATTATGCAAAAGTAATTCTTCACAAAAAATTGGAAGCCATTCCTTCCACCCTCTTCTTTCGAACTCATTCCCATTACAAACCACAAACCGAAACCCAAAAACATGGCCATCGACTCAACCCCCCTATCTCGCAGAAAATTCCTTGGAAATTCCGGCAAAATCGCAACCGGCGGCGCCCTCGCGGGAATTGCCCTTCCCGTCGTTCATGGAAAGGACGACGACACCACCAAAATCGCTCTGGTCGGCTGTGGCGGTCGTGGAACGGGAGCGGCCAGCAATGCCCTTTCGGTTTCCTTGGCAAACGGGCCGACCAAAATGGTGGCCATGGCCGACGTCGTGCAAAGCAAGCTCGACCGGAGCCTCATGGGATTGAGCCAAAAGCACAAGGACAAGGTGGACGTTCCTCCCGAGCGCCGGCACATTGGCTTTGACGGTTATCGTAAAGCGATGGACGCTCTAGACCCGGGTGACGTCGTGATCTTCACCTCGCCCTGCGCCTTCCGTTGGGTGCATTACGAATATGCCATCAAGAAAAACCTAAACGTCTTCATGGAAAAGCCGGTCACGCCGGATGGATTCTCTTCCCGCAAGATGCTCGAACTGAATGAAAAAGCGAAGAAGAAAAACCTCAAGGTCGGGGTCGGACTCATGTGCCGACACAGTCAGGCCCGCAGGGAGCTCTATGCCCGGATCAAGGATGGTGAAATCGGCCAAATCCTCAACCTCAGGGCCTACCGCATGCAAGGACCCATCGCTTCCTGTTTCTCCACCAAAAACACCACTGATGACAGTGACTTGATTCATCAAATCAAAAACTTCCATAGTTTCCTTTGGTTAAGCGGCGGTTCGTTCAGTGATTTCTTCATACACAATATCGATGAGTGTTGCTGGATGAAGGATGCCTGGCCAGTCAAAGCCCAAGCTCAGGGAGGGCGGCACTACCGGGGCGATAAAATCGACCAAAACTTCGACAATTACACGGTGGAATATACCTTCCCGGACGAAACCAAGATGTATCTCCACGGTCGGAACATGGCCGGTTGCCATCAGGAGTTCTCGAGCAATGCCCACGGAACGAAAGGCTACGCTCTGATTTCCGGACCGGGAGGCCATCGTTCGCAAGCGAGAATCCACAAAGGCCAAGGCTGGGACAGCGACCTTGCCTGGATGTTCGGGCAACGAGATGGAGGGCGTCCTTTAACCGAGTCCAGTCCCTATCAGGACGAGTGGGAACATCTCATGGATGCAATCCGCAACGACCGCCCCTACAACGAAGTGGAGCGCGGCGTTCAGGCCAGCGTAGTAACTTCTATGGGTCGAATGGCGGCTCACACCGGAGTCGAGGTCACTTACGACGAAATGCTCAATTGCGAACACACCTTTGCGCCGGGAGTAGAAAAACTGACCATGAAATCAGAATCCCCTTTGCAAGCAAACCCCGATGGATCGTATCCCATTCCCGAGCCAGGCAAGAAGAAAAATCGGGAGTATTGAAGGCAAAGGAAATGCGAAAGCCTTGTTGCTAACAAGCGTGATGCATTGCGGTGAATAACTTTTGTGATTTAAAGTGAATAACTTAACACCCTGTTTTACAGAATGTTAAAGCCAATCGGCAAAAAGAAATGCCCTTGGCCTTGGGAAACTCGGTTGACGAGAGAACAAGCAACTAGCTAAATGGACTTATCCAAGGAAGTTTTGGGGTAGGCTTTCTTGGCTTTAGGCCCGTTCTCGG
>JAYOMW010000102.1:0-6498 GCA_038121045.1 Opitutia bacterium
GTACGTTCGCGGCCTGTTGCCTGAATGCCAGAAGATTGGCGGAGAGAGGTGTTCGAAACATACAGATTTTTCATCGTGGTTGGGATGCGCACGGGGGGTTGCCCCGCGAGCATGAAAATCAATGCAAAGACGTTGATCAAGGATGCGCCGCCCTGATCAAAGACCTTAAGCAACGGGGCATGCTCAAGGACACTTTGGTGATTTGGGGAGGGGAATTTGGCCGGACAACTTATTGTCAGGGCAAACTGACGCGGGAGAATTATGGCAGGGACCATCATCCCCGTGCTTTTACGACTTGGATGGCGGGGGGAGGAGTGAAGCCAGGCATCACCTACGGGCAATCGGACGACTACGGATATAACCTGACGGACAAGGATGGCAACGTGATCAAACCGAACAAACACAAATGGACTCCGGGGACCATGCACATCCATGACCTCAATGCCACCATTCTTCATTTGCTGGGTATCGATCATACCCGGCTGACCTATCGTTATCAGGGTCGTGACTTTCGTCTTACGGACGTGCACGGTCACGTTATCACGGACATTCTTGCCTAGTTTTCAGATGAAAAAGTTTTTTTCTCAGGCATTTTGCTTTCTTTTCTTTTCCTGCCTGCTTGAGGCTGATTGGCGGACTTGGCGCGGGCCTGGCAACGACGGTCTGAGCGATTCCACGAAGCTTCCGGATTCTTGGAGCGAAACGGAAAATTTGGATTGGAAAATTCCACTTCCCGCGGCGGGTTCGTCCACGCCCATCGTGGTGAAGAATAAAATTTTTCTGACTTTCGAACAGGATGACGAGGTCAAGGCAATGGGCATAGGAGTTGATGGGCGGGAACTATGGACTCGTGTCGTTTGCCAAACCAAAGGCAAGGGAAATGGGGAGAGAACCTTTGCTTCTCCCACTCCCTCATCGGATGGAAAGTTTGTTTTCGTGACCTCCGGAACCGGGGAAGTCGTGGCCTTCGATCTCGAGGGGCACGAAAAATGGCGCTTCAATGCTCAGGAACGCTATGGCAAGTTCCGCTATGGTTTTGGCTTTCATTCCACGACCGCTCTGCACGAGGGGCGCCTTTATCTACAGTTAATCCATTCCGCGGCCCAATTGGTCATTTGCGTAGAGGCCGCTTCCGGGAAGGAAGTATGGAAAGTGGAAAGGGAGAGTGACGGGGTTGCCGAGTGCGAGCATTCGTATGCGTCTCCCACTGCTTTTCGCAAGGGTGAGCTCAATTTCCTGATTACCCATGGCAACGATTATTGCATTGGCCATGACCCTTTGACGGGAAAGGAACAATGGCGGGTAGCCGGACTCAACCCGAAGAATCAATACAATCGGACACTTCGTTTTGTTGCCTCTCCTGTCGCAAGTCAGGGCTTGTTGGTTGTCCCTTCGGCCAAGAACCGGGGGGTTTCGGTGGTCCGCCTTTCCGAAGCCAAAGGCCGGATCGAGAAGGGAGGGGCGGGTGAGCTTTGGAGAATGGATCGAGGCACGACCGACGTCACGACGCCACTGCTTTACAAAGGCCTCCTCTACCTTTGCAAAGAGAACGGCACCATTCTTTGCCTGGATTCCTTGACGGGAGAACAGTTCTATCAGGAGCGCTTTCACGCCCAAACTTACCGAGGTTCTCCCGTAGCCGCCAACGGCCGGATTTTTCTGACTGCCCGGGACGGTACCTTTACCGTCCTCAAGGCGGGTAAAAGTTATGGGGTCATTGACAAGAACAAGCTGGACGATCAGTTTACCGCTTCTCCGGTCATCGCTCATGATCGCCTTTATCTTCGCGGGCACCGTTCCCTATACGCCATCGGCGCGAAATAATTTTTTCCAATCAATTCAGCCCCGTCATGAGAATCATCATTTTTCTTCTCCTCTTTGTTTCCCCGCTTTGGTCCAAGCGGCCGAACGTCGTCTTCCTCGTTTCCGAGGATAATTCCATCCATTACCTCAAGCACTACGGAGCCAAATTTGGAACCATGCCCAATATCGAGAAAATGGCCAAGGCCGGATTGACCTTTGATCATGCCTTTTCCAACGCCCCGGTTTGCTCCGTCGCTCGCTCGACCTTGGCCACTGGCATACTGGCCCCCAGAGGAGGCTTCCAGTATCACCGAAAATCCGCCTTGGCCAAGGGAGTGAAGCCATGGACCGCCTTGCTCCGCAAAGCCGGTTACTATTGCGCCAACAACAGCAAGACGGATTACAATTTTTATACCGCCAAGGGAGAAGCCTGGAACGAATCTTCGAGAAATGCTTCCTGGCGCAAGCGTCCGGACAAGAACGCGCCCTTTTTCTACATGCAGTCCTTTGGCACTTGCCATGAGAGTTCTCTGCATTTTTCAGACAAGCTCATGCAATCGGAAAAGACGAAAACGCCCGTCGACCGAGTGAAGATTCACCCGTATCATCCGGATACTCCCACCTTCCGCTATACCCATGCCCGGTATTTCGACCGCATGACCATGGTGGACGGGCAAATGGGGGCGGTTTTGGAAAAACTCAAGGAAGATGAACTGCTCGAGGATACTTTCGTTTTCTACTTCGGGGATCATGGAGGAGTGCTTCCGCGAGGAAAAGGATATGCTTACGAATCCGGTCTGCATGTGCCGTTGGTCGTCCGCATCCCCGAGAATTTCAAGCATTTGGCTGATCACAAGCGGGGGACCCGAACCGGTGGTTTCGTGAGCTTTATCGATTTCGGACCCACGGTCTTGAACCTCGCCGGGTTATCCGTTCCGGAAGAAATGGACGGTTCGGCCTTCCTTGGAGAAGGGACGACGGCCAAGGAACTTGCCTCCCGGGACGAGGCGTTCGGTTACGCCGACCGCTTCGACGAGAAGTACGACTTGGTAAGAACCCTTCGCAAGGGAAAGTGGAAATACGTTCGGAATTATCAAGGCTTCTATCCGGACGGGTTGCAGAACAACTATCGTTACCGAATGCTTGCCTTTGTCGAATGGCGGGAACTGTACAAGGCGGGCAAACTCAACGCCTACCAGCGGCAATTTTTTGAACCCCGACCCGCGGAACAATTGTTCGATCTTTCCCAGGACCCCCACGAGGTGAACGATCTTTCGCAAAACCCCGCTCACCGCGAAGTTCTTCACGATTTGCGACGACGAATGACCGCGAAGGTCAAGGGCATTCACGACCTGAGCTTTTATCCCGAGAGTCATATGGTTGCCCATGCCTTGGAAGATGGGATCACGTTCGGCAAAAAACATGGTCGGGAGATTGGAGAGCTCGTAGATATTGCCGATCTTGCTTTGATCCCTTTTCCGCAAGCAGAGAAAGAACTGTCCATGGCAATGAAGTCCGAGAACCCATGGAAGCGTTACTGGGCGTGCATCAGCGCGACCCTGCATGGCAAGCAGGCAAACTCTCTCGCACCCCATGCCAAGAAGCTCTTGGACGACAAAAACCTGATGGTTCGGGTGCGGGCCGCCGAATTTCTCGGTGCGACAAACGCAGAGGATCCGATGCCTGCTCTTTTGAAAGTGCTGAACCAATCGACCTCTTCGCAGGAAGTTCTGATCGCATTCAATGCAGTGGTCTACCTTCGCGATTTTTGCGGATACGCTTTTGATTCATCGAAGGTTGCCCTCAAGGCGAAGGCAGGTGAAAGTGCTCGACGAATCGACTACCTGTCCGGCAAGGCTAAATTGTAACGTGCCCTAAGGATCAATCCTCTCAATTCTCCAACTTCTCGCTGGAAAGGTTCCTTGCGTCCGTTCAACCCCTTTGAGGTACGAGGTAGAGAAAATTCGTTTTTTTACGAAAGCGTTACCTTCGGTTTATGGAATTGCGAAACAAAAGTCTTATTCTAGATTTTTGAAAATTTGAATTTGGCTTCCGAAACAGGTCGAAGGGCAAGATAATAACCTACTTCGGGAGCCGTAATCAGGGCATGTGGTTCGGGCAAACCACATGTCTTTTTTTTATAGAAACAAGAAAAATACCTTAGGGCCGAGCAGGCGGCCGATTGCGGTATCTTTCGTATAAACGGGTATGTCGGCTTTGAAGGCTTGTTTTTTTTCCGGCAATGACCATGTGCTTAACGGAGGAGCGGAGGTCGAGCAAGTCCCCCGAGGTGGCGATGAAAGTTGCTTCCTTCCCGACTTCGAGGGTGCCGAGTCGCTTGGATACTCCGGCGAGTTTTGCCGGTTCGATTGTGATGGAGGCCAGGGCTTTTTCCCGCGACAGGCCGTGAGCGACTGCATGGGCGGCGTGATAGGGGAGGTTGCGCTGGTTGGCTGCGGTCCATCCGCCGAGGCGAAAGCCGATGGAAAGAGGGACACCGGCCTTGGCTAGAATTCCCGGTGCCCGGAATTGTTCGTCATGAGGAGAATTCCGGTAGCGCGGAGCCGTGAACATGTGTAGATAAACAACCGGAATCTTCCGTTTCCCCAGCCATTCAGCCAGTTTCCATGCGTCTTGGCCTCCGGAAAGAATCATACGGTACTTTCTTTTTTCGGCCCATTCGACCGCCGCCTTGATTTGACGGGTTTCGTCGGCATGGATCATGAGGGGAATCTTGCCTTCGAGAACAGGCTTCATGGCGTCCCATGCGGGGTTTTGGACTAGTTTGTCGGGGTGTGCTTCTTTCCCTTTCCGATATGCTTCCGCTTGATCAAAGAATTCGTCGATTTCGCGAATTCTTTCCTTTCTTTCCCTTTCCTGTTCTTCCATTGACTTGGGCGCGAGTTGGCCGGGGGCATGGGGTTGGGGGAGTCCGAGCGAATGGCCGGGCCACCAAAGGTGCAAGGCGACCTTCTTGCGTATGGTCATCTCCTCGATGCCCCATCCGTCGAGAGCGATGAGGCCCGAGGTTCCGGAAATCATGCCCCCCATCGGGGCAATAATGGAATGAGTCACTCCATTGGCTCTGGCTACGGGGATGAGTTCCGAGTCGGGGTTTACCGCGACCCAAGCTTCCACGTCGGGTGTATGCGTGCCCACTTCCCGTTCATCCCGGGTGGGTCGCAGGGCGTTGATTTCGGTCAAACCCAGAGAGGACCCCGGGCTGATTAAACCGGCATAAATTTCCAGACCCTTCCATTCGACGACCTTTGCGTTCTTCGGAACCTTGACTGATTTTCCTATGGCCCGGATCTTTCCATTTTCCACGAGGATTTCTCCCGGTTGGAAGAATTGGGTAGGAGTGGCCTGAATCTTGGCCGCCCGATAGACGGTTTGTCCGCAAAGAAATCCCCCGGCGGTGGACAAGAAAAGAGTAAGCAAAACCAACCGGTTCATCGGGCCCCTCCTTTCGCGTGTTCACAAAGAGAGCGGCAGGAATGAGGGAACAGGTCGCAGGCCGTTTCGAGCGAATGCCTGAAGAATTTTTCCTTCGCTTCCTCGGAAGCCTCCGCTGCTCCTCCTTCTCCGAGGGATTTGCGGGCCTGGGCAACCAATCTTTCCCTTTCCTTCAATCTGCTCCTTTCCCTTTCCCTGTTCCTTTTGATCTCGTAGTACAATCGTCCGTCAATCCAAGTCTGCTGACACAAGGTCCGGTAATCGAGAGGATTGGTGGACCAAATGGCGAGGTCCGCATCTTTACCCACCTCGAGGGATCCGACCCATTTGTCGATGCCCAATTGCTTGGCCGGGTTGAGGGTGACGAATTTGAGAGCCTCGGTTTCGGACAAGCGTCCGTATTTGACGGCCTTGGCCGCTTCCAGGTTCATGCGGCGGGCATGATCGGGGGAGTCCGAGTTGAAACTTACGACGCACCCGCGTTCGTGCATAAGAGCGCCGGCGTAGGGGATGGCGTCATAGACTTCGAACTTGTAGGCCCACCAATCGGAAAAGGTCGACGCCCCAGCTCCGTGCCGGGCAATTTCGTCGGCTACCTTGTAGCCTTCCAAAACGTGTTGGAGGCTGCCGACCCGCACGCCGAAGCTCTCCATGGTGCGCAAGAAAACAAGAATTTCGTCCTGTCGGTACGAATGGCAATGAATGAGCCTTTTGCCTTCGATGATTTCCATGATCGCCTCCAGTTCGAGGTTCCTGCGGACAGGCGCTCCGGTTCCTTGCTTTGCTTGTTTGAGTTGGATCCCGTACTGAAGGGCCGCGGTGAAACGGTTCGCGAAAAAGGTTTTGACCCCCATTCGGGACTGGGGGAAACGGGTGGTGTATTTGTCCCCCCAATTGGCCTGCTTGACGTTTTCCCCGAGGGCGAATTTGATCCCGCTAGGCGCAGCCTTCAAAATCATCCCGTCCGGCGAAGCCCCGAGCCTGAGCTTGATCACTGCGTTTTGTCCTCCGATGGGGTTGGCCGAACCATGGAGCAGGTTGCAGGCGGTCAGCCCTCCTGCCAATTGGCGTTCTATATTAATACTTTCCGAATTGATCACGTCGGCGATTCGTACCATGGCGGTGGAGGGCATGGTGGATTCGTTCACCCGGCCGAGAATCATGGCATGGCTGTGACAGTCGATTAAACCGGGAGTCAGGTGCTTCCCTCTGCCCTCGACGATTTTGCACCCCGGGGGG
>JAYOMW010000102.1:6598-12031 GCA_038121045.1 Opitutia bacterium
TTTTCGTCTCCGTCGAAGAAGTATTGAAAAGGGCGTCCTTCGATCCAGGTTGAATTGATTTTGGCTTCTTTGGCAAAGTAGGTTTTGCCTTCGACCACGACCAAGTTGGCGAGCTTTCCCTTTTCCAAAGTTCCGGCTGATTTTTCGATTCCACAAATTCGCGCCGGGTTGGTCGTGAGCGCCGCCAATGCTTGTTCCTCGGAGAGGCCACGCTCGATTGCCTTGAGCAAATTGCGGTGAAATTCACCAAGGCTCACTCCCGTCGTGGTAAAGGAAAGGGATTTGGCTTTTGCGGAAATGAGGGCAGGGTTGCCCGGGGCATGGTCCCAAGCCCGGAGTTGATCGAGGGAAATTTGCTCCCAATCCTCCTCCTCGGGTAATTTCGAAAGGGCGGGAAAGAGAAGATTCGATACGTAGGAATGATTCTTGGAAAGAGCCAGATCCGGCCTCCTCCACTCATCTCCCGTGGCGATGAGAACGGGATGGAAGCCGAATTCTTTGCCTAAACTCATGGCCCTGTTTTCCATCAGGCAACTGCCGGATTCGATCCAGACCGGGAAAGGGTTTTTCTTGTCGAGGACTTTTTGCAAGCTCCGGATTCCGACGTGTGGCAAGTAGGGTGGTGAGGAGGTTTTTTGCTTCAAGTATTGGGATTTTTCTTCCGCATGCCCGGTGTCGATAAAAGCCTGCCTGATGACGGCCAACGCCCCCATGAGAGAATTCGGATAGACTTGTGGGGATTGTTCTTTACCGACCGGATCAAAGGCCATGATTTGGGCAACTTCCTCTTTCAAAATCAGGTGGTTTGGGTTTCCTTCTCGCAAGAGAACGCAGGGTCCCGTTCCGCGCAGGATTCCTTCGGAGGGAGCCAAGTGTGCTGCCGTGAACCCATGTTTGCGAAGGTTCTTCCAGGTCGGCTCGTCGGGTTGAAACCCATCGACACTCTTTCTTTCGGGGTGAACCCCGGATACTTCGAAACCCGGACCTTTTTCGCCGGGGTCGGGACGGGTGGACGGGGAGCCGTAAAAGGACAGATCCGCGGTGGCTTTCAGGTGTTGCTGGTCGTGTCTGAGATCGAGTAGTTTTCCGGCTTTCGCACCGGTCAGCAGATAGGGGTCGATGAATCCCGCATAGATCGTCTTGCCGGTCATATTCCAGTTGCGGTAACCGGGAGGAGTTTTGTTCCCTTCGCCCACCTTCTCGATCATACCGTTTCGGATTAGGATGATCCCTTTTTCGATCCGCTTGTCTGGGCTTACCTGAAGGTCAGCTCCAACCAAGGCATGCAGGTTCACTCCCTCTGGTTTCTCACCGGGGAAGGGGAAGTTTTCATTGCCTGCCATCAGAGAAAAAGGGACGAGTAAGGACAGGGCTATGAAAGACAGGGGATTGAATGCCATGCTGATAAGAATGCTATTCTGTTCGGGCACGGCAAACCTTAATCAAGCTTCGATAACCGATCGGCAATCACCCGAAGAAAAGAATCCGCGACAAGAAATTTTAATTTTCAAGATTGCAAAGGAGATAAGCTTATGAATCTTCGGTGCTCATGAAACTCCCTCTCTTTCTCTCTTGTTTGTTTTTGAGCGTGTTTTGCGCCGTAGGTCATGCCGTGGAGAGTTCCCCTCTACAAGTTCAGGTTTCCTCCAGTTTTATTGATGGTGACGACGTTCTTGCCGCTCCGCGGATCGTTACGCTAGTTGGACAAGAGGCAATCATCCAACTTGCTCAGGAGGTTTTCGACGCAAACCAGGATCTCCTTAGTTTGGATGGGATTCTGCTTTCGGTTACCCCTCGTGTTGTGGATGGCAAGGTATTCCTCGAGGGCTTTGCTTTTGCCGGCAAGGGAAAGCTCGATGGCGAGAACGGCATCAAGGCTCGAGCCAAGAGGGCATTTGAGGGTCTGAAGGAAAAAGGCGGAGACATTGACAAAATCGAAATGCGTGGGCTGTTTTCGATCGGCGGACAACCCAAGGTTTCCCTTTCAGTCGGGGGAGGCAGCCCCTTTTTTTTGCAGCCCGGGCAGACCCGGCGCGGTATGAAACTTCTCCGAGTCGAGGGAGACAAAGACCCTTGCGCAATCCTTGAAACGAAGGGGCGGCAAATTCGGGTATACTTGAATGCCACCCGCAGAACCGAACTTGTGCCCATGGTTTCCATGAAAGGAGGAGGCGGTGTTTTTTTACGCGAAATGGTTCCGGGCAAAAAGTGGATTTTTCCTCTTTTGAAAGAGGATGGCACCAGTTGCAAGGTCGAGCTGAACGCTCAGGTCGTCAAACCCTGATTCTTTTTTCTAAGATAAAGTTCTTCAGCGCGTCCTAAGGGTTGACCTTAAACCCAATCCTCAAAAAAATTGGGAGCTTGCTCCCTTTGCTCTAACCAAATTCATTTGAAGCATGAAGAAAACAATTCCACTTGCAGCCTCGTCGCTGTTTCTTGCCTTTGCCGTTTTCCTGATCGGACAAAAAGCCCGACCCGCAACTCTTGTCAAGCAGTGGGAAGAAGTTGAGGAGGCGACCAAGAAGGGTCTGCCCAAGACGGCGATCGAGAAGCTCGAACCCCTGATCGAGCGCGCCCTGAAGGAAAAGGCCCATGCAGTGGCCATCCGGGGCATTGCCCAGAAGATCAACTTGGAGGGAGCCATAGAAGGAAACAAGCCCGAGGAAAAAATTGCCCGGATGGAGGCGGAGATGGCCAAGGCTCCCAAGGATCTTCAGCCTATGATGAATGCGGTCCTTTCCAACTGGTACTGGCAGTATTTTCAGCGAAATCGCTGGCGCTTCGCCCAAAGGTCCCGGACTGCGGAATCTCCTGGCGGGGATATCACCACCTGGGACCTGCCCCGGATCCTATCGGAAATCGACAAGCTGTTCCAAAAGACCTTGTCCTATCACGAGATCCTCAAAAAGGAAGCGGTCAGAGATTATGACTTTCTGCTCAATCCGGGAACCGTTCCCGACAGCTATCGTCCCACCTTGTATGATTTCGTCGTTCACGATGCCTTGCGTTTTTATTCCTCAGGGGAGCAAGCCGGATCGAAGGCTCAGGATGCCTTCGTGCTCTCCGCCGACAGTCCGGTCTTCGCATCCGCCAAGGACTTCATGGCTTGGGGAATCGATTCGGAGGACGACGAATCCCCCAAGGTCAAGGCGGTCGGGCTTTATCAGGACCTGCTGCGGTTTCATGAGAAAGACAATGTTCCCGATGCCTTCGTAGAGGCGAATCTTCTTCGTTTGCGTTTCGGTTACAACCATTCTTTCGGGGAAGAGAAAAAGGCCCGCTACAAGGCCGCGCTCAAACGCTTTGCGCGGGAATGGGCCGATCACGAAATGTCGGCCCGGGCGATGTTCCGTCGCGCCGAGGTCCTGCGGGACGAAGGTAAGCTTGTCGAAGCCCATAAGCTCGCCAAGCGCGGAGTGGCCGTTTTTCCGGAAAGTGTGGGCGGCAAGAAATGCAAGAACCTGATCAATCAGATCGAATCGAAGTCCTCTTCGGTTTCCTCCGAGCGGGTGTGGAACGCCCCGTTCCCGCTGATCCAATTGCGCTACCGTAACCTGACCAAGGCTTACTTTCGAATCATCCCCTATGATTGGGTGAGTCGGTTGAAGCAGACCCAACGCCATCCCGAGTACGTCGATTATCGCCAAAAAGGGGAGTGGATCAAAAAGCAGCCTCTCATGGAATGGTCCGTGGATCTTCCCCCGACCGATGATTTCAAGGAAAGGGTCGAGAAGATTGATGCGCCCAAAGACTTGGAGCCCGGTTCCTATTTTCTTTTCGCCAGCCATGACCCGAAATTCGGAGAACTCGAGAACCGAGTGAGCTACACGAGTTTTTGGGTGAGCGACCTATCGCTGGTCATGCGCACGCGCCATGGATCGGGTGCTCTGGAGGGTTTCGTCTTGAACGCGATCACGGGCGAACCGGTCCAAGGTGCAACGGTTCGTTCTTGGAAGCGCGAGCGAAACAACCGCAACGTCGAGCTCAAGGCCACTCGCACCGATGCCAACGGGCTTTTCAGTATCAAGGCCGGGCGTACCAGCCTGACCGTGCTTGCCTCGCATCAAGGCCAATCTCTTTCCACGGCCAATTCCTATTACGTGAATGATCACAACAGCCAACGCAGGCCGTACGAGCGTTCGGTTTTCTTTACCGACCGCAGCCTCTACCGTCCCGGCCAGACCATCCGTTACAAAGGGGTTTCTTACCGCATCGATCAAGAGAACGACAACTACAAGGTGATCCCTAATCGAGACCTCACGGTGGTCTTTCGCGACCGCAACAACCAGGAGATCGCCCGGGCCAAGCACCGTACCAACGACTATGGGTCCTTCGACGGGAGCTTCACTGCTCCGCGTGACCGACTCATGGGTAGAATGCGAATCCAAATCGAGGGCGCGAATTCCCCGGGTGGTTCTGCCTCGGTTACCGTCGAGGAGTACAAGCGTCCCAAGTTCCAAGTAACGGTGGACGCCCCGGCCGAGCCGGCCGTGCTCAACGGCAAGGTCAAGGTTCGTGGGTCGGCCATGGCCTATACCGGGGCCGCCATCAATGACGCTCAAGTCAAGTACCGCGTGGTCAGGCAGGTACGCTTCCCGCCCTGGTTGCGTTGGCATTACTGGTGGAGACCCTTCCCGTCTTCGCCTGCTCAGGAAATCGCTCATGGTACCGCCCGGACCGAAGCGGACGGATCCTTCGAGGTGGAGTTTACGGCCAAGCCCGATCCCTCGGTTTTCGAGAAAGACGAGCCCACTTTCAGCTACACCGTGTATGCCGATGTGGTGGATGGTACGGGAGAGACCCGTTCCGGGGAACGCAGCGTGAACGTCGGGTTCGTCGCCCTGCGGGCTTCCCTCTCGGCCGAGGATTGGCAAACCGCGGGCAAGCCCGTGAAGGTAACCCTCAAGACCACTTCCCTCGATGGCGAGGGACGGATCGCCGAGGGTTCGCTCAAAATCCACCGGCTCAAACAACCGGAGCAGGTCAACCGAGCCAGGCTTGGTGGCCAAGTTCACCATCCTTTTCATGGCGGTGGTAGTGGAGTCGACCACAAGCCCGAGCCCGATCTTTCCAATACCAGTTCGTGGGAACTCGGCGAAGTGGTCGCAACGCAGGGCTTCACGACTGATGCCGAGGGCAACAAGGAATTTTCCTTCACGCTGGAGGAAGGAGCTTATAGGGCCGTCCTGCAAACCGAGGACCGTTTCGGGAAGGAAGTCAAAGGGCTTCTCCCCGTTCTCGTTCTCAACCCGGATGCCAAACGATTCGGGATCAAGGTTCCCCATCACGTCGCCGCCCCCTCTTGGCGGGTCGAACCGGGGGATTCGCTAAACGCCCTGTGGGGGACGGGCTATCCCAATGGCCGGGCCTTCGTCGAAGTCATTCACCGCAAGAAGCCTCTCCAAGCTTATTGGACGGATGCCAAGGCTACGC
>JAYOMW010000103.1:0-822 GCA_038121045.1 Opitutia bacterium
GCCTTGCGGGACATTGCCTCCAAGGAAGGCGGCATGGGCGAAGACGAAGCCGCCGATTGGGTCAAGGCCCTGCAAAAAGAAAAACGCTACCTCAAGGACGTCTACTAAACCGCCTTGGCAACTCGGAAATAGCCGAGGTTAAGTTTGCCTAAAAAATGAGAATTAATTATCAATAAGAAAATGTCTCATTTTACTTCATTCTTCCCTTGGATAACGATAGTGATCGCAATGATCATGGGCTCTTTTTCGTACGGAGATGCCGAAGAATTGAAACCAATGGAGGTTTCCACCCTTCGAGTAGAAACTACCACAAAGAACTTACCAGCCCGAATTCAAGTGATTGATCAAACTGAGATTGAGCAATCGGGTGCGGTTGATTTAGTCGAATTACTACGAAGAGAAGCGAACCTGCAGGTGCGTTCGACCTCCGGAAATTCTGCGCGCTCAGAGGTTTCGATGGGCGGATTCGGGGAGAACGCGAGTCAGCGGACGCTCTTTCTGCTGGACGGGCACCGTTTGAATGCGAACGATTTGTCCCAAATTAACTGGTTTTCCATCCCGCTGGCCTTGGTCGAATCGATCGAGGTTATCCGTGGAAGCCAGTCGAACACTTTCGGGAATCATGCGGTCGGGGGGGTGATCAAGATCAATACGCTTCGCCCGTCCAAAGGGAAAGTAGGATCGCTTGAGGCGAGCGCCGGGAGTTTCGATTCCTTCGGTGCACGGGGGGCTTATTCACAATGGATCGGCGAGATCGGGCTATCCTTGCATGGGGAAAGGACGGAATCGGATGGCTATCGGCAAAACGGAGCACATGACACC
>JAYOMW010000103.1:832-11760 GCA_038121045.1 Opitutia bacterium
CTGGACTGGGGCAGTGCGGATGTTTGGAAGGGTTACCTTTCTTGGAACTTTGCGGGTACTGATTTCGGGCTGCCGGGTGATCTCAATGCGACCGAGCTGGTAGCCGATCGCAGGCAGTCAAACGAGCCGAATAACCATGGAGAGGAACGGGCTTCGCATGGCCGGGCGGGTGTCCGGGTGGAGTTTGCTGACGATTGGGCTTTCGATTCCCGCTTCGGGTACCACGACCGGGAGGTCGGGGCAAGGATGCCGAGCTTCGGCTTTACGAGCGACACCTTCTACGAGACTTTTTCGATAAGTCCCAGTCTGCTTAGGGAGACAGAAGGGAGAAGTACGACGATTGGGATCGATTATGTCGATGACCGTGTAAATGCGGACACCAACTTCGACGACTCCAGCCTCCGGCGGAGGACCCGAAGTGCGTTCGTTTCGACCAGTCGCCCTCTCCTAGATGAGTGGATATGGAACGGATCGGCCCGTGTGGAGTCGGCTCGCACTTCGGGTTCATACGGGGGGACTGTCTTGAACAGGGTATCGGACAACGAATGGGCGGGGAGCCTTGGCTTGGTGAGGAAGTTTGGCGGGGGAAACCGGGCTTACGGAGCGCTCCGTAGGTTCTACCGTTATCCGGCGACCGATGAGATACTCGTGTTCTTCCCCGCTTATTCCCTTAATACCGACTTGCTTCCCGAGACTGGTCAAGAGGCCGAGCTGGGGATTGACTGGGATTGGAAATCACTCACTTTTGGCGGGCGGGTGTTTCGGCAGTGGATGAGGGATGAGATAATCTACGATTCCTCTTCCTTCGCCAACCTGAACCTCGATCGGACGAGACGGGTCGGGCTCGATTTTTCCCTCGAGTGGCTGGTGTCGGAAGGCTTGAGAGCAGGGATGCACTACGAGTACCTGCGGGCGAGAATCGGGGGCGGAGCTTACGGGGGGAGCGACGTGCCCTTGGTGCCGGAGAATTTGCTCCGTCTGTTCTTTAATCTGGACCTGAGCGATGACTTGAGCCTTCGGTTGGGTGGTTCATACGTCGGGAAGTGCTTTGCGGGGGGAGACTTTGCCAATACGGGGTTCGAACTAGACGATTACTGGCTGCACGATTTGGGGGTCGATTACCGGCTCGGAGAGAAGGCGACGGTCTTCGCGGGTGTAGATAACTTGTTCGACGAGGAGTACTTGTCAACGGCCTATGGGGCGGGCTTGTACCCAGGCTCAGGACGGTGCGGGCGGGTCGGGTTGCGCTTTTCCTTCTAGGCCTTGCGGCAGGTTGGGCAGAGCCCGTAGAGCATGACTTCGAAACCTTGAACCTCGAACCCTTCGGGGGCTTGGGCGGGGGGACGTCCCCGGTGGTGTCCTCGAGGGCGTAGAGTTTCTCACAGGAACGGCAGGCAAAGTGTACCTTGTCTCGGCCATCGGCCCATTCGTAGCGCGGAGGCTGGCCGGGGTAGTCCACGCCAACGACCTGTTGGCTTTCTCCCAAGCTCTTGAGGTGCCGGTAGGTGGTGGCGATCCCGATGGTCGGGCTTTTGCGGGAGGCCCGCTGATGAATCTCGAGGGGAGTGAGGGGACGCCCGGCGGACCGGATGACCTTGAGGATAATTTCCCCTTGCCGGGTCGTTCGCTTCATTCGGGGTAGGCGCAAGGAAGCTTTCCTTCTTTGAGGGTGACTTGAGTTTTGTTCCGAAGGGCCCGAACCTCGTCCCTGATCTGTGCGAAGTGAGGCTTTTCCATGCGTTCTATGAAAAGAATGCCGTCGAGGTGATCGACTTCGTGCTGGATACAACGGGCGAGCAAGCCGTCGCATTCGAGGACGTGAGGGATGCCGTCGAGATCCTGATATTCCACCCGGATGAGTTCGGGGCGCGCGACGTCTCCCTTGATTCCAGGCAAGGAAAGGCAACCTTCCTCGTAGTAGAACTCATCGCTCGGGAGAAACTCGATCTGCGGGTTGGCCAAGGCCATGGGCTTGAGAAGGGAGGGGGAGAGGGCTTTGCCGTCCAGAATACAGGTCATCGGGTAATCGGGATGATCGGGAACCTCGATCACGCAAAAGCGCAAGGCTTTCCCGATTTGCTGGGCCGCCAGACCGATGCCCTCGGCGTGGCGCATGGCGTCGATCATGTCACGGGACAGGTTGAAGAGTTCGTCGGAAAAGTCGGTGACCGCCTTGCCTTTTTCGTGAAGGATGCTTTCTCCGTATTGTGTGATGCGCAGGGTCATATGGGTAAGGGACAGCCAGTGTTGGAATTTGTTTCGGGGAAGCCGAGAACCCCAAATGCTCTAATTGAGGATTTGACCGACGTGAACAAAAATCGTTTGCAAAATCGGGGCGGATAAAGAAAAGATAATGCAGGTTGGCTATTTTCGATTCATTTAACAAGGGTAAGTTGGGGAGCGTTGCGTATCTCCCGTTCTTGGTCGTCTTCGGGGTTCTCGGGTTTGCATCCCCGGTTTTCTTCGGAACGGTATCCGAAGATACACTCAAGGACATCGGAGAGGGCAGCAAGACTATCGATCAGGAAACCCTGCGGCAAATGCGTCAAAACAACTTGGGGCCGGCCGAGATGCTCTTGCCCTTGACCTCTCTGTCCAAGCAGAAAAAATTCCGCGAGGACATTGAATCCAAAAAGAAGGAACACCCTGAATTGGCCATATCGGGAGGCGGGAGCATTTTCGACATGCTTACCTTCAACGACTATTTCGGCGGTTTGGATCGCTTCAATTTGGACCGGGGCCGATTTGAGGCTTTTTTCGTGTACAACCGGGCGACAACCAGAGGCGATCTATGGGAAAGGCTTAAGAACAACAGTTCCAACGACAACGTGCTGGCGATCCTTCAGAGCATTCCGACGGAAGGTCGACCGGGCAATTTTTGGACCAAGTTGTTAGAGGATCCTTTGGTTTCGAGTTTCTCAGGAGTGAAGCTGGCTCATTTGCAAGGTTTTTCCTTCTTTCCGGACCGCCGGGTAATCTTGTCCGTGGGCGTAAGAAACCCATCCGAGATCGAGGCCAACGCAACCGAGGCTTGGATTCGGGACGTTTGTTTGGAGGAAGCACAGGCGGGTTTTGCTCGTTTCTCGGGTGAGTTCGAATCTTTCGACGTGGTCAAGCAGGGAACAGACACCAAGGTGTCTCGCCTGGATGGCAATCAGTCCCTTGGCAAGCTTGATTTTTCCGAACTTACCCGCCGGGCTGCGACCCTCAAGATGGGAAGAACCGGAGACGGGGGATATGCAGTGATCATCGGAGGGGTGGTCGACTCGCAGGGAAAACTAGAGAATCATGGCCGTTGGCTTCCTTACCCGATGCTGGTGCCCATGATGGTGGGAACGGCCATGTCTTTGGAGAAAGATTATTATTCATCCGATGCGGCTTATGAAATCGGACGGCTTTCCCAACAGATGCTATCTGGGGACTTGGAGTCGAAGGAACGGATTCGCTCCTTTTATTGGGCGGCCCACCAGTTGGCCCGCAAAATGAATTTCATGCAGATGGCTGAATTGACGCAGAGCTGTCCCGATTTGCAGGCGGTGTTCGATCTCGCAGCCTTGATCAGAATGCGCAATGGGCCGCTTGCCGAGGTCGCAGGTAAAATCAAGTCGGCCAAGCGCAAGGCGCTTTTTCCTTCCGCGGGCGAAGCCCCGCTCCTCGTCGACCTTCAGGAACTCGAGCATAACAAAACGATTGCGGAAAAAAAATTCGAGGAAGATTTACGGATCATATATGCCGCCACCTTGCTCTCGGGCGATCCCTCCTCCGTCCTCAAGTTCGTGGAGAGTTACCCGGTGTACGACAAAGACGGGGACAAAATCGCTGCCGAGGCCGCTCTCGAGGACATCGAGCTGGCGATGAGTTACGGAAGCGAATCCCTTCGGCACTTGCTTGCCAGAAACCAACCCATTCATCGCAAGGGGCCGGTTCTCTCCTTCGTGTCTTCGATCTTTCCCGCTTTCGGAGGAAATGTCATCACTCATCTTTCCCATAGCCATCACACCCTGGCTCTTTTTCTTAAGTTGACCTTGATCGGGGGGGCTTTTTTCTGTTTTCTGCTTTTTCTTTCTCATGTTTTGCCCAAACCCGAATTCAAGCGGACGGAATGTCATTTTGCGTTGCGTTGGATCAGGCGTTTTTCGGCTGCTTCGCTTTGGGCCTTGCTGACTGTTTTGGCTCTTGAACCAACCCTCCTGCAGACCCCCCGTGGGCAGGTTTCAGTGGCGGGATTTGATTTTGCGCTTGCGAATCTTCTCGCCTACGCCAATGAGGAATCTATGGCGGAACAAAATCTAACTGGTGTAACGGCGATTATCGCCGGTACTTTCTTGGCGATCCAAATCGTGATTTTCATGGTTTGTCTTTCACGTGTTTCTGCAGTGAAGAACGAGGAGATGAAACCCAGTCTCAAACTGAACCTCTTGGACAACGAGGAAAACCTTTTTGATCTGGGTTTGTACGTGGGTCTTGGAGGGACTGTCCTTTCCTTAATTTTGCTTCTTGTTCTCGAGATCAAGGAAGACGCATTGATTGGGGCCTACACCTCCACGCTCTTTGGCATCCTTTTTGTTGCCGCCCTCAAGATTTTCGTAGTTCGCCCCTATCGAAACCACTTGCTAGTCAAGCAAGCTGAAGAAAAGAGGCATGAACCGTAGTTTGCTGCTTGTCGTTTGCGACTTTCTTCTACTTAGCATTCTTGCTCTGGCCCGTTTCGACGTGCCCAAGGATGCGGTCATCGCCAAGGATCAACAGAAGATTGTATCGAAGGAAGTGGTCGAAAGAATTTCCGACGGCGAGAACTACGACGACGTCGTGGCCGAGTTGGAGGCGACCAATGAGACGCTGTTGGAGAATTTGAGCAGTGACAAGGACGATTTGCTCAAGCAAAAGCTCGAGTTAGAGGAGCAAATTGCTCTTCGCCGTCAAGAATTGGCGGAGAAGGAAGAGCAAATTGCTTCGCGTGATGAGACGATCGCTCAAAACGAAGCCGCTATCCTTGCGGCCAAGGAAGAGTCCGAGCAATTGGAGGCCCAGCGTCAGGAAATCGAAAGAAAGCGGGAAGCGCTTTTGCAAAGCAACGCGGCGTCCAAGAAGGAACTTGAGCTTTTGGCAAAGAATTTGGCTGAAGCAAAGAAGCGGTCCGATGAGTTGGCCGCCTTGAAAGATAAGCAACAAAAGGAAGCCGAGTCCATCAAGGTCGAGTTGGCCGCTACGCAGGAGAAGGCCAAGGCGGAAGAGCAAAGAGCTGCCGAAGCCAAGGCCCTATTGCTGGAGGAAAAGAAAAGAGCGGATGCCTTGGTTGCGTCGACGACCAAGATTGACGAAAGGATCGACACCCTTAACCGAGACCTGAAACAAGACTTGGCGGGAGTCGGACAGGAACTGAAAGGCGTCGGTCAGGAATTGAAAGGGGTGGGGGAGAATATTGGCGGGGTAGGGGAGAAGATTGCTTCCGTGTCCAATGAGGTGACAAGCGTAAAGTTGGATGTTTCCAAGGTCGGTGAAGAGGTTCAGGGGGTCAAGGAAACGGTTTCCGACGTCAGCCAGGAGGTTGCAGGAGTCGGTTCCAGAGTGGAGACCATCCAACAGGACGTGAACGAGCAAGCGGCTGTTCAGGAAGAAAATTTCCGCAAGCTTTCGGAAAGACAAACCAAGACCGTAAGCGAGATCTTTTCCAAGTATGAGGAGAACAAGGTCAAGCTGACTTTTGATTATTCGCATGTTGGCGGACTTTTCGGCAAGGAAACCACCGGTACTTTCAGCATGGATACCGTCATCATGGTCGACGGCTCGTTTGCTTACTCCCTCGTTCACGCCCAAGACAGTCCCTTCAGGCTGGATCCGCGGCCCCGTCAATTGGTCAAAGTTTCCGGGAGCATCTCCAGTCCCAAGTTAAAAGCGCCGATTCCCGTCAAGGAAATCGCCTTTATGGATGATCCCCGGATTTTGATCGTCCCTCTCTACGTCAACCCTGCCGAGTTGAGAAAGAGTTCGTCAATCGAGCTTTTCGGTTCGCCCAAGAATCCCTATCTGTTCTCCGAGGCGGTCGTGGTGGATGCCAAGGACGGCCGCTTCGGCCAAACTGACTTTACGCGTGATGAGCGAGACCCTCGGTACATAAAAGTAAGTCACAAGCGGTTTGCATTCGTCACCGGGGAATTCGATCCAGGGAAGGGGGATTTGGTCTTTTCCCAAAAGGGGGAAGTTCTCGGAGTCCTTGTCAACCGGGATTATGCCTTTCACGTTAAAAATCTGGGGGCCCGTATCCACGGTGGTTCGAGAACAATCATGGGACCTTCATTCAATGCATCCAAAACAAACGATTTGACCGTTTCCCTGAAAAAGAAACTATTTGGCTTGAGTAACAAATTCAGATAGAGTTCACGCCTTTTTATTCTCTTCGTTTGAATTGTGTCTGTACTTCAAGTTAAAGATCCCGAATTCAGAGGAAAGCCTCGTTTGGGCGTATGACTCCCGGTAAATCATGATGACGTTGTTTTTGTTGTCGGTAGTCGTTTTATCGGTAGCTTCCGGGTTGGCTTTGTTCGCATGGCCCGATTCGATCAAGGTGCGCGGATTTTTCTCCAAGCAGGTGGAATTGCCCGTCGAGCGTTCTCATTGGTTGGCTAATTTGCTCATCCCTTTGCTATTCATCGTGTTCGCTTATGGCTTGAGCGTTCACATCCGTTATACTTGGATAGACTTTGCCGAAGCGCACTACTTCAACGAGTCCGGCGAAAAGGAATTTTTCAGGCCACAAATGGTAAGGGACGGGATCGCTCTGCCCAACACCCATGACAGTTTTTACTTCGGGAGCATCCTGCAAAAGGCTCTCTACCAAAAGCATCAGGACAATCACCTGATTCCGAGCGTTTATACCAATGGTATGATTACCTACTTGCCCTACCTTCTGCTGAAGGCTTTTCCGGACCAATGGACGATCGAGGAACTTCTCTTGAAAATTCCGGTCTGGGTGGCGGGCTTGGTCTGCATTCCCATCGTTCTGATCGGACGACTGTACGGGAGCTCGTTGTGGGGCTTTTTCGCTGCGTGTCTTGCCGGGGTGGCTCACAGTTATTACAATCGTACTTTGGCGGGTTACTACGACACGGACATGTTTTCGATCACCGTTCCAGCCTTCGCTTTCTTTTTCTTGTTGGCCGCATCAAGGAGAGAATCGGTTGGTTATCTCGTTGCGGCCGCAGTGACCCTTTATGTGAGCAGGTTTTTTTACGGTTCGACCCAAGCCATTACCTGTGCCATGTGCTTGGCCTTCATGTTTTATCGCCTTGGGGTTTCCCTTCTCGATATTGGTTTTTTCTTTCGCGAGCTTTTGCTTCGAGCCTTAGGGAATTTGCTTCAAACCTTAGGATTTGAGACTTCGAGGCAACGACCTCTTCCTGTCCAGGGCAAACCGAAGTCCTCGATCGAGTTCGCCAATCTGCTTTTTTGTATTCCCTCTGTTTGGTTTACTTGCCTTAGCGTGATTCTGATTGGTTGGGTCCTTTTTGCGGAGTCCTGGTCAAGTGGCAAAGTAATCGAGGATCATGCGTTGCGTTTCTGGTTTGGTCTTTCAGTCCCTTTTGTGATTTATGGAATTAGTTGTTATGGTCGCATCCTCGGGGAAGCCCTGTCTAAGTCCTTCTCTGTTGCAATTAGCATAGTCATGGGTGCCATTCTGAGTATTCCGGCATCGGTTGCTCTTCTACTACTTTTCATTGGAATCGTTTTTGACTATGGTCCGTATTCCGGAACATGGGCCAAATTGACGGGTAAGCTTCAAAGCTATTCAAGCGATCGGGTAGCTGGCGCGACGGTCGGTGGAACCTCCGGGTACACTCTTAATTTTCTTGATGTCAAAAGCACCATCAGGGAAGCCGGTTCCCTCGATCAAAAAAGCAAGACCATCAATGACATCAGAATGCGTAACCGGATTCTGGAGGATTTGCCATTGTGGCGGGGAAATTGGTTTAATGACGACGGCAGTGCTTCTCCAGCCGAACCTCCTGATCCAAATAAATACAAATGGTGGAATCCTTTCGAGAAGACCTTCAATTCGATGGAGCAGAGCTTGCCCAAGTATGCAGGAGATCTGAATCTCAAAACTGCATTGTTGGCCCTTATCGGCTACCTGATTCTTTGCATGCGGTATTGGGAATTTTTATTGGGCGCCCCGTTTTGGTTCATTGGATACAACTGCTTTTCTCATTTTGTCGATAGTCCTCTAGGCCTGCGATTTACGGTACACGTGGGAAACGTCGCCTCCATCGGCTTGGTCTTTTTGCTTCTTGTTTTGTCGTGGGCTTTTTTCCGTTTTTGCCTGTCTCGTTTGAACAGGGGAAAAAACGATCGCTTCAAGAAACTCTCGAAGATCGCTATGAAATCTGCCTCTTTGATCGCGGTAGGCATAGTGGTTGTTCTTTTTGCTTGGCCAAACGTGGATCATGCGAGGGGATACTATTCGCATGTCGTTTACCCGGTCAAAACGATCGAAGTGCTGGAGGAACTCAACCAAGCCTCCGACCCGGATGATTTTGTCGTTACCTGGTGGGACTATGGCTCAGGTTGTTGGTTTTACGGGGACACCAGAACCTTTACTTCGCCCGCGCACCAAACCCTCGACAATTATTTGACCTCCGAGATTTTGCGGGCGAATTCACATTTGCAGGCCGCCAATCTGGCCCGATTAAAAACCGAAACCTTTGTCCGCTTGCAGGATGAGAAAAAATCCGGAGAAGCCACTTACGACACTGCCGTGCAGGAGATCTTCAAAGATGGTTCCTCCGATCTCGTATTCTATCAAGCCCTGCTGGAAGAGATGAATGATGCGAACGCATCCCTTCCTTCCAAATCGAGAGACGTCTTTCTCTTCATGCCTTATGAGATATTGAGAATCTTTCCTACTATTTTGAGTTTTAGCTCGAGGAACCTTTATTTCCCATCATCCTCCGTTGACTCTCGGAAAGAGCTACCCATGAAGATATTGCGTAACGGAAGGCATCAGGGGAACTCCCTGCTTTTTGAGGAGGGGCACCGGATGGACCGAAATGGAGTCTTGAAGATAATGGACGCAGAAAAGTCTTTTGTTTTGCCGTACGGCAAGATGTTGACCGTAGACGAGGAAGGCCAACCTGCGGAAACGGTCGAACAAGTTGAAGTCGACGGATTGCGCATTAAGGCGAACACTAGCAAGGGAGTCAATAGGGTCGTTGTATTTGTTAGAAATTTGAATGAATTGATTATTCTATCGCCTAAGACTTACCGGTCTACCTTTGCCAAGAGGTTCATTTTGGACCAATTTGACGGATCCGCTTACCGGAATCCGCTCTTTGCTCAAGCGGCCAACCCTAGGAGTTCGCCTTTTTTCCTCAAGGCCGATGGCGTGCAGATTCTCGATGGAGGGACTAGGATTATCCTTCAAGCGGGAGGAGGATATCAAGTGGACGCGGACTTGCGAACCAATTTGGCCAAGATACCCAATGTCAAGGACCCTCTTCCCTTTGCTTTTCATCGGAGATTGCATGACAAACAGACGGGGAAAATGGCCAAAATTGCAAGCGCGGGAGCCAAGGACGGCAAATTTCACATCATTCAAACCAACCTACCTCGTTTTACCGGGCAGCGTACCCATGTTGTTTCGGAAGAGACGCAAACGTTGTCCGCTATTGCACTGAGCTATGGCCTCGCCCCAAGCGTTCTGAGTCAGTTTATGGGCAAGGATCGGGATCACTTGTTTGTCAAGGGTGACGCAATCAAGATTCCAAGCAAGGGATACGATCTTTTTCAGGCGTGGTTTTTCATGGACGAAAAGGCCTTCAGGAGTTTGTTGATTCAGGGTTTTTTGATGGAAGATCTTGATCCCTTGTTGTTCGAAAAGGTTACCTCCTCTCCTTGGGGTAAAGTTTATAAAATTTTAAAATGACCAACTCAAAGAAAACTTTCGTTTTCCTCGATGGATTTTAACTGTTAAAAAACCTAATTATATCCTTGCTCCCATTGCGTTGTTTACACATTTTTAAATAATCTAGTAAATATTCTCAACATGAAGATTTCAAATTCACTCCTCATTTTTGCTCTTTTATTTTCACATTGTCTTTTTTCGCAGGAAAAGCCTAATGAAATTTCAGACCCCCGGGGTGCAATCATTATTGCCGACATGAAAGGGGCAGTGACCGTGACGAACAACACGACCGGGGCAGCCCTGCCAGCTGCATCGGTGCAACCGGGAAAAATTCTCTTTGACGGTCACAGCATCAAAACTACGGGCAAAGGCTCCTCCATCGTCCTGCTGCTTTCCAACGGTACGGTTACGACTTTGAAAGCCGACTCCGTGCTTAACATCAAGAAATTTACCCAAGCGAAATTCGATCCCGGTGCCACCAAACTATCCGAACTCGAAGGAGAACCAAGTGCCTCGGAAACGCTCATCGATCTCAACATTGGTGACATGGTCGTCGACATCAAGAAGTTGGATAAAAAATCAAATTTCAATATCGAGTCTCCAGTCGGAACGGCCGGTATCCGGGGGACCCGAATCGGGATGAACATTCAGCAAGCTCCCGGTGGCGGCTTCACCAGTAAAGTGACGGTCCCCGAAGGTGTCATTGCCTTTACTCCTCCTCCTCCGCCTCCTCCTCCCCCAGGCACTCCTCCCGCTCCACCCCCTGCTCCTGTCGCGGTGAGCGCGGGTCAAGCCGTTACGCCATCTGTCACCGCCACTGGTACCATATCGGCCCCTCCCGTTGCCGTTCCTGCACCGCCAGCTGACTTGGCTGCGGTCAACGCAGACTTGGACGTGGCGGTCGCCGGGACGGCGGAGATCACGGTGGCTGAGATCGCCACTGCGGTCGATACCGTTGCTGAAGTTGCACCGCCACCAGCCGATGCCCCTCCACCGGCCGACGAGCCACCGGCCGACGAGCCAACCGAGC
>JAYOMW010000104.1:0-2007 GCA_038121045.1 Opitutia bacterium
AACATAAAGGCAATGATTGGTGCCTTGTCCTCGGCCTTGAGTTGCTCGAAAATAGTCAAAGCCTCCTCGAATCTTCTTTTTTGACGCCAATTTTGAATTTCAATACTGGCGACCTCCGGTCCCATTTCGACCCATCTCTTGGCAGTCTCCTTGTACTCCTTGAGTTTGGCCTCGCTTATGTCTTGGCCCTGCTTAGCCTCAAAATCCGTCAGACGGACGGTAAGGTCGTCTTTGATTCTCTTTAGCTCCTTCTTTTGTATTTCCAAAGCCTCAAGATCCATCGCGATGGCGGACTCCCTGGAATCCAATTCACTCTCACGCTCGAGCAACTTCTCCTTCAAAGCCATGAGTTCCTTTGAAAGTTGGTTCATCGAGTGAGTTTCAGCCGGGGAATAGCTAGTATCGTCCGCATCAAATTCAAGACTTGTAAATTCGGCTGGAATTTCCGGCTCTTCTCTGAAGAACTCATCGTATTTAAGCAATGAAACCACAACCGCAGAAGCTACGGAAAGCAAAACGGCTATCAGAATAACAATGGTTGGTGATAATTTCATGATCAATGACTAGTGGACTGGTTAAAAACAAATCTCGAACTGATAATGTCCTCAAGTTGCATCTCCTCTTTCTTGGTTTCGAAATCGATATGCCGGTCTCTCTGTTTCTCCTTGAGTTTAAGCAAACTTTTGAACTGCGAGTCCGCACTCAGATACAATTCCCTTTTGGCTTGGGCGATCTTCTTTGTCTCTTCAAAATTGGAGTTGCAATCGATGATCGCCTCTTTCGCACGCTCGATCGAACGGTTGTAAGAATTTTGCTCGCTCCCCGAAAAGCCGGTACTTCTCCTGCGACCGATTTCTTCACGCAAATCCTCCATTTGGCGCTTTCGCTCTTGCAGGACCTTTTGGGCGTTTTCCCTTCTCGCAATAGCAAGTCCGTACTCGGCAATAGCCTTGTCTTTTGCCATTTCTCTCAAGTGCAAAAGAGTTTCCAATCTGAAACGAAATGCCTTCATGAAAAGATATCGAAAAGCTTGGAAAAAGTTTCTTCTCGCGTAACCAATTGGTCATAGCGTTGGCGCAGGAAAGATTCTAACAAACCATATTTTTCGATCGCCCGGTCAATCTTCGGATTACTGTTCTTAACATAGGCCCCGACGTTGATCAGATCTTCGTTTTGCCTGTAGACGGAAAGCAAGTCTCGGGCCTCCGAGATCAACTTGATTTCGTCTTCCGAGCACACGGCACGGTCCAAGCGGCTTACGCTGCGTAAAACGTCTACTGCGGGAAAATGGTTTGCATTGGCAAGTTTGCGGCTCAAAACAATGTGACCATCCAAAAAACCCCGAACGGCATCCGCAACCGGCTCGTTCATGTCGTCGCCCTCGACCAAAACCGTATAAATAGCGGTAATTGCCCCGCTTTCGCTAGTACCCGTGCGTTCCAACAACTTGGGCAGCATGGAGAAAACTGATGGCACGTATCCACGGGAAGCGGGAGGTTCACCGGCGGCCAAACCGATTTCCCTTTGAGCCATGGCAAAGCGAGTCAAAGAGTCCATCAGCAAGAGAACCTTGGATCCTTGGTCTCGAAAGCCCTCCGCTAAAGCAGTGGCCAATATGGATGCGCGTATCCTCATGGGGGCGGGTTGATCGGAAGTGGAAACGACTATAACCGATTTGGCCATTCCCTCGGGACCCAAGTCGTTTTCGACGAATTCTCTTAACTCCCGTCCTCTCTCCCCGACCAAGGATATGACGTTCACATCCGCCTCGGAACCACGGGCAATCATTCCCAAAAGAATTGATTTGCCCACGCCGCTACCGGAAAAAATACCGACTCTTTGGCCATTGCCCAAGGGAACGAAAGCATCGATTGCCTTCAGTCCGGTGGCGAAGGGTTTTTTGATCAAAGATCTGCTCAGCGGGTTAGGGGGTTCAGCATAAAAACCATCCCTCTGAGGGGCGAGCAAGGGACCCTTTCCATCAATCGGCCTGCCCATCCCATCAAT
>JAYOMW010000104.1:2107-11536 GCA_038121045.1 Opitutia bacterium
TCTGAGGGGCGAGCAAGGGACCCTTTCCATCAATCGGCCTGCCCATCCCATCAATGATCCGCCCCAAAAGAGATGGCCCATAGGGCACGATGTTGGAATTCCTCTTCGATACCACCTTGCACCCTGGGTGGATGAGATGAACACTATCAAGAGCCATAAGCAAAACCGTGTTCTCCCTGAACCCAACGACCTGAGCCTCGATTTTCTGACTATGGCGGGCTGAACTGATCGAGCAAACCTGTCCAATGCTGACCTCGGGACCTTCGGACTCGATAATGAGGCCGGTGACTCGGTGGACGGTGCCGATCTTGTCAAAGGTCCGCCCTCCTTTGATGCCTTCTTCCATGAAGGCAAAACGTTCATCAAGGGATTCAATCATCTCCTTTAAGTTCTTCCTCTATTTTTCTTAGTTTCGTCGCTATGCGCCCGTCGAGCAATCCAAACCTGCTCTTTATCTGACAGTCACCTGGAGCAAGGGAGTTATCCTCAAAAAACTTAACGTTGGGATAGCCGGCAAGTAGGGCGTCATCTCCATCAAGGCCGTCGAAAATTCCGGCAATCGCACTGGCAAAACCTTCCTCCGACTCTCCCTCTTCTTCGGACGGTTCCTTTTGCGTATTGGCCATTGCCTTGAGCAACGACAAGTCCCGCTCGCAAAGATATACCTCGAGTTTCTCCTCTTCGGCGTTGGCAAATTCAGATATCATCCCTCTCACGATCCCCTCGATTTTGGGTGCATCCAATTCTATCTTCCCAAGAACCCTTTCCGACAAGCCAACGACAAGGTCCGGCAAACGGTCATCGAGTTGACTGAGGACGTCCTTCGTCTTTTGATCAATATTTGCAAGCATCTGCTCCTGACGTTGAGCAAATTCATCGCGGAGTTTGCGGATCTCGGCCTGATAGAAATGGGTCGCCTCCGCCTTGCCCCGCTCGTATTCCGAAGCACTCTTCTGCTCGACTTGATTCACGGGCACCGACTGGGCTCCGCAATAACTGACCTTAAATCCCGCCGGAGGCTCAGGGAAGGAAATGGATTTACTGTACGACAACGTCGCTACCTCCGGTATCAAGGATTATCTCCTCGTCCTCCTCGAGTTCGCGAACAATCTGAATGACCCGATCCTGAGCAGCCTCAATTTCGGAAAGACGTTTCGGCCCGAGGAAAC
Source organism: Opitutia bacterium (assembly GCA_038121045.1). GTDB lineage: Bacteria > Verrucomicrobiota > Verrucomicrobiia > Opitutales > Seribacteraceae > Seribacter. The sequence continues at coordinate 3,277 of JAYOMW010000104.1, forward strand.
CAAGTTGTTCTTCCAACGCTTCGACGGCTCGTTTGGACATTGTCGAATAAATGGCCTTCTTGAGTTCCGCCGAAGCATTTTTCATGGCAATGATCAAATCGTCTTGATCGACTTCCTTGGTAATCTTCGAAATATCACCGGCACTGAGCCGTACGATATCTTCGAAACGGAACATCCTCTGCCGAATCGAGCCACCGAGCTTGGGGTTTCTCTTTTCGATGCTTTTGAGGAGTTCCTTCCCTTCCTCCTTGTCAAACCAATTCAAAAGATCCGCGGCAGACTTGACCCCGCCGGTTTTGACACGGGGCGATTGCCCTTTCTTACCAATGCGGGAACCAAGCGTATTGGCCACCACCTCAATTTGATCCATTGGCGTCGTTTCCATCGCTCCGACCCTCTCGACAACCTGTTCCTGAATATTCGGTGGCATCATCTGCAGAACCTCCGAGCCTTTGTCCGCATCGACGTTGGCCAAGACAAAAGCGATGGTCTGAGGTTGCTCGAAACGCAAAACATTGTAAATCTGCCCGGAGTCCATCTCCTTGATGTCATCCATGAATTCCAAAGAATCCCGAACCGGGGCAATTCGATTCATCATGTTGTTGGCTTTGTAGTCTCCATGTGCCAGTTCCAAAGATTTTTGAGCAAAGCCAAGCCCGCCTAAGTTGGAATTCACGCTCGACTCGATGATCTCGGAAAATTCGTCAAGCACACAATCTTTCATTTCCTGATCAACAATTGGAAAGTTACCGATTTCCTTGCAAATGTTCTCCGCATCCTTGGAATCAAAACGCTTAAGCAAGGTGGCCGAGGCATCAGGCCCAAGCGAAATCATCAAAAGAGCGAGCTTCTGAGGCCGGGACATCCTGGAGTATCGCTCGTACGGGCTTTCTTCCTCTTGTTGTACCTCTTCCATTATAGTCCTGCGTCGGCGATGTTTGAGAAGCTAATCAATGAGAAAGGTCCGTTGCTTAGGTGGAGGAACCGCTCTCCAAGTACCGCCTCAAAGCCGTCCCGACATTGTCAGGCTTTTCCTGAATCAAATCGTTGAGCAATTCGGGGGTCAACCCGCTTCCCAAGCTACGGGTGCCGGAAAGAAGTCCTTGATCGTCTTCGTCAAGCACTTGAACTTCCGCCTCGCTCGGCTTGAATTTCTTGAGCATTCTGAGAAAAACGACAAACATGACTATCGCCAACAAAGGACCAAGAAAACTCTTCAAAACCGGGGACCAAGTATCAAGGAAGCCCTTCAGGAAGCTTGCCGTTTCGCCAGCGGCGCCAAACGGAGAATCAGCATCAAGAAATTCCACTTCGTTGACGGTAACGTAGGTTTGTAATTTTTGGTCATCCAAATCAAAACGGGCTCCGATGGCATTTACGACCGATTCCTTTATAACTTCGATTTGGGCGGGCGTGCGGGGGGTTTCACCCTTGGCGATCAAAACGGCGGCACTTCGGCCAACGATCGCACCAGGCTCCTGCACCGTCTCCTTGAGGTTACGGCTAATTTCATAGTCAGTCGTTTTCGATTCCCTTTTCTCCTCACTCTCGGCCATGATCGGATCCTGCATCGTTGCATCTTGACTAACATTCGGAACGTTCGCTCCCATGCCTGCCGCATTGTTGCCCCGTTGCGTTTCAACAGTTTTGGCATCATCCTTGTCCGTTGTCTGTGTTCGAGGAACTCCACCTTGCCCGTCGGGATCGAACTTTTCGTCCAATTCGGTGGAAGTCTTGGTTTCGAGGTTAACGGAAACTTTGGCGACGACCTTGTTGGTGCCGACGATCTTGGCAAGCATGGATTCGATCTTGGTCTCAAGTCTTCTTTCCTGGGCTTGGTACGCCTTCATCATTTGTCCGGCAACACCAGCGGCCCCGCCCGTTTCACTCTCATCGGAAAGGAGGTTAAGTTTTTCGTCGACGACGGTAACGGAAGATTGGCTTACTCCCTCTACGGAACGAGCAACCAAGAACTGAATGGCAATTACTTTCTCCGAGGGCAGCCTCATTCCCCCGGTGTTGATCATAACGCTAGCGGTTGGACGGTTCTCAGGGTCTTCGCTTAACAAAAGATTGTTATCCTTTTGAACAATGGTCACACGTGCATCCTTAACGGCATCCATGGCTCGGATCGTTCGCTCCAACTCGCCCTGAATGGCTCTTTGCTTGTTCGTGCGCTGAACGAAATCACTTATGCCAAAATTCCCTTCGTCAAAAATTTCGTAGCCTACGTTGCCCGTCTTAGGCAAACCCTTCATGGCCATCTCCATTTTGACGCTCGCATGCTTGTCGGCGGGTACCAAGATGGTGTTGCCGGACTCGCTGAATTCAAACTCGATTTGGTTGGCCTTCAGATAGTCAACTACTTCACCCATGTCTTGGGCATCACCGCCACTGACAAGCCTCTTCATTTCACCACTACCACCTGACCAGCTCAAGATTCCCACGCTGATGGCAACGATCCCAACGACCGCTACAACCAAGCCCAGCTTTCTGGTGGACGAGAGCCCACCCCATAACTGACTAAATTTTTCAAATCTTTCTTTCATTCAAAACTTTCGGACGGGACCATTCTATACCTGCATTCTCATGAGCTCCTTGTAAGAATCCACGAGCTTGTTACGAACTTCGATCATCAGATTAAATGCAACGCCAGCCTCTTGAGACTTGACGACAGCCTCGTGGATATTGTCCGATCTTCCGAGGATCAGGTCTTGGGTTTCCTTCTTTGAGATTTTCTTCTTTTGATCGACGCCCTTGATAAAGTTTTCGAACATTTGGGCAAACCCAGGCGCCGTTACTCGCTCAGTGGGAGTAGTCTTGTCAATGGGGATAACTTCCACTCCATTGCCGGTGCCATTGACATTGCTCAACAAAGAGGTGCCGAAGCCTTGGCCCATCTCGGAGCTTTGCGTGAACCGATCAAGCTGATTGTTCGGTTGCAGATTGGGGTTTTGCGAGAGAAGGTCGCTAAGGCTAGGAAGGGATGATATTTCGTTCACAACTAATATAAATTACTTTCCAATCGCCATGGCTTGCTGGGCCATGCGCCTGGAGGTTTTGACTACTGTCAGGTTTGCTTCATAGGCGCGGGAAGCACTTATAAGATCCACCATCTCCCGGGAGACGTCTACGTTGGGCATTTGAACCATTCCGTCTTCGTTGGCATGAGGATGACCCGGATTGAAAATCATGCGACCTGGAGTTTGGTCATTGTAAACGTCGGTTACCCGGACTCCTTGATAGAGATTCTCGTCAACGTAACCAGGAACTCGACGCTCGGGAGTCTTAATATACTCCTCGAAAACAACTTCCTTGCGCTGGTAGACTTGACCAGATGCATCCTGTGTAGTATTAGAATTCGCGATATTTTGGGCAATGATCTCGAGTCTGATCTTCTCGGCGGAAAGCGCGCTCCCCGTTGATTCAACACCTGGTATCAAGTTCATCGTCATTTTTATTTAAGGTCTCCTAAAATACTTAGACTCTACCGCGTATTGCCTTGTTAAGTTCCTTTATAGTTCCACCGATGGCACCACTGAGATATTCGTAATTCAACGCGTTTCTGTTCATCGCAAGCATTTCCTCATCAAGCTGTACGGTGTTTCCATCCATTCGAACCGGCTTGGCCTGACGATCCTCGGCGCTTCTCGGCAGCATGGCCTTGACCCTTCTGAAGTCTTTCCTGTCGACGGCCCTGCGAAGCTCGACTGAAAAGGACTTGGGCAAGTCTCTTCTTTTGAATCCAGGGGTCTCCACATTGGCCAAGTTGTTGGCCAATGCTTCATGACGAAGATGGGTGGCATCCAACAACTTCTTAGAGACCAAATAATTTTCTTGGCTGTACAGATTGTCGAGTAGTTCTGACATATGTACCGACACCAATGCAATCCTTGCGCCAAATTACAAACAGTATCAGATGTATCCCTGAAACCTTTGAAATCGGGACATTTCTTGCCGGAATAAAATATTTGATTATCGCTTTTCTTTAAAAATGGCAAATTTTTCCTACCTGGGGGAAGGACGAGGAAAAATCTTTGTCTTTTGGGTCTTTTCATGATTCTCAAAAAGTTGTTTGCTTAAGCTTCGGAGTAAAATGAAATCACCAAATTTTGAAAATTGCCAAATCGAGCTCATCGAAGACGGAACATTCGGAAAGATTTCCGAAGCCTTTGTCTCTTGGGTCGGTCAGGGCCGGGAGGAGTTAGAAGGGGTGAATTTTCGAGCTTTCTTTTTGTCCTTGGAAAGAAGCTGGGAACTCCTCATTCCCCCCGACTTTCACCACGCTGACTTCGAATGCTTTCTTCCGCTCTCTTCGGATTCACGGCAATCTTCCCTCGGTATCTTTTTCAACTTCGTAAAATACAAGAAAAATGGAGTTCTTTCCCTCTCCCCTGCCCTTGCACCGCACGACTCCCTCAAGCAGGCCTTCATGGGAGACCTGATGAATGACCCGAGGGCTTTGGCAAATACTTTGATCAGGCTACAGAAGGCTGAAAGCAGGCTTTCGGACTACGTCAGCAACTTCCCGGGCATCTTCTTCACCCAACGCACGGACATGACCTTCAGTTATCTCTCGAGGGGGATCAGAAGAATTTTCCCCAACGAACACAGAGAGTTTTCCCGTAACGGGGGGCTGTTTCTAAACAAAATATTCGAGAAGGACCGGGAGCATTTTCTAAACGCATTGAATTCAAACTCCAAGAGTCCGGAAACCTTCAGCTTTTCATATCGCGTCCAACTGCCTCCAACCGGCCAGATCGTTTACCTTTTGGACGTCCGCACCCCAATCATTACGGCCACCCATAAGCTTTTGGGCTACGACGGCGTGTTAATCGACATCACCCGCCAAGCAATTGCCGAACACCGATTGTCCAATTCCGTTTGGAGGGAAGGGTTGGCAACCTTGACCAACGGCTTGGTCCACGACTTCAGCAACCTTATGGCGGGAATCTTTTCGATCAGTGAACTTTACCATGGAATGATGGAGAAGGACGATCCCATGGCAAATGGGATGGGGCAGATCAAGAAAAGCACCATGCAGGCACAGAAATTGGTTCGCCGCATAATCGACCTGCACCGTGAAAAACCAGCGGCTCGCACTATACACGATCTCCGCTTACTGTTAAAGGATCAAATGGATTTGGTTGGCATCATCATTCCTCGGAGCGCCAAACTGCAGACCGACTTCGGAACCGAATCCCTGCCTGCTTTTTTGGAAGAGACGGGGTTTCGCCAAGTTATCCTCAACCTCGCTATAAACGCACGGGACGCGATCGAAAGAAACGGCAGGATCAAAATCCGTCTCAGGAAAGTAAAAAAAGGAGATGATATTAAGGTCGGCGCCTCCGGTAAAACGAGAAAAGCCCCCAGTCATGGGGCTGAAATTTCCCTATCGGACAACGGCAAGGGAATCCCCGTTGAAATCGAGGAAAAATTGTTCGATCCCTTTTTCACGACCAAGGAGTCAAGCTCCGGGTCCGGTTTCGGACTCTACAACACCAAGCTTTTCATTGAAGACCACAAGGGCGAAATTGGTTTTTCGAGCGAAATGGGAAAAGGAAGTGTTTTCTATCTCTATTTGCCCTTGGCCATTGAAGAAGAGGAGGATGACGGGATGCGGACCAAACGAATGAGAAGAGCCACGCGGGAATTCATCAAAACGAGGAAGCGTTAGCTTCACCACCTTCCGAGCCTTCAGGATCGGAAACCAGTCGACCATGCTCGTAATTCATAACGGATCGAATGGTTCCATCCGCCGAGTAAAAAATCATTTTCCCATGCAGAAGGCCGTTCAGGTAAGTAGCCTGCACGCGCGAACCATCATTCGAACGCTTCGTGCTCAATCCGTTGAGCTTGCCGGAGGAAAAAATCTGCCTAGTCGAGACGGCCGAGTCATTTCTTTCGATCAAACCGCTGTAGGGCTGACCTGTTTTTTCATAATGAAGGACCGACTCATTGCCTTTCGATTGAAATGAAAAACCACTTTCGAAATCCGTTTGATTCCCCTCCCAGAAATCAGGAGAACTCTGATGCTTCAAACTATCCTCCTTCCCACAGGAAAACACAAGAGCAAGGAGAATGATCGCCCATACATTTCCACCTGGGTTTGATTCGAAGCAAAGCACCTTAGTCAGGGAGGTATTCGGAAAACTCATAAAGCTCGGGATCACGGACTAGGCGTTTCTTCATGAGGCTTCTAAGTTTGGCTTTCGCCTGTTGAGCGGCGCTTTGGTCAACGCCAAGCGCTTCCTCTCCCCCATCATTCTCCATAAAGTCTCCCATGCGCTCCTCCAGCGCATCCGGATCCATTCCTTCCTCAAGCTTTCTCACCACTTCTTCCATAGGTTCATCCATTCGCTCGCCCGTCATTTCACACATTTTCCTCATCAACTGCCCCATTTGCTTAGGATCGGGATTTTCCTCATCCATGCCATTCATGGCTCCCTCCAGCTCCTTCATAACAGCCTCGGCCTGATTCGGATCCATCCCGGCAAAGGGATCGTCGGAATCGCCATCGACTTCCGGCAGATCGTGAGCGTCCGCGTTAAGCCCTGTAATGGAAAAGCCGGATAGAAGTTTTTTCATCACGTGCTTTTTACCGTCCGGACAGAAAGGCGTCTTCTCGGCGTAGGAAGGTGAACGGGCAAAGAAGGAATAAATCTTTCTCGTACCCGGGGAATAAAACTCATAGATTGGCATCGTAAGAATCTTTTGCAAGAGTAAGCCCTTGGTTTCAAGCAAAAGTACCTTTCGCCATGCCAATCACAACGACTCTACGCGGATCTATTTCATTTTGGAGTAGAAAGCCTTCGAGCAAGGCATGGATTGCTCTGCCCATCGGTTACATGATCATTCTTCAGGTCTTGACGGGCTTGCCCAAGCCCGAAAGCCTAAGGAAATTTGATTCGAACGAATTCATCGTCCGGTTCTCCGAGGAACTGTTCGACTATCCGTTTTGGCTTCAAGACTTGAGCCATCTTCCCTTGTTTTTTGGATTGTCTTGGCTATGGTCATGGTTTCTCGGACCGCCCAATCAGCTTGCCTCCGCTTTTGCAAGCAAAGCCTTTCTTCTCTCCCTCGGTTACGGTTTTTTCAATGAACTCATTCAGGCTTTCATCCCTCAGAGATTCCCTTCGGCAGGAGACTTGGCAATGAATGCTTTTGGCGTAGTACTAGGCATTTATTGCCATTTGCTTCTTTGCAAAATCAAAAACAAGAGATTGAAAATCGCTACCGATACCTAACGAACTCGCACGATCATTCAATTCTCGGATCGAAGAGCCTTTTCACGCTCAAGCAAAGTCGGATGAGAATAGTGAAAGACCGTCATCAAGGGATGAGGAAGCGGATGAGACAAGTTCTCGACATATAACTTTCGCAAGGCCGAAGTCAAAGGTTCGGGTCCCCCAACCGCTTCTTTGGCGAAATGATCGGCCTCGAACTCATGCTTGCGTGAAAAGTAGTTGCTCAATGGACTCAGCCAATAAGTGAAAGAACCCAGGGCAAGAGAAAAGATCACTAATGCAGGAGCAAAGGACCCGGTCAGAGAAGCGTCCAAAGCAAACCCTTCGTAAAACCAGCGACTTTGCAAAAAGTAGGAAAGCAGAAAAAAACCTCCCAAACCGAGGAAGAAAGATACTGCGAGTCTCTTTGGTATGTGTCCTAACTTGTAGTGACCGACCTCGTGAGCGAGAACTGCCTCGATTTCCTCAATCTCCATCTGTTCAATCAAAGTATCGTACAAGACGATTCGCCTGAACTTTCCGAATCCGGTAAAATAGGCATTGGAATGCCCCGAACGCTTGCTCCCGTCAATGACTTCAATCGCCTTCGCCTTGAACCCGGTTTTCTCGGAAAGAGCCATAAGGCGATCTCTCAGTTCTCCATCTTCAAGCGGGGACAACTTGTTGAATAGAGGCAGGATGAACTTGGGCCAAAGAATCATGAGCAAGAGTTGGATGCCGAAAAAAACGACGAAAACCCAAACCCACCATGTATTCTCGAAGGCGGACGAAATCTCACGATAAAGCCATATCATCAAGGCGAGCAAAAGCAAAGAGAAGCCAAACCCCAGGATCGTCCCTTTGATCTTGTCCACCACCCAAAGGCCCTTGGTCGACTTGTTGAAACCAAATTTTTCTTCGAGAGAAAATTGCTTTCGCCAATCGAAAAAAAGATTTGGAATTTGAAGGGCCGTAAGGAATGCAGTTACAACTAAAGCGCAAAGCCAAGGAGATGCTTCCTGCGAAACCTCGGC
>JAYOMW010000105.1:0-11509 GCA_038121045.1 Opitutia bacterium
GGCCGTTGCGGAATGGGGTTGGGCGCACTTGGACTAACGGGTCTTTTGCATGACGAGGGATTGCTGGGGGAGACCAATCCGTTACGCTCGAAAAGCCCGCACTTTCTTGGAAAGGCAAAGTCAGTCATCTGGATCTTCGTGAACGGCGGCCCTAGTCAGGTGGACACTTGGGACTACAAGCCCGCCCTCGAAAAAATGGACGGCAAGACGATGGAGGGCTTCGACCGGTTTACGGGCTTCTTCGCCAATGCGGTGGGCGGGTTGATGAAGAGTCCCTTCGAGTTCACCCGACGCGGGGAGTGCGGCAAGCCGGTCTCGGAAATCTTTCCTTACTTGGGAGAGCACGTTGACAAAATGTCCTTTATTCATTCCGGGCACACTGAGTCCAATAACCACAGTCCGGCCTTGTTCATGATGAATTGCGGGGTTCCCCGGATGGGGTTTCCTTGCGCCGGTTCGTGGGCTACTTACGGCTTGGGTTCGAGCAGCAAGGACTTGCCTGCTTTCGTGGTGATGAGCGACCCGCTCGGGCGGGGGCTGCCCAAGGGCCATGCCGCGAACTGGGGAGCGGGTTTTTTACCGAGCGTTTATCAGGGGACCTACTTCCGGCCGACGGGCGATCCGATCGACAACCTGCACAGGCCCAAGGAACACGATCCTTCGCGCCAACGCCGGCAACTCGATTTGATGTCCAATCTCAATCACATGGACCTCCATAGGAATCCCTTCGAACAGGAACTGGCCGCCCGCATCGAAAGTTTCGAACTGGCTTACCGTATGCAAAGCTCGGCGCCGGAGGCTCTGAACATCTCTTCGGAACCCGAATACTTGAAAAACCTTTACGGTCTCAATCAGACCAAGTCCAAGCACTTTGCCGCTCAGTGCATGATGGCCCGCCGGTTGGTCGAGCGCGGGACCCGCTTTGTTCAAATCTACTCGGGAGGCATGGCCAATCAGCGGAGCTGGGACGGGCATTCCGATATCAAGGGTAACCATTCGGGTTTTGCCGCCGAGACCGATCAACCGGTAGCGGGCTTGCTGACCGATCTCGATCAACGGGGCTTGCTCGACGAGACCCTGGTCGTATGGGCCGGAGAATTCGGCCGATTGCCGGTTGCTCAGAAAGGCGCCAAACCCGGTCGGGACCATAACCCGCATTGTTTCACCGCTTGGCTGGCGGGGGGTGGGGTCAAGGGGGGCGTTTCCTATGGCGAATCGGACGAGGTCGGGCACAAGGCGGCGGTCGACAAGGTGCACGTCAATGATTTCCATGCCACCATCCTGCACTTGCTTGGGTTCGATCACGAACAACTGACCTACCGTTACGGGGGCCGGGACTTCCGCCTGACCGACGTGGCGGGCCAGGTGATTGCTCCGATCCTTGCCTAACCGAGAAAGGCTCTTATTCCCCTTTTCTGAATTCTTCGATCGTTTGCAGAGCCTCCTTGGCGCCCATGGCGAGAGAAAAAGCCCCCTCGGGGACTTGGTGGTCACGCGGGTTGATCCGCAGAAAGGTTCCGCCGGAGGTTTGCCATGCCTGTTCGCAGGTTGTCCGGACTGTGGGTATGTTCGGGCCGGCTCCGAGCTCGATGAGGCAAAGTTTGGGGTTTTCGTTTTCCTCCAACCATTCGTTCAGTCGGGTGGCTTGTACGTTAGTTCTTCGGGGGTCCCATTCCCAATCGGAAAACATGAGAATATTGGGGCGGGCCAGACCTCCGCAACCCGGACAGGAGGGCAGGGGATCGAGGGCATGAAGGGTTTCCTCGTCCACTTCGACCCGCAGGTCCGGGGGGAGCGGCCAAATCTCCTGTCCGCACTGATCCACGCATTGGAGATGCAGGAGCGAACCATGGCATTCGGTGACCGCATCCTTGGCGAAACCGGATCGTTGAAAATGTCCGTCGACGTTGGAGGTGAAGACAAAGGCGGAGAGGTTGTGTTCGCTAATCCATTTGAGCAGAAGAGAGAATCCACGGTGGGGGTCGGTTTTGCGATAAAGATTGAGCCGGTGCCCGTAAAAGCCCCAAGCTAGTCCGGGGGATTCCCTGAACCAACGCGGGTTGGCCATCTCTTCGAATTGGATCCCGAGCTTGGCCAAGGGAGGGTAGGCTTTCCAAAAGCCCGAGGTTCCCCGAAAGTCAGGCAGTCCCGAATCGACCCCCATTCCCGCCCCCGCGCCAATCAGGAGGGCTTCCGCTTCAGAAAGGGCTTCGGCAAAGGACTGGACGTCTGATCGTTCTCGATCGTTCATTTGTAAAATAATGAAAACTCGGGCTTTTTTCTTTGAATTGCAATGGGGATGGTTGTTACCTTCCTACTCGGCTTTACAAACTCAACTTGAAACACAAATTAGATAGCGTTGTCACGACTATCCTGTTTTCCCTATGCGGGTTTTCGGGGTGCGTGACCTTGGAGAAAGATGTTCCGCGACCCCCGTTGGATTCAAACCAAAGCAAAATCTCGTACGATTTGCCGAAAAGGAATGAAGTCATTGCCCAATCGGTTACCCCTTTGTTGCAACGATCGGGCGGCTTGGCTTTTTCCGAGCAGGGAACCTTGTTTTTCGCCAATCATGAGAAGTCGGGAACGATCGGAAAGTACCAATTGGGCCATGAGAGCGAACCGGAAACCTTCATCGACTTGTCCGAGTGGATTTCCTCTTCCGGCGACCAAGACTTGAGGGTCGAGGGCCTGCGCATCGACGCCGAGGGCAGGCTTCTGATCGCAGAGGCTGGGACGGGCAAGCTCCTGAGGGTTTCTCCGGATGCCAGAAAATTGGAAATATTGGCCGATTCTTATGATGGATACCGCTTTGCCACCGTGAAGGATTTGGCAATTGGTTCCAATGGCGATCTGTACGCGAGCTCGCCTTATTCCGGAACCGTTTACCGAATCAGGCCCGATGCCGGTTACGTGGGCATCCTGAACGAGGATCTCGTCCGGGTGGAAGGTTTGGCCATTAGTCCGGATGGGAAAAGCCTGGTGGCTGCCGAACCGGATGCCTCTCGGGTCGTTGTTTTCGATATCCCGGACGAATTGGAACCCGTGAGGTCTTGGACCTTGGTTGATTTTTCTCCTTCGGGAGTCGAACCCAAGGGGGTGGTCTTCGATGAGGAAGGTCGTTTGTTCGTGGCCTTGGGAGACCGGGAGGAAGTGAGAGTGTTCGATCTGGTCAAAGGCGAGGAGTTGGTCGTCTATGATGCCGGTGGGGTTGCCGAAAGCCTGACCTACCGGGACGGATCGCTTTTTGTTTCGGGGGGCGACCGCATCCGCCGGATGCGTTTGCGAGCGAAGTAAGGACCTTCCTCATTGGGTGGAACGGTATTTCCGCTCTTCTTTGTTGCGAGAATTCAAAATGACGTAGGATTTGCCGTCCGAAGAGACCGAAAGCTTGATGAAATGCCCTTTGCAGTTTTTCGAGTCGGTCAGGTTGGCAATCAGAACCTCTTCGGTGTTGTTGTGAGCATCTTCCCGCAAGTTCTTGTGCACTTGCCAAATGGCTTGGACGGATTGGGCGCTCTTTGACGCTTGGAAGCTTCCCTCGTTGCACCCCTTCTTGTGTCCGTTGTTGAAGACTACTACGGTAGGAGAAAGGCTTTGAATGAGGACCGGGTTGTTGGAGGAGTCCAGACCGTGGTGATTGATTTGAAAGACGTCGACTTTCCCGGCCAGCGGAGAAATGAGGTTGAACGGGGTAACCAACTTGGCCTCGACGTTCCAAGTAATGTCTCCTCCGTCGAAGAAGGAAAAATCCCCAAACGTGAAAAGGGTGGCCACGCTGTTCGCATTATCGGAAAGATCTTCCGGTTTTTCGATTACGGTTTCAGTGAGTGGGTTGCGGGGCAGTCGAACGTTGGATGGGGGCCGGATTGTCTTTTGGTTGGCGGCTACGCAGGTCACCCGTAGTCGAGCCGAACCCTTGACCTGCCTGAGAGGATAGTCGTAACCCGGTTGGACGACGTGCCGGTTTTCGACTTTCATGTCGCGGTAAGGCTTGATCAATTGTGGAAAGATTGGGTTATTACGATGACGGTCGGGGTTCTTTTGGGGAATGCCGTTGTCGTGCACGGTTCCGATGGGCATCAGGTTGGCCAGCATGGCGGCTCCCCCGTAGTGGTCGCCATGGAAGTGGGTGGTGATCAAGTGGTCGATCTTTTTCAACCCGGCCTCTTGCGTGGCAACTCGATGGATGCGTCCGGCGTCTCTCGTACCCGGGTTCCCGGTGTCGATGAGGATGGATTCACCGGCGGGCGTCTTGACCAAGGTGGCGGCTCCCCCCTCCACGTCCACCCAGTAAACGTCGAGGGTTGCTCCCGAAACGGGTGCGTGGGCAAAGGCGAGGAGGGCGAGAAGGAGAGGCGTTCGTTTCATCCCTGTATCTAAGTAACCACTCAAGGTTTTTCACAAGCTTTTTTCTTTGGTAATAACTTCTCTTTGACTTAGGGGGTGGGGTCTTCAGATTCAAGCAAGGTAGATCAACCTGATTTTATTATGGATGAGGAATTTCTTCACTTATTTGAAGAGTCGCCGGCTTTGCGGCTCATGCGTGGCCGTTTAGGTTCTTTTGTCGTTGGCTTCTTCATGAAGACCTTCAAGCATTGGGGGGTGGTCGAGGCTTCCGAAGAGGAACTCGGCGCAACCCTCGCCGAACACATCGAGCAAATGAGGGAACTCGAGGATTTCGACGCGCCCAAACGCTTGCCTCAGGAATACTTGGACGAGTGGTGTGACGAGAATCATCGCTACATGACCAAAGTATACAATGAGGAGAGAGAGGAATACGTTTTCCGCCTGACGAGACACTCGGAAAAGGCATTGAGTTGGTTGCAGGATCTTCTTGCCCTTCAGCACCGCGGTTATGCGACCACGGAATCGCGCTTCAACCGGATCATGTCGGAGATGCAAAACCTCGCCCAAGGTGTCAATGCGGATCCGGAGGCTAGGATCAGGGAACTTTCCCGGAAGCGGGAGGAGATTGACGAGGAGATTCGCAGAATTCAGGAAACCGGTGAAGCTCCGATCTTCGGCGAAGACGTGATTCGTGACCAAGTTTACGACCTTTCCGATTTGGTCGAGCATTTCCTCTCCGACTTCCGGGCAATCGAGGAATTCTTCAAGGATCATGCCAGAGAGATTTCCACCCTGTACGCTCAAGGGGAAGCTTCCAAGGGCGATATTGTCGAGCACGTCTTGGACTCGGATGAGGAATTGCGAACCTGCGACCAAGGAAAGAGCTACTTCGGTTTTCGCAATATGATGACCAATCCTTCCTTGGCTCGCCAACTCAGGAATTTGGCCGAGCAAACTTCGCAAATAGCTCGAAGGAGAGGGTTGGATCCCAACAAGACCTTCCTGAATTTGGGGGATCGTCTCTTCGGAGAAGCCGGTGCGGCTCACGGAGCGTACGGGCGGATTAGCCGAAAGCTCCGTCAAGTTGTGGGCGAGCACTCGGGTGGCGGCGGTCGACACGTGAGGGACACCTTGTCGAAGATCAGGCGCCAGGCCTTCCGCCTCCGGGAGCAACCGCCTGAGGATTGGGATTTCGAGATCGAGATTCGACCCCAATTGTTCGGTCTGATGGAAGCCGAATTTTGGGAACCCAAAGCAGTCGAGCCTTTTGCTGCAATAAGCAAATCCAAAACCGAGGATCCGGAGTGGATGAACGAAATCCTTCAATCAGTCGGGGCCCCTCTTGACTTGCGCAAGTTCCGGGATCGCGTGGAAGAAGTCCTTGGTGAGCGGGAGACCACCAGCCTTTCCGAAATGGTGGAGATGTACCCTTTGGAGCGCGGGATTGTGGACGTGGTCTGTTACCGGGTCATTGCGGGCGAGGACAGTCGTCACGACATCCTCCGCGACGAGATCGTTCACATTGACCTGAATCGACCGGCTCAACCTCGATACGTCGAGGTGGAAGAACTCATTTTTCAAAGATAAACATTATGAATCCAGCAATCACTCACAGACACGTTATCGTTCGCTTGTTGAACGGGCCAATCTACCAAGAGGATTTGGACCTTTGGGGTCGCCTCGGGGCCGAATGGGAAAAAATCAAAAACCATTTTTTCGAAATGGGCCTGGAGGTCGCCCGCGACGATTCGGCCGGATATGCCTTTATTCGTCAGCGCGAAGATGAGACGACGGAAGAAGACGAGGGATGGGAGGACGATGCGGTCGCCCCTCTGCCGAGAGTCTTGAGGCGCACTCGCCTGACCTATCATCAAACGATTTTCATGGTTTTGCTGAGGGAGGAACTCATGCGCTTCGAGCAAAACCAAGAGGAAGGGGACCATCTCTACCGGTCCGCCCTCGACTTGAGGGAAATCATGACCCCTTACTACCCCGAATTGCATGACGAAAAGAAAATTCACCGCCAAATTTCATCCCTCGTGAGCCGGTTCGAGGAATGGGGGATTTTGAAGAAAGTTCGGGACAGAGAAGAAGGCCTGTACCGGGTGGAAAGAATCATCAAGGCCAAGTTGCCACCTGAAAAACTTGCCGAAGTGAGGGATCAAATAAAGAGGCGTTTGCCTGAAATCGACGACGAAACGGAGGAAGAAGATGCTTGAGTCTCAACTGGAACTGGAATTTTCGCCGGACAAATCGACAGCCGGTTACCGTCTGCACGAATTGTCCCTTTTGAATTGGGGAACCTTTCACAACGAAGTGTATTCCATGCGTCCCGATGGAAGGACTTCCATGGTGACGGGGAGAAACGGTTCGGGCAAATCGACCATAGTCGATGCTCTTCTCACCCTTCTCGTGCCCAATCGCGTGCGCAACTATAACGTGGCTTCGAGCCAAGCGGGCAGCCGGGAAAGAAACGAGCGTGATTACGTTTTGGGAGCCTATTCCGAAATTCATGATGCGACCACCGGTCAAGGTCGCAAGGAAACACTACGCAAACCGGGAGAGTCCTACACCGTGCTGCATGCGTGGTTTTACAACGAGGCTTACAAGAGCGACGTTTCCATCGCCCAGGTGCTTTGGTGTTTGCCGAGCGGAAAGGTTGAAAAGATTTACGTCGTTGAGAAGAGGAAACTTTCCATCGAGGAAGATTTCAACGAACTCGGCGACGTCGACAACATTCGGAGGATTATCAAAGAGCGTGGTCTCGTTTCCTTCGATTCGTTCACTGCCTACCATAAGAAATTCGAGTCCATGCTGTTCATGGATACGGATTTGGGCAATCGATCGCCCATGTCCATTTTCAACCAGGCGGTGTGCATCAAGGACGTCAAGGATCTCACTCAATTCATTCGCGAACACATGCTGGACGATGGCGGCTCGAAAGAGAAACTGTTGGCTTTGCAGGAACGTTTTGATGATTTGCGCAGTACGCACCGAAGAATTGAAACCGCGGCCTGCCAACTTGAGCAACTTGAGGAGATCAAGGAAACGCACGACTCCTATTTGGAGTCCTTGAAGCAACGTGACCATGCCGAGGAACTGCACCGGGCCATCGAACCTTACTACGCTCAGTCCGAATTGGATTGCCGGGTGGAACTGGTGGACGAGCTTAAGCATCAGGAGGAGGCGGAGCGTGCGAGGTTGAAGAGTTCGCGGGTTGAAGTCGACCGTTTGCGGGAAAAGCTCAATCACTTGGAGCGCGCTTTGTCAGACAGTGACGAAAACCGCAGGCTTGAACAAGTCGGGGCTGAGATGGACCGCTTGCGGGACAAGAGGGAAGTCGTATCCAAGAGGGCATCCACTTTCGAGAGACATCTTTCTTCCTGGGAAAAAGGTTCGGTCGTTAAGGAAGAAGAGGATTTTCTTACTTTGCGCAGGGAATTGGATACTCAATTGCCACGTCTCGAGGCGAAGGTCGCCGAGCTCGATGAGAAAATCCCCGAAGTTTCCTACCTTTTGCGAAAAGCCAACGATCGTGTTGAATCTCTGGAAGACGAACGGAGCTTTATGCTCGAAGCCAACTCCAACGTTCCTCCCGAGGTGGCCCGGATGCGCAATGCCCTTGCGTCCCATTTGGATCGTGACTCGGCGGAACTTCCTTTCGTAGGTGAGTTGATTCAGGTGGTTCCGGACGAGGACAAGTGGACCGGGCCTATCGAAAGGCTGCTTCGTTCTTTTTCTCTGACCATCGTTCTTCCCCCTAAGCTCGCCAAGGAAGCGGAAGCTTATCTTGAAGAAAATCATCTTGGTGATCGCCTTGCTTTTGTTTGCCCGCAACCTGACCCCAAGGAGCCAAAGCTTCACGAGGACTCCGTGGTTGCGAAGCTAGCCGTGCGCGCTGAATTGGATGAGATTCGGCAGGTTTGGCTTCGTTCGGCCTTGGCCGAGAGGTTTCCTCATCTATGCAAGACTAAGCGTGATGCATCGTTCACCAAGGCAAAGTTTGCCATCACCTTGGACGGGTTGATCAAAAGCGATGCAATCTTACGGGAGAAAGACGACACGTTTTTTTTGGAAGATGCTACCAATTGGGTCATGGGTTGGGACGTCAGCCCCAAACAGAAAAATTTGGATGATGCTTTGACCAAATGGAGAGAAGAAGCGGACCAGTCCGGCAGAGCCTTGAGGGAAGCCGAATCCGAGAGACAAAGCCTGCGGAGCAAAGTCAGGGCCGGCGCTCAATTGCAAGCATGTGCGAATGAATTTTCTGATATCGATCATGTGGGGTTGGCAACGAGAATCGCCGATCTCGAGGAAGAGGAGAGAGTCATTGTCGGTGGATCCGACGTTTTGAAAAAACTGAAGGAAGACCGAGATTCCGCTGAGGAGAAACTCGAAGAATCCCAAAAGACTCGGGACGAGGTTCTGCAAAGGATCGGTGGGGTAGAGGCCCGTGCGGAACGCAACGAATCCCGAATTTCTTCTCTTCGGGCTTTGCTTAAGAAAAGCAAGGAAGAGTTTTTCGGCGCCATGGAGGCTGAAGGCGAATCCGACGAAGATAAAATTGATCGTGCGGAGGAAGCTTTGCAGGCTCTCTTCGACAAGATCAAAGAAGACTTCGGTACGCCTCCCGAGCAACCAGACCAAATCGAGGAGTCCGCTCGCAATGCCGCTCATAAGCTAGAGGGCAGAATTCAAAAGCTGGAGTCAGGATTAGATAAATTCCGGGACAAAAACGTCGCCGCTATGCAGCGCTTCATCGGCGATGCCCGAAATCAGGCTTTCCGGGATGATTTGACTCTGGATCTTGAGGATGGGTACAAGGATGAAACCTATGCATCGTTCAGGGAAATCCGTAGGCAAATCGAGGAAGAGGATTTGGCCAAGAATCGGGAGCGTTTCGAAGAACTGTTGCGTGTTCAGGTTCCGGAAGAGGTTTCCGGATTCAGTGAAGCTTTGGAATCTCACAGGGATCGTATACGCAAGAGAATCAACGAACTCAACGAGCATCTCTCCCGAGTGACTTTCGACCGGAAGGAGGAAACCTTCATTCAACTTAAGTTCGAGGACGCGGGAGACGATGGAGTGAGGCGTTTCAAGAAACTCAGGCGACATGCGTTGGAGGGTGACTTGGAAGCGGATGACGAGGACGAGCGCCGTCGCGAACGCTACCATCGCGTCGAGCAGTTCCTCGCGGAACTTGAACAGGACGACAAGTGGACGGAGAGGGTGATAGACGTGCGCAACTGGTTCCGTTTTCGGGCCGATGAGTTCTACAAGGGTGAAGAAACCTTGCGTCAAAGCTATAGTGGAGCTGCCGGAAAGTCAGGTGGTGAAAAGAACCGTCTTGCCTCCACCATTTTGGCCACAGCCATCGCTTACCAATACGGAATCGACGTCGGAGGCAAGCAAACGGAGACTTTCCGTTTGGTCGCAGTGGACGAAATGTTCAGTAAAACCGATGATGAGTTTTCTCAGTTTCTTCTCGATCTGTTCAAGGAGTTTCATCTTCAATTGCTTATCGTCCAACCTCTTGATGCCAAGATTCACGTCGTTCAGAAGTACGTCGAAAGGTATCATGTCGTCGAGCGGCGGGACGGGGTGTCCTTCGTGGGTGATCTTAGCGTCAGGGAGTACCTCGGTGAGCAACTGAACTCGGAAGACGAAGAGGCTCTCGAAGAAGTGGAAGATGACAAGGTTGAAACCGAATCATAGGGTTTCCCCCGATCTTCGAATTAGGTGTAGGTTTGCCTTCAATCGAATTTTAAGATGAGCGGATACCAACCTGACCCAGCGCGTTACGACGGTCGCATGCCTTACCGCAAATGCGGTCGTTGGGGTGTTAAGCTTCCGGCGATAACTCTCGGATGCTGGCATAATTTCGGTGGTAATTCCCCAACTCAAACTCAAAGAGAGATGATTTATTCGGCCTTTGACGCCGGGATTACTCATTTCGATCTGGCTAACAACTACGGTCCACCTTATGGCTCGGCGGAGGAAAACGTGGGCGTCATCCTCAAGGATCTACCACGGGACGAGATTCTGATTACGAGCAAGGCGGGATACGACATGTGGCCCGGACCCTATGGAGAATGGGGATCGAGAAAGTATCTTTTAGCCAGTCTGGATCAGTCGCTCAAGCGGATGAAGGTCGATTACTTCGACTTTTTTTACTCACACCGCTTCGATCCCGAGACGCCTTTGGATGAAACGATGGGAGCTCTTGACACGGCTGTTCGTCAAGGAAAGGCTCTTTACACTGGGATCAGCAGTTACTCGGCTGAGTTGACTCGCGAAGCCTCCGGGATTTGCAAGGACAATGGTTTTGTCCCCCTCACCATTCATCAACCGAATTATTCCATGCTCAATCGATGGATTGAGGGGGGCTTGACGGATGCCTGTCATGAAATCGGGCTTGGCATTATTGCTTTTTGTCCCCTTTTTCAGGGATTGCTTACTGACAAATATCTCAGTGGTATTCCGGAGAATTCCCGGGCTTCTCTCGAAAATTCACCTTTGCGCAAAAACGAAGTAAGCGAACAAAACATTCGGGTTATCCATGAGTTGAACGATCATGCCAAGGAAAGAGGGCAAACCTTAGCTCAAATGGCTCTTTCCTGGGTCTTGCGGGACAAGCGGGTGACCAGCGCCCTGATTGGAGCAAGTTCGGCATCACAGATTCTCGAGAACGTAAAATCCGTGACGCAGACTGACTTTAGTCCCGATGAGCTTAAGAAACTCGACCGTATCTTGGCGAAGATCAATTTACCCAAGTCCCTTTGGTCTACGGAATAGGGTGGGGCGGGACCCATCCTCAATTTAATTTACGCAAGCTCGATTTGATCCGTTGAAGATGTGCTTGAGGTAGTGCGCCTTCAAATTGATTCGTCGAGAAAGGTGAATATGTGCTCTTTGATCAAACCCAGCCTCTCATTTCGGACTATGCCAAAATGCCATTGAATTAGTCGGATGAAAGTTACAACCATCCGTGGTCAAAGTGGTAGATCCAGCCGTTGTTGAAGTTTTTGTAACGGCCGATCGAGTGAGTTCGTATTCTTTACACCTTCTTCCTTAACCGAATCGTTCGCAAGAATCAAAAGGGGTTCCTATTGAGGACCTTGGTTTTCATTATTCGGATTTCCTTGCTCACAATTTTTTT
>JAYOMW010000106.1:0-11397 GCA_038121045.1 Opitutia bacterium
GGCGAGCTTTCGGTTGACTGGCGGGTTTCGGAATCATGGCGTCTTCGTGGCGGGTATTCTCAGGCGAAAGGAAAAGTCGAAGGTGTCCGGGTTTATGATTTTCCGGAAAATACCGCCAGCCTGTCATCTCATTTCAGATATTCGGATGAGGTAACGCTTGTTCAAAACCTCTTCTACGCCGGAAACACGGAAATTCCGTCCGATTACAACCCGATCGCCATCCCCGCCCACCTCAGGCTCGATTTGGGTGTTGTCTGGGAGCCAAAGGAAGGCTGGGAAATCGGACTTTTCGGCCGCGATCTTCTCGAGCCTTACCATCTCGAGACCATGTATCCCGGTGTCGACGTCGAGCCGGCCCGCGTCGAGCGGACTTTTCTTATCAGCATAACCAAGGATTTCTGAGATGACGAGGGAAGTACGGCTTTGGTTTTCAAGAGTGATGATTCTGATTCTTGTGGTTTTCTTTTCGAATGCATCAGTTTGGTCTTCGGACAAGGAAAGCCATATGCCGCCCCTGGTGAACTCCAATTCCCATACGGTCAACCTTGAGGTGATCCAACTGTTTCATGCTCTCAAGTGCGTAGAGTGGAAGGAAGAGGATCTTCCTCCGGCAAAGAAACCCGTCAAATGCCTGATCGTCGGCAAGGATACCTTTGGCTTCTTCGAACGACTTTCTTTCGTCTTTGCCGAGTCCGGGCTAGGCATTGCAGGTAGGCCTATTGAATTTGTTAGCTTGCGAAGTATGGACGAGGCTCTCGAGCTTACTAAAACCGATAGCACGGTTATGCTTCTGGTTGCCTTGGAGGCCGTTGCCGAAGAATGGGAGTCCACTCTTTTTCCAAAGCGTCCGGGTTTTCTCGTTTACGGTCAAAGTGCCAAATTCTCGAAAAAAGGCGTGACGTTTTACTCACGTTCGATCCACAACCGGGTCAAGCTTTCGGTCAACCTCCGAAAAGCCCGTGCCACCGGCTTGACACTCAGTTCGAAATTGCTCGAGAACAAAAGGATATTCAGCGTGGACAATGGAACGGCTTCCGGTCCCTTGGAAAAGTGATTTTGATTATTCCAAAGATGCCGTGGGAAAGGAGACTTCCCTTTCGTTCTCTCCGTTCGCGGAAGAAACCTTCAAATTGAGAAGAGATCCCGGTGTCTTTTTTCTAAGCATCGTAAGAAAGGGTTCGATTCGGACGTAAGTTCTTCCATCAGCTTCAAGCATCAAGTCCTCGTCCCTCAAGCCGGCCTTGAAAGCCACGCCATTTCTAGTGACTTGACGAAGGAGAAGCCCTTGGGTTCCCGGTTTGAACTTTTCAATGAGTTGCGGTGATTGGCCCCACAGCTCTTCGACTGCGGCCTCCATGCATGCCACGGAGACATTCTTCTTTTTTGCGAGAAAGTTGCGAACGGAATGGAGCGGGACGGCGGAACTTACGCCCTGATGTCCTTTGTCGGTGGTAACGCTTGCCACCTGGACGCCGATTATCTCTCCCTTCGGATTCACCCAAGGACCTCCGGAGGAACCGGGGGCTCCGATTCCGCTGATCGGTATGGTATTAGTGAACCCACCGTCGTACCAGGAAAAGGATTCGCTTTTTCTGGCTATGGTTCCGCTTAAGAGAAGGTGATGGCGGAAAATGGGAGAACCAAGCAGAAAAACCCGTTTTCCTTCGGCGGGGATGGATTTGGCCAAAGGCAGAGCGGGGTAGGGAGTATCGCTCTTGGGTAACCGGAGAAGGGCCAGATCGCTTCCCCGATAGGTGGCGATCAGGTTCAGCTGCTTTCTGCCCAGAAGAGGCGAGAGCGCTTCGTATTTCTTGTTTTGTTTTCGAATCACGTGACAGGCAGTCAGAACGAGTCCGCTCGAGCAGACGATTGCCCCGGATCCGTCCAATCGTCCTCCGACAAGGATTTCCACGCATGCCGGACTGATCTTCTTGTAAAGCCCTTGTTCGGCCATGCCGGGCAAAGCCAAAAAAAGGCTTGTGAGGATAAAAATAGGGGAACTGAATTTTGACATGGAGAGAATCCTTGAAGATTTGATGCAAACTGTAAACGACGGATTGCCATGCCTTGGGCTTCTGATTTTTAGTATTTCGTGCGAATCCTAAGGGAAAACTTATTCACATAGGTCTCTTTTTAATGGAGTCATTCGATGGGATTGCCTAACAATGAATCATGGGAACTCGGTTTTAAAATCCGGGAAAATTACTATCTGTTCGAACGATTAAGGAAAAGAGGGGTCTATAACACTATGAGTATTACCTACAGAGATGCGAAAAGAATTCTCGCAAAGCAAGAAGAGGCGAGGGAAGTGATTAACAGTTACAGGGGGATGGAAACCTTGGGGAAACGTCTTCAGTTGAAAAACAACAAGGAATTGATTCTGAAGCTTTTCGAGATCGAGGAGGACGAATCCATCGTGGAAGTCTTTACCCACTTGAAGGCCCTTTACGAGGAACAGTGGGGCGATGCCGAGGCGACCGCTCCCCCTGAGGTACCTGGTTGCGTGGAAGAGGATCCGGTAGAGGAAGATTTGAAAAAAGGCAAAATCAAGGTTGCCGACGAAATTACCAGCGAGGCTTCCGTCGTCTCGGGCTGATTTTCGTCCAACTTGCCTTCCTGGCATGTTTTTCTGCGGCTTTGTCCCTTAGCGTTTTTACAGCATGTTCTTCTTGCTTTTTGGACCTTTCATTTGAGAATGAGCATCTTTAACCCATCGTTTTGAATCTCACCCAAAGATATAAGCCGCCCCTGTGCCTTTCAGGCAGTATTCTGCTTTCCCATCCCAGTTTAAGGGATCCGAACTTCCTCAAGACGATCGTTTTTCTTTCTTCTCATTCCGAAGACGATGGCACCTTGGGCGTGATTCTGAACCGGCCCACGGGAAAAAGGCTCGGTGATTTGGACAAGCAGTTTCAGATCGTTGACTTTGCCGACGTTCCGGTTTTCGAGGGCGGTCCTGTCGAAAAAGAGAAGTTGATCGTAGCTGGTTGGGAATGGCTGGACAGTCCCTCTTCCTTCAAACTATATTTCGGGATCGATTTGGAAAAGGCGAAATTCCTTCGGGATGAAAACCCCAATATCAAACTTGCCTGCTTCCTCGGCCATTCCGGATGGTCCCCCGGTCAACTCGAGAGCGAACTGGATGACGATGCCTGGCTTACGCATAGCCTCGATTACGATCTTTTTACCAAGATGGACAAGGAAAACCATATTTGGAAGAAAATAGTGGGTTCCATGAGCGATGAGCTTCGTCTTCTTGCGGATGCCCCCGACAATCCCCTGAAAAATTGAGTACAGTTTGCTTTCTTTCTCAGACTGAGTGTTAAATTTTACTCAATTTTGTTCGTGCATAATCCTTTGGCATCGGTTTTGCTACTTCCTTTTTATCTTATCCCTTAAGAACGGACTGTAGTCTGCTCTCGGGAAATGAAACCAATGTTATCCAATCACCCATGAGTAAGCATAAGTTAGAATATATTTGGCTCGATGGCTACAAGCCAACCCAGAGCCTTCGCGGTAAAACGATGATTGTTGAGGACTTCAGCGGCAAATTGGAGGACGCCAAGCAGTGGTCCTTCGACGGTTCCTCCACGGAACAGGCCTCCGGAGACGATTCCGATTGCCTCCTTCAACCAGTGCACGTCATACCCGACCCCGATCGCTTTGGAGGCAACGGATGGTTGGTCATGTGCGAGGTACTTAACGCAGATGGTACGCCCCACGAATCGAACGGGCGCGCCACCATCGACGAAGACGACGATGACTTTTGGTTTGGCTTCGAACAGGAATATACCCTAATTGACGTCGAGACCAATCTCCCTTTGGGCTTTCCCAAGGACGGATACCCAGGGCCCCAAGGTCCTTACTACACGTCGGTCGGAGCCCGTAACACCAAAGGGCGCGAGCTCATCGACGAGCATTTGCATTTGTGCCTCGAAGCCGGCTTGAACGTTGAAGGTATCAATGCCGAGGTCATGATGGGGCAGTGGGAATACCAAATCTTCGCCAAGGGGGCGAAAAATGCCGGTGATCAAATTTGGCTTGCCCGTTATCTTCTCGAGCGTACCGCCGAGAGCTATGACATCGCCATTGATCTTCATCCAAAACCCGTTAAGGGAGATTGGAACGGATCCGGTATGCATGCTAATTTCTCCAATGGTGCCATGCGCGATGAAGGAGGTGAAGAACTCTTCACAAAAATCTGCGAGGAGTTCGGCAAGAACATCAATCGTCACATCAGCGTTTACGGTGCCGACAATCATCAGCGTCTTACCGGACTTCACGAAACTCAGTCCATTGACAAATTCAGTTTCGGCGTTTCCGATCGTGGAGCTTCCATCCGGATTCCAGTCGGTACGATCCAAGACGGTTGGAAAGGCCGTCTTGAAGACCGTCGACCTGCTTCCAATGGCGATCCGTACCGGATTGCGGCGGTCATTATCAAGACCACCAAGGAGGCACTCGCTTCCTAAGGAAAATTTCTGTTTCCTGTTTAAAAGGGGCGGTGGAGCAATCCATCGCCCTTTTTTTATTTGCGCTTGCGCATCACGATTACGAATTCGTCCCCGTCTTCACAAAAGAAACGGAGGGCTGCGTAGTGATGTGTCGTTTGCGAATAGAGCTTGGATTTGCGTTTCCCGTGCTCGACCCAGGAGACCTCGATCGACTTGGCCTTTTCACTCGCCAACTTGCCTTGCCTGACGAACTCCTTCTGCCTTCCATGGGTCTTGAACTTCGACCATCCGTCTTCCTTCCAGTCTGCAACGATATCGGCAGGTTCTTGCGAACAGGAGTAACCTAGCCCGGTTATCAGGCAGAAGAGCAATAGCCTGAAAGAGTTGCCCGGGCTTCCGCTCATCTTCTCCTCTAGATTTTTCCAGGTGGTCTGCGACTCTTGCCCAGGTCCGCGTCAAAGGCCTTTCCGAGTGCGGACAGGCGTTTGACGACCTCGGGATGCGATTCGCTCAAGTCCTTCGATTCCCCTACGTCCTTTTCAAGGTCGAACAAGGAAAGACCTATTTTCGCTTGCGAATAGCGCGTTGGGATTCCACCGGTGCCGCCCGGCTTTCCGGCCATCGTGCGGTAGCCATGGGGGAAATGAAGCTTCCATTTCCCCTGCCTGACCGCTTGCAACTGGTTTCCGTAGTAGAAGTAATAGGCCTCGTGGGGAGATTTCGCCTCGTCGTCGGTAAACAAGGGCCACACGTTCTTTCCGTCGATCCGGTGAGCCGGTAGCTTGGCTCCGATCAAACCGGCGATGGTCGGGAGAAGATCGATCGTCATGGCCGGTTCTTTGCACACGGAATCCGGGGGAATGGTTCCGGGCCACCAAGCCAAGGTCGGTTCCCTGCAGCCACCGTCGAACATCGTGCCCTTGCCCTCCCTGAGCGGAGCGGCGGAACCTGCATGGTCACCGTAATTGAGCCAAGGCCCGTTGTCGGAAGTGAATACGAACAAGGTGTCCTTATCCAGCTTGTGCTTGCGGAGGGCCTTCATGATCTGACCGACCGACCAGTCGACTTCCATCATTACGTCCCCGAACAACCCGGCTCCGCTCTTGCCCTTGAACTTGTCCGATACGTAAAGCGGGACGTGAACCATGCTGTGGGGAACATAGACAAAAAAAGGCTTGTCCTTGTTTTTCTCAATGAAGGAAACCGCCCGTTCCGTGTACTGGGTGGTCAGCTTTTCCTGATCTTTTCCCGTTACCTTGGGGTTGATTACCTTGTTTCCGTCGATCAGGGGCAAATCCGGCCACCTCTTGAGCCGTTCCTCCATGGGCAAGTGTAGGACGCCCGGGTGGTAGGGCCACATGTCGTTGGAGTAGGGCAGACCGAAGTACTCGTCGAAGCCATGTTGCATGGGAAGGAATTCCTTGAGGTGACCCAAGTGCCACTTTCCGTAACAGGCGGTGGCGTAGCCCTTCTGCTTGCAGATCTCGGCAATCGTCACTTCGTCCGGATTGATTCCTATGTTTGATTTCGGACCAAGGGCTCCCATGATTCCCACACGCACGTTGTAGCAACCCGTGAGAAGACCGGCGCGGGAGGCCGAGCAAACTGCTTGCGTTACGTAAAAGTCCGTAAACTTTCTTCCCTCCTTGGCCATCCGATCCAAGTGCGGGGTAGGGTAACCCTTTGCCCCGAAAGGCCCGATGTCGGCATAGCCCATGTCATCCATGAACATGATCACGACGTTTGGCTGTTTCTTCGCCCCAAGGGCTACGGGCACTAAGAAAAACAAAAGAAAATTTGCAAGATACGAATTCATAGAGTCTATTTGGTTTGTGGGTTGGGGAGATGCTACGCAGTCTTTCGGTAAAAACGCAACGGTTGACGGCCGTTTTACGTGTCTTTTTTGCAATGTTTTTATGACTTTCAGAACCCCTGAGAAGGTTTGTCAGTCTAACTTTCAACGAACCCTGCGGGAGGGTTCTCGAATGCGATAAAACTCAAAGAAAGGAACAAAAGCTATGCTGCTTGGGATAAGATGGAAAAAAAATGCCTTGGCTGAAACTGTGTCCAAGGACAGACAGATCTTGGCCACTGGTGATTCGAACTCCATCAGGAGTCCGATATTTAGATGTTTTGGGAAGTTTGGCATGAATGGGCGGGGGCATTCACCCCCGCGTACGGAAATTCACCGGAGATTCCTCATTCATACCAATCAACCAAGAACGGAGAACCATAACCATGATCTATCCAAACTTTTTTCAAACACTTCTCGAACGGCTGTTTTTTCTTTGGGCCAAAATTCCGATTCCTTGTCGTCCAATCGAATGGAAATTGCCTTTCGTTCCACTTACTCCGCGAGTTCCTCCTTCGTCGGGGAATTGAATCGAGAGCGGTAAGCTCTTGTCTGACTTGGTTTGCGCGATTGTCGTGAAATTGAAAAATAGAACCAACCTGAAAAGCGGTTAGGTCCTGCCTTCAGCCAAATTGGAATCTTCTGAGGCCCCCCTTCTTCTACCTTGGAAGGGGGGCTTCCTTTTGATCGGCTCTCTTGATTTCTCTTCTTAAGCCCTCGAACAGGGTCACCGGATAGGATCTGGTCGCCCAGTTCGTCATAAACCCAGGAATAGACCCGCCGGGATCGGACATGGTCTCGAAAATAACTTTCATCCTCTCTTCTCCAATTACCGCGATCCGATAGCTTGCGTAGGTCAGATTGACACGCACGCCGACGGTTTTGGGAGCCAAGGCATGCCTGACTGAGCGCATTTCGACCCGAATAGTTCGTCCTAGATCCTCGCGCGAGATTTTCGATTCGTAAATCAAGTCCCGGTCACTGACTGGAAACGGAGAATCAAAAGCTTGGTAGAAAACCTTGTGGTAATCGGTTTTCTTTTCAAGCAGACGGCCGGATTGAAAATTGTCGATCCAATCCTTCCAACGGGCGGGGTTTTCCAATACCCCGACCAACTTGGCCGGATCACCCTCGATCTCTCCAATCCCTCGGAAAGCCACTTTTCCGTTAATCTTCTTTTCGAAAACCTCGACCCCTGCCTCGGTCTTTACTTTTTTCCAACCGCTCTCTTCCGCCGAAGTTTGAAAGAAAGAAACACAGGTCGCCAACAGAAGGAATGGATAAGGCAGGCGGCATGGGATTTTTTTCACAATCCTGCCTTTCGCCTTTTTCATATGGGCAAGCGAGAACCGTACAAAGATCAGGGGTTACCAATTTTTCCAATGGTGATGTTTTGTCCGTATTGGTCGAAGGCTTGACGGGTGTTGAGCCTATTGCCGCCGGATGAAACGTTTTGGATGAAGTTGACCCTCCCGACCTGCTCGGCGGCGGGAATGGCACTGCCGAAGTTAGGATACTTTCCGTCGAGCGGTCCCTTGAGGCTGTTCAGGCGGACTGCCGAGTTGAGAGGGAAGTCAACGTTGCTCAGCCTGATCGTAGTGGCCTCCATAAGAATGCTTGAGACGGAGCGACTGAAGGTCAATCCATCGACGTTCAAGTTGCGCGCCGCCTTGATCGAGGCCATGGAGTCTGCCCCGATTCCGACGTTGACAAGCGATACGTCGCGCATTCCGCGAATAGCCGCTTCTTGCGAAACGTTCAGGGATACCCCGTCCATGGCAATATTTTTCTGCGAAGCGATGACCAAGTCGCTGGTAGCCGATTTGAGGGTCATTCCCTTGGCGAAAGTCATCTCCCCGGCGCTCATAGCCACTAACCTGGCTGCATGCTCGGGCTTCTCGCTCCAAGTGAGATCACCTTCGAAACTCAGTTTCTCGGACGCACTGAGGACGAGTGTTTTGCTTTGCCCGTTTGACGCGTAAGGGGCAAGAGCCTGCGCATTGGCCGAAACGATCAGGTTTCGTCCACTCGCGAACATAGCGCCGCCTGCGACCAATTGGTCGGTTTCGAGTTCCTGATAAAGCGATGAGATTTCAAGGTAGAACGGATTCGTGAGAACCTTAGTCGAATCCAAAAGGGTAATGCCCCCGGAGGCGGTTCCCGACAATTGATAGTCGGCAAGCAACAAATCGGCCGTTTCGGCTATTTGGATCGATTCTTCGCTCAGGGTGCCGTTTGATTGGCTCTTGAGTTCCTCCATCACGAATGAGTTGCCTGAGTTCATGAGTTTCTCTCCAAGCGCGAGGGTGCCTTGGTCGGAACTGGCCGGTTTGACCGTGGTCGGCACGTTCGAAGGATCCGATGCCTTTAGGTTTTGCTCGTTCAAGGTGGCGGCCAAAAGGCTTTCTTCCAGTCCCTGATTGAGCAAGCTGATTGCCGCATCGTCCGAGAGTCCGGAGATGAGAGCACGGGTCTTTGGGGAGTATCCAAGCAAAGCCTCGGCTTGCTTGGCGCCGAAACCCTCCACTGCCAACAACCTTTTTAGTTCCTCGGGGGATTCCTGGACGAGCTTGTTTTGGGTTTGCTCGGGAAATTCGTGAAACTTGACGGTTTGCCTATCGTCGAGGGCGAGCTTGGCCAGTTGCTTGGTCGCCTTGCTTACCTTTCCTGTCTTTCTCGCCTGCTTGATATTCGGAGTGTTTTCCAAAATTTCGCTGGCTCGGGGTTTCTCGGTCTGCATGGGAAGGTCTGTGGCGACTGGAGGCAAATTCCTCGAGTTACGTCCGCCCTTGGACTGAGGCTGGTTGCCTTGCCTACTTTCCGGGTTATTCCCCTGAGGCTCGCGTTCCGGACGGCCTTTTTCTCCAATCGGTTGACTGCCTGGTTGGTTTTCTTCAGCACCCGGTGGCGTATCGTCACTTCCAGGAGGAATCGGCTCCTTAGGGGCAGGTTCCTCCGGTCCGGGTTCTTCCGGCAATGGGTCATCATTCTGGCGAGATCTTCTCCTGTCCTCTTCCTTGCGAGGAGGTCTTTCCCGAGTCGCCTTTTTCATGGCCTTGGATACGTAATCGAGAGAGAAATCATTGGTCGAGCGGCTCGCCCGGTCGTTGGATCGGTCGATACGACCGCGAGTAGCAGGTGGGACAGGCCTTTCCACGGGTTGTCCTCTCGTGGGGGCGGTCAAACCTCTTCCTGCCTGTACCATGCGAGGGCGACCGCCACCGCGTGGTTGGAAAGATACGGTGGACTCAGTTACGTCCAAAGACATGCCTCTCTGTGGGGAATACCCCATTCCGAATTGGGTCCCTCGGATTCCCGCCGTTCCGACCGGACTGGCAATCTCAAAGTTCGACTTCTTGTTCAACTTCTTGGTCTTCACCACCAAATCGCCTACTTCCAAGTCGACCAAAACGCTTGACGAACTCGGTTCTTCCTGAAGGTCTCCAACCGAAAGCCCCTTGTCTTCGAAGGGTTCTTGAACGAAAGATGAAATTTTCATCTTAGTGTTTTCACTCACCGTAACCACCGTTCCGTTACTAAGAAGCAGAAGAGCATTTCCTCCCAGCCCCGTTTGCACGGTCGCCCCATCGGGCAAAAGCATGCCGGGGATCGTGGAGTTTTTTCCCAAGGGTTGATTGTCCGATCCGAAGAAAGTAACCGGATCGGTTTTCTCGGCAAGAATCACGGCTCCTCGGCTCAAGGCTTCCTCTTGCTGTGCCTGTGCATTCAGCAGTGAAAGCGATAGAGAAAGGGTGAGTATCCCGCAAAAAAGGCTGGTCGTTATGTTACTCATTTTTAGTCCTCTGGTGTCTTATACTGTGTATAATATCAATTTTCTTTTAAAGTTGTCCATTTTTTACGCACATAATCATAAAATAATCTTGTGCCCCGATTTTCCCCGTAGAAATAAAGCCAGCCGCCTGTCGAGTTAGCATAAAGAAACGGATAGATTTCTTTTTCCGTCCAAAGCCAGCCGAGGTCACGCTTCCATAGCCACAGACCCGCCGTCGGGCTTTTCACCGGGAAGATCCACCCCAACTTCTCGTGGCGAGCCCAACCGTTGGCATTGAGGTAAAAATTCCCGAACCAGTGGCTTGACCACCAGTTCGCGGCGGCACCCGGTTGGGCGTTGATCCAACTTGGCTTGGCTGATTGGGCAACAGTCGAAAAAGATTCGCTTGAACCATAGGAGGATCCTTCCGCATTGATCGCAAAGGCACGGTAAAAATATTTAGTACCCGGCTGCAAGTTTACGGCCAAGGCCGAGAAGTTCGTTGCATTGCCTTCGGCGGTAAGCGTGTCCGTACCGTTTCTATCCTTTTCAATCAGGGGCTTGGTTGAGATCAAAAATCCGAAGCTTGTTACCGGAGTCCCTCCATGGTCCGGGACAGAGCCCTGAAGTTTCGCCGAGATGCTTGTGATCGCAGTAGCTTCTCTTGTTTCCGTAATTGGCTGGAAAACGTCGAGAACTCGGATCGTCAGGTTGCCCTCGGCAAAAGCGCCATGATTATCGGTTGCGCGGAAAGTCAAGTGATGGACTGGGTGAAGCTCGAAATCGAGGGAACGGGTCGTTCGTATCGAACCGTTCGCATCGATGACAAAAGGAGAGCCTGAAACTACATTTTCGAGCGAAAAAGAAAGAGAATCGTTGGCATCCGGATCCGTTGCATACAATGGACTCGCAATCGGGCCGGGAGGTGCATTCTCGATGACCGTAACGGTCGCCATTGCGTTCGAAATGACCGGAGGAGAGTTTGGGATTGCTTCGGATACGTCGGTGACCATGACGTGCATGATTTTCTCAATCCAAGCACCTGCCTGATCGGTCACCCGAACGCGAATGCTCAAGCTTGCATTGCCATCGAGGTTTTCATGTTCGAAATCGAACACGGTCATGGATCTTAGCGTTCCATTGGATTCGAGGGCGAACAGCTGATTCGCCTCCGCTCCATTTCCGCTTGCGAAAGTGAAGGTCAAGATCGAAGCGGAATCAGGGTCGCTTGCCGTCAATATACCGACCAAGGACTGAACAGGTTGATTTTCTGCAATCGTGAGCGGAGAAACTGAGCCAAGTCCGAAAGGAGCTTGGTT
>JAYOMW010000107.1:0-11387 GCA_038121045.1 Opitutia bacterium
CGAACCCCCAACCTCCTGGTCCGTAGCCAGGCACTCTATCCAATTGAGCTACGGGTGCAAACCGACTTAAACACTAGTGAAAGGGCCCGAAGGAGCAAGCTTAAAGGTAGCCAACCGAATCAAGCTTTAGATTTTCCTGAAGATCAGAGAGGCATTGTGCCCTCCGAAACCGGAATTGTTGCTCATTGCAACGGTTACTTCCGATTCGCGAGCTTCATTCGGCACGTAATCCAAATCGCACTCGGGATCGGGGTTCTCGTAATTGATGGTGGGAGGGATTATGTTTTCATCAATTGCCTTGCATACCGCAGCCGCCTCAATTGCACCGGCCGCTCCAAGCAGGTGACCGGTCATCGACTTGGTGGAACTGACCTGCAGACCGTTCTTGGCATGATCTCCGAAAACGTTTTTCAAGGCAATGGTCTCAGATTTGTCGTTGTAGGGGGTGGATGTTCCATGAGCATTGACGTAATCGACGCGCGAAGGCTCTATTTCCGCAACTGCAAGGGCTTGATTCATGCACTGGGTAAGGGCCTTGCTTTCCCCATCCGGGGTGGTTACGTGGAATGCGTCGCAGGTGGCTGAATAACCGACGATTTCGGCATAAATTCTTGCCCCTCTTTTTTCCGCGCTTTCTTTGGTTTCCAAAACAAGAACTCCTGCTCCCTCTCCCATTACGAAGCCATCACGCTGAGAATCGAACGGACGGGAAGCGCGGCTCGGATCGTCGTTGAAATTCGTACTCATCGCTTTCATGGAGGAGAATCCAGCAAAGCCTATGCGTGTAACGGCAGCCTCGCTTCCTCCGGCAAAAATCAGGTCGGCAACTCCCCTGCGGATCATCTCGAAAGCTTCCCCGATTGCATGCGAACCCGAGGCGCAGGCGCTGACCACGGAAAAATTCGGTCCCCGGGCTCCAAGATCAATCGCTATGACTCCTCCCGCAATGTTCGCGATCAAAGAGGGAATCATGAAAGGAGATACCCGTCGGGGACCCCGCTCGATCAAGGTGGTCATTTGCTTCTCGATGGTCTCCATTCCACCAATGCCCGACCCCACCAAAACACCGGTCCTTTCCGGAACAAGCTCCTCCCTTGAAAGATTTGCATCCGCCAAGGCATAATGCGTTGCGGCCAAGGCCAAATGAGCGTAGCGATCATTCCTTCGAACCTCCTTGGGGTCCATGAATTCCTCAGGATTGAAATTCGTGATCTCGGATGCGACTTTGCTCGCTATGTCGGAGCAATCAAAACGAGTGACCCCGGTTATTCCGGATTTCCCCGATTTGAGGGAAGCCCAAAATTCGTCGATCCCGTTTCCAACGGAAGCCAAGGTTCCAATTCCCGTTATGACAACTCGATTCATGAATTTTTACACTAGCTCAAACCAATGCCACGGGTCCCATCCACTTCCCGTTCCCGGAACAAGAACCTTAAGAAGACAAATTGCTTTCTACGTAAGCGATTACCGCTCCCACGGTTTGAAGCTTTTCAGCTTCTTCCTCGGGAATCTCGGTATTGAATTCCTCTTCCAAGGCCATCACCAACTCGACTTGATCCAGAGAATCAGCCCCCAAGTCGTCAATGAAACTTGCTTCGGGCAGAACTTGCTCTTCGCTGACGTTAAGTTGGCTAACAATGATTTTTTTTACGCGGTCTGCGTTGCTGTCGGACATAATTATTAGATAAGGTTAAATGAGATCAGACTTTTTGTTCACATCACCATGCCTCCGTCAACCGTAAAAACTTGGCCGGTGACAAAGGATGCTTTTTCCGAGCACAAAAAAGAGACCATTTCGGCAATGTCTTCCGCTTTGCCAAAACGCTTCAAGGGGACCTGGGACAAGGCGACTTCCTTGATGCGCTCATCCAAACCGGACGTCATGTCGGTATCGATGAATCCCGGGGCAATGGCATTGACCGTGACCGAACGGGCGGCAAATTCGCGAGCCAAACTTTTGGTCAAGCCGATCATTCCCGCTTTGGCCGCAGCGTAATTGGCCTGACCGGCATTTCCGGTCAAGCCGACGACTGAGGAAATATTAACGATTCTGCCCCAACGTTTGCGCGTCATCGGACGCCCGAGTAGCTTGATCCAGTGAAAACAACTCGTTAGGTTGGTGTTGATGACGTCGTTCCAATCGGCTTCTTCCATGCGAAAGAGTAAGTTGTCCCGGGTAATGCCCGCATTGTTGACCAAAACGTCGATGCATTCGTGCTCCTGCAACAGTTCCTCGCATGCCTTGCTTATTTCCTCGCCGGAAGAAACGTCGACGGCCAAGGCCACGGCATCCCCCCCCGAAGCGCGGATTGACTCGGCGGCAGCCCCACAGGAGCTTTCCGACTTGCTTACGCATATGACTTTCATGTTCTGGCCTGCGAGACTCTCGGCAATAGACCTTCCGATGCCTCGACCAGCTCCGGTAACGACCGCAACCTTTGTTTTCTCTATTTGTTCTTCGTTCATGGATATGATTGACTTCCCCTGCATTGGCAAAGCTCTACGTTTGACAAATGCGTAAATCCGTCGCTTAAAGCAACCACAACTTCACATGACTCACCCAAATTCGAAAAACCAAGACTTGTCGAAGCAGCCCAAACTGCAGAAATTTCTTGCCGATTCCGGCCTTTGCTCTCGAAGAAAGGGCGAGGACTGGATTGGGGATGGAATTGTTTCGGTCAATGGAGAAATTGCGAAATTGGGTTGCCGCGTAAACCCCGACAAGGACGTCGTCAAGGTCAACGGCAAGCGCATCCAGGCTCATACGCAATCTCCCTTGACCCTAATGGTCAACAAACCCAAAGGATTCACTTGCTCGAACGAGGACGAATATGCCCAGAGGCTGATTTTCGATCTTTTGGAGAGAAAGCACAAATCCATCCGGCTTTTTTGCGCCGGAAGACTCGACGTCGAGAGCGAAGGGCTCGTAATTCTGACCAACGACGGTTCACTCGCGCATCGCTTGACCCATCCATCCAATGAAATCAAAAAACGGTACCAAGTGGAACTCAAGACTCCACTGACCGCAGAACATTTGCCTTTGCTCATAAAAGGAACCACCGTCGAAGAGGATTTTCTGCGTATCGACGAGATTCGGGCCAAAAATGGCAAGCCGATTGGCAACCCCAAATTGGAAGTAACCCTGGGACATGGCAAAAAGCGGGAAATACGACGAATTTTTCAACACTTTGGCTACCGCATCAAAAAGCTCAGGAGAGTGTCAATAGGTGGACTTTTGCTTCACAAGCTACCCCTCGGGCAATACCGCGAACTCGAAAAGAAAGAAATTGATTTGCTCTTTCCCAAGTAAATTTCCTAGATTGCGATCATGGGAAATTACAAGTCGAACTTTTTGGCGGTGCTCATCCTTTGCAGCGGTTCATTTTTGGCCTTCCCTTTCAAGGGAATGGCTCAAGCGGGCGAGCAAAACCCGCCTCCTCTCAGCTTGAGCGAGGCTTTCGGAAAACCCGTGCCAACGAATCCGCCCGTGGTATCCGATACCGCTCAGGAAGTAGAGCCCGTCGTCGTGGGAAGAAAGAAATGGTCTGATCGTGCGGCGGAGACCAGCCAGCAAGAAAACCCCGCCCCGAACCCCGCCAAATCGGTTAAGATCGAAGAATTGGATCCTTTGGAGACAAAACAGCCAAAAGCCGAAAAAATCGAGATGCCTCTCAAACCTCCCGTCACCCCTCCTGCCGTCAACATCCATAGAAATTTCGAGGGAACCTTGGTCCTCAAGCCAAGAAATTTAGGCTTTGAGCGTGAATTTCCTTTTCAATTGGAAAACGCCCGTGGCAAACGTTTGGCCTTCGTGGACATGGCCAACCTTCGCATAGTTGACCCGATTCTACTCAAGGATCAGAAAGTCAACATCCTCGGCAAACTCGAATCCGTTGATAAAGGCTCGAACGAACTTGTAATTCGGGCGCGGTTGTTACGCAGAGTCGATTGACCTGATCAAATTCAGGCACTCCCCCGCTCCATGGAATTAATCGACGGGAACGAAATCGCATCGGCCATAGTCGAAGAGCTCACGGAACTTGTCTCTAGCTTCGGAGATAACAAGCCTTGCGTTGCTTTTGTTCGAGTAGGAGAGGATCCCGCATCCGTTTCCTATGTTCGAAAAAAAGAAAAAACCGCAGGCCAGATCGGAATCGAAAGCAAGTTGCTCGTTTTTCCCGAGACCATTTCCCAAGAAGGGCTTCTGCAGGAAATCGACGTACTGAATCGGGATCCCGGCATTCATGGCATTCTGGTTCAAGCTCCCCTCCCCGATCATATCGACGACCGAACCGTCTTCAATCATGTCTCCCCCGCCAAAGACGTCGATGGTTTCAACGCAACCAACCTGGGCAAACTCTGTCAGGAGGATGGAGATGCTTTTGTTTCCTGTACGCCTGCCGGAATCATCGAGCTAATTCGTAGAAAAGGAATCGAGACGAAAGGCAAAAGAGTCGTAGTGCTGGGCAGAAGCCTGATCGTTGGTAAACCCGTGGGAATGCTCTTTCTAGGGAAGGGTTCTCCTGGGAATGCTACCGTTACCTACTGCCATTCCCGAACTCCCGATCTTAAAAAGCATACCTTGAATGCAGACATTCTGATCGCCGCAATAGGCAAACCTCATTTCGTGAGCGAAGACATGGTCCGAACCGGAGCGACGGTCATCGACGTAGGCATCAACCGCATTCCTGACGAAACAAGAAAATCCGGCTACCGTCTGGTCGGGGACGTCGATTTTGAAAAGGTCGCGCCGAAGACTTCCTACATCACACCCGTCCCCGGTGGCGTGGGACCCATGACCGTCGCCATGCTGATGGCGAATACGGTCAAAGCCTACCAAAAATCAACTTCTGGCTCTTGATCTGATCCATGACCGAAGAGCCTCCCCATGTCCGAAAGGAGCCGAGCAAAACCCCTGTTTCCGCACCGATCCGGCTTCTTGCCTTTGGGATGGATTTCGTCCTCCTTATTTTCATTTCAATGCTGATCATGCTGTATCTGCCCAAAGCCTTGGGCGAACAAACCGCA
Organism: Opitutia bacterium; assembly: GCA_038121045.1. Taxonomy (GTDB): domain Bacteria; phylum Verrucomicrobiota; class Verrucomicrobiia; order Opitutales; family Seribacteraceae; genus Seribacter. Next base: position 5,029 of record JAYOMW010000107.1, read on the forward strand.
AATGAATTCGACAACCTTACTTCGAGGGTTGCCGAACTTTTTCAACAAGAGCAACCCGATCAAAGAGAATTGGAAAACATAATGCGGGATCTCCAATTTTTTCAGGACAAAATTAACTACAACCTCATCGTAACCCTGTTTTTCATATTTTATTTCTTGCAAGCCGAATTATTTTGGGGAGGGAAATCCATCGGCAAGGCAACCTTTTCGCTCAAGACCCAAAACAACACGGAAGAATCATCGACTGCCATTACTTTGCGACAAACCGTGATTCGCTCGGTCATCAAAGGCTTGTCTTGCAGTTTCGCCTTACTCGGTATCGCCAACCTCCTTTGCTTTCTTTTGAACAAGCAAAAGAAATCGCTCCATGACCTGGCCTCGAGAACCATGACCGGACGAGTCGGATCAGAATCCATCCATACAAAAACAAAGCCCGAACAATGAAAATCAAAGTTGCTTTCGTGGGAGCCGGGAAGATGGTTTCCGCCATAGTCAAAAGCCTCCTCCGTGCCCAAACCTTTAACGCTGTTGAAATTGCATGTTGCTCCGCCAACGACGGGACCTCCGAAAAACTATCTGAAGAAACGGGCATTGTTCGCTTCGATTCGATTGAGGCGATGCTAGAGTCAAAGCCCGACCTTTTGGCCCTTGGTTGCAAACCGCAACAACTTGCCCAACTCCCCCTTTCCATCAGTGAGTCAACCGAAGGCACGCTGATCCTTTCCATCATGGCGGGGATTACTCTTGAGCGTCTCGATTCCGTTTTCCCAAAGGCTCGGAACGTCGTCCGTTCGATGCCTAACACGCCCGGGCAAATTGGAGCGGGAGCCACTGGTTTCCTCTTTGCGCGAAGTGCAACTGAAGAGGATCGTAAGTTGATCTTGGAAATTCTTTCTTCCTTGGGTTTTGTCAGAGAAGTCCGAGAAGAAAGGGACGTCGACCGGGTCACCGCGATCAGCGGAAGCGGCCCGGCCTATGTTTTCGAGTTCGCCTGCGCGCTTGAGGAAGCGGGCAATGACATTGGACTTGATCCGGATTTGGCTAAAGAATTGGCTGCCCGCACCGTGATCGGAGCCGCCAAACTCATGGAGCAAAGCGGCTTGCATCCCGAGGAATTGAGAAACCGGGTGACTTCACCCAATGGAACCACGCAGGCGGCCCTGGAAAGCTTCTCCGCAGACAAACTCCGAGAAATCGTAAGAAAAGCGGCCCATGCCGCCCGTGACCGATCGATCGAATTGTCCGATGCATGACCTCATGCAAGGAGTGACGGTTGTCACAGGTGGCGCCGGCTTGATCGGCAGTGCGGTAATTTGGGGAATCAACAACCAGAATTTGGACAACGTCTGGTTGATAGACCAGTGGGAAGACGATTCGCTCAAGAAGAGAAATCTCGAATACCTTGGCTTCCGCAGAAACTTGGGAGTCGATGAATTTCGTGAATTGATCCGCCGCAAGGATTCCGAACTGACCGACATAAAGACGGTCATACACCTCGGAGCCTGCTCCAGTACTACTGAGACTGACGAAGACTATCTGCGAGACAACAATTTTCTTTATACGAAAGAACTTTGCGAATGGTGTTTGGGCAATGGCGTCCGCTTCGTCTATGCCTCTTCGGCCGCGACTTACGGAGACGGGACCAGTGGCATGGACGACCGGGACGAGGATCTCGAGAAGTTCCAGCCCCTCAACCTTTACGGTTGGTCCAAGCACAAGTTCGACCTCTTGGCCCGAGACGAGGGTTGGTTCGAGAGCATTACGGGTCTCAAGTACTTCAACGTCTACGGCCCCAACGAGGAGCACAAGGGAGATATGCGCTCGGTCGTAAGCAAGGCCTATGAACAAATCGCCAAGACGGGACGGATGACCCTGTTCAAAAGCCACCGGCCCGAATATCGGGACGGAGAGCAAAAAAGAGACTTTCTCTACGTCAAGGACGCGGTCCGCATGACCCTTTGGCTAGCCGAGAACGAACAAGCCACGGGCCTCTTTAATTTGGGAAACGGAACCGCCCGCACTTGGCTCGATCTCGGCAATTCGATCTTCTCCGCCCTCGGCCAAAAATCGAACGTCGATTTCATTGATATGCCGGAGATCCTCAGGGACAAGTACCAATATTTCACCGAAGCGACGATCGACAAGCTACGGTCTTGCGGATATCGAGACAACCAATTCTCTCTCGAGGAAGCGGTCAGCGACTACGTCACGGGCTACCTGGTCCCCGACCGGCGTCTCGGGGCTTGATCAACCGGCCTTGTACCGGTGGGGAAAGGCCGACCGGCAAGCTTGAATCAGTTCGCCCATTTTTTCAGGTACGATGGCCTGCTTGGGGTCGTCGCCGATGCCCCTTTGAGGATCCACGTGGGATTCGATGCAGAGTCCGTCCGCACCATAAGCAATGGCGGCTAGCGAGCAGGCCAAAACATAGTCCGAATGACCGACGCTGTGGGAAGGATCGACGACCACCGGCGCCCAAGTACGATTCTTCAGCAAAGGAGTGATCGATTCGTCGGGGTGATTGCGATAACCGTCCAAGGGAGGGGTAGTTCCACGAGGGCAAAGCATTACGTCGGGGTTACCTTCGGCCACGATATATTCGGCCGCTGCAATGAACTCATCGGGCGAGGCCATGTGCCTCCCCCGCTTCAGGAGAACGGCCGAATGGGTTTCGGCAGACATTTTCCCAATTTGTTTGAGAAGTGAATAATTGAGAGCGTTACGGGTCCCCACTTGAAGGACGTCGACTTTGGCTTCGAGGGCCAACGCGAGTTGCTCGGCATCCATGACCTCGACGTCGATAGGCAATCCGGTCTCTTCGCGGGCCTGCAGAATAATAGATAAAGCCTTGTTGTCCCCCTGATAGGAGTAGGGGTTTGTGCGGGGTTTCCAAACCCCGCCCCGCAAGGCATCGACTCCGGCCTCTTTCAGAGCGTGGGCGGTTTCCAAGTAGAGACTTGGGTTGGCGGGATCAATCGTGCACGGCCCACCTATTACAAAAGGCGCGTCCTTGCCGACTTCGGTCTCTCCCAATCGCACGATGTGATCAGACAGACCCGAGCGCCGGTCCATAAGCTTGTAGCTCGACTCGATCATGTCGACTTTGCGGATATAGGGAAGACCTGCAATTCTCTTGAACATGAGGGCATGGTTCTCGTCACCCAAGATGGCGTAAACGCAACGGTTTCGACCTTTGATTTCGAGAATTGAGCACTCGAATTCCTGAGCGATCCCCTCGATTTCCTTGAGTTGCATCGGTTGAAGCTTATCGGCTTTGGGAATAATCATAAGATTTAGCTTTTCTCATTTCGCGTGTTGTTTAGCAAGCTTGACCCGATTAAAACTTTGAAACAGAAGAGGACAAATTGGCGTATAAAAGGCATTTAAGCATTTCAATTCATTGGGTTTGGGATAAGATGACGCACAAGATGACAAGCATTGATCGGCTCGCTTTATCCATTCCTTTCTTCCTGATTGGGATTACGATTCTTGGCAAAGAATCGAAAAGCGTTCTGCCCGACCGGATCGAAGTAATTGGAATGGAACTCATTAAGGTCAACCCAGGAAACTTTACCATGGGCGTGAAGAATCTCCACCCTTCCATCGAGCCTTATGACGGGCCGAGAAAAGTGGAGATTACCAAGCCTTTTTATCTTGCGGTCAACGAGACCACTCAGGCTTCCTGGAATCTCCGAATGGACAAGAACCCGAGCCGCTTCAAGGGGGACCAAAGACCAGTCGAACAAGTGACATGGAAACAATGCATGGCTTTTTGCCAATCCCTGAACGAGGAACTCAAGAATTTCAAAACTATCCCCAAAGGGATGATTTTCAGGCTGCCGAGCGAAGCCGAGTGGGAATTTGCCGCCCGCGCGGGTACTCAAAGTGTTTATTTCTTTGGGGACAAACCCGATTCAATCAGCGATTACGCATGGATTTCCGAGAATTCGGATGCTCGGACACAACCTGTCAAAAAGAAGAAAGCCAACTCTTGGGGATTCCATGACCTCTATGGGAACGTCCGGGAATGGTGCTTGGACGGCTATGGGAAACGCCCTGAAAAAAAATTGATCGACCCCTTGCTCGAATGGAAGAACATGGACAAGGTGAACCGAGGAGGAAGCTGGGATTCCTGCGAAGATTGTTGCAAGACCGGAAGGAGAAGCAATTTTGGCAAAGACTATCAATCGGGCGACGTCGGATTCCGCCTTGCCCTTGGTTTTGAATTGGAAGGAATGTGATGCCTTATGATAAATCTTGAAGCTAGAAACCAAGCCGTTCACGACAGGTATTTTCGCCTTTCGACGCTTACATTCATTCTTTTGTGCTTCCTGTCAAGTTGCGCCGAAGAACCTCCTGCGACTCCTCCCATGGAAGCTGTGGATGATCGACTCCCTCTCTCCGACTTGATCGTCCAAGAGGAATATTGGGAAGGTTCCCCAACCGAATTCAAAGAAACCTTTTTCACCAAGGAAGATGGGTTTGAAGAAATCTTTTGCAGGAAAGAAGGAGAGTCGCCCTTTAGCGGCCTGATTAAAATAAGGGCCCGCACCGGTTCCGTAGCCGCACTCAAAAGCTATTGGTACGGAAAGCCCCATGGAGATTTCTTCGAATGGCATGAAAATGGAAACCTGAAGACCAAATCACAATTCAAAAACGGAATGAGGCATGGTTATTTTTACGTTTGGACAAAGCATGGAGTCGTTTATACGAGAAAGTATTTTCAGGAAGACCTCGAGGATTTTGGACGATTCGAGGACCAGGGAGCATCCGAATCAGGCAAAAGTATGGCGGCCATTGAGCTAGAAGAATGGGAAGGCAAGGGATCCGAATTTTACCAAAAATTCGCGGGTGACCCCAAGAGAGGAGGAATTATCCATATCCGCGAAACCGAAGAACTTTACACGGGAACGATTACGGCCATGGATGACAAGGGAAGAAAAGAAGCCGTTCTGAGGTTTTCGAAAGGCAAATATCACGGCACGATTTCGAAATGGAACGAGGCAGGAAGTTTATGGGAAGAAGCGGAGTTTGACCGAGGCGAATTAGTTAGTTTTACGATCAAAGAAGGCAAACCATTCGATGCGAACGAAGTCATTGACCTGTCGAAAGATCCGTCCAACATCGAATTGCTTTTCAACGATTAGGACAATCCGTTCAAATACTTGCTTCAATGGCACGCCAAGTGCTTAATTTCGATCATCTTCACTTTGGTCTTAGAGACTATTCGAACAGGTTCTTCGTTTGCTTCGCCCAATGATTTGCCGTGCGGTAGCTTTGCCTTGAAACGACAAAGCCTTGTGAATACGCTTTTAAAGCGAATACTGCTTGATCTTGTTTCTGAGGGTTCGAACATTCAGACCAAGTTTTTCCGCGGCATGAGTACGGTTTCCATCACAATCGGCCAAAACCTTCGCAATGTGGCGTTTTTCAACAACCTCCATCGACTCGATCTCCGTTTCCTCTCCTGCTTTTTCTATGTTCGCCGAAGTGCTTTTCTTGGACGCGACGGATATGGACAAATTTCCCAAACCAAGCAATTCCGCTTCAATCTTTTTGCCGGGGTCGGACAGTATGACCGCTCTTTCCACCGCATTTTCAAGTTCCCGAACGTTACCGGGCCAATTATGAGACTGAATCGCTTTCTCGCAATTCTTGGAAAAGGAAATCTTTTCTATTCCATGGCGACGGGCATGCCTGAGCAAAAAAGTATTGGCCAAGAGAAGAACGTCGTCACCGCGTTCACGCAAAGGCGGAACCGCAATAGGAAATACGTTCAATCGATAGTACAAATCCTCCCTGAAATTCCCTTTTTCCACCTCCACGGTCAAGTCCCTGTTGGTCGTGGCTAGAACCCGAACCTTTACCCGAATGGTCTTGTTTCCCCCTACCCTTTCGAACTCCCACTCCTGCAGGACTCGAAGCAACTTTGCCTGCAAGGAAGGGGCGATCTCACTGATTTCGTCCAGAAGGATCGTGCCCCCGTCCGCCAATTCGAAACGCCCCTCGCGTCTTTCCGTTGCCCCGGTATAAGCCCCCCTTTCATGCCCAAAAAACTCACTCTCCATCAAGGTCTCGGAAATCGCGGCGCAATTGACTCTGATATAGGGTTCCTTGGACAGCATGCTGTTACGGTAAAGTTCCCGGGCCACCAATTCCTTGCCCGTGCCATTCTCACCGGTAATCAAAACGCTGGCCTCGGTCTTGGCTACTTTGTCAACCAATGTCTTGAGCCTCTTGACCGGTTCGCTCTCCCCCACGATATCGGATGACCGCGAATCACTTTCCTCCACGTAATACTTGGTTACGCGCCGCATCTTGTCAAAGGACGCCACCTTGTCCACAACCACCTCGATCTG
>JAYOMW010000108.1:0-11375 GCA_038121045.1 Opitutia bacterium
ATCACCTTGGCCTCGGCGACCTTTTCCCATTCGCCTCCGCGCTTGACTTCCAGGGTTGCCTTGCGTGGTTCACCCTCCTTGAGGGGATAAAGTTGAGCCGTCAACTTCAAGGTCTTGGCATGAACCGTATAAAGAGCGAAGCAAATGACTTGATCCCGGGTGATTTCCGGAATGGCAAGCGGGTCTACCTTTTTTTTCTTTTGGGCGAAGGACGGGATCGCAATCGGTAAAACGCAAAGCGCGAGAACGAGGAATCTGGCCAAGAGAGAATCAATCATGGAACGTAGTTGGTTTGAAGGAAATGAGTAATCAACCATAGGACAGAGGCTCGCTAAATCAAGGATAAGGCTTTCAGGCGAACGATATTGTTTGGTGAAGACAGGTAAGGTCGGCATTTTACTGCTCGTCTTTTTTCGGAAATGGTCTAGCCTAAAAGGACTGCCATGTAACAGAACAAGGGCTCGCGTGTGGTCGATGGATGAACACGGAGTGAAAGCGAGCGATCGTTCGAAGACAAGGCCCAACAACAAACCATTCGAACGAAACACGCCCCATGAACGAAGAAGACGCCATTCATGCGCAATCGGATGCCCGTATGCGCTTTTCGGACCTTTCCCTCTCCCCGCCGATCCTGCAAGCCGTTGAAAAAGCCGGTTACGAGACCCCCTCGCCCATTCAGGAAAAGGCCATCCCACCTCTCCTCGAGGGATCGGATTTGCTTGGCGTGGCCCAGACGGGCACCGGCAAGACCGCAGCCTTTTCTCTGCCTCTGCTTTCCCGAATCGACGAATCCCTCAAGGCACCCCAGATTCTCTGTCTTGCTCCGACCCGGGAACTCGCTTTGCAAGTGGCCGAAGCCATCGAGGGCTATGCCGAGAACCTCCCGAAGTTGCGAGTCGTCGCGGTGTATGGAGGGACCGGCTATGGCGAACAAATCAGAGAATTCAAACGGGGAGCTCAAGTGGTGGTCGGAACGCCCGGACGAATCATGGACCACGTCGAAAAAGGCTATCTCAAGCTCGATCAAATAAAGGCGCTCGTTCTCGATGAAGCGGACGAAATGCTGAGCATGGGCTTTATCGACGATATCGACTGGATTCTCGACCATACCCCGGATGAACGGCAAACCGCATTGTTTTCCGCCACCATGCCCAAGCCAATCCGCAAGTTGGCCGAAAAACACATGCGCGACCCGGTCGAGATCACGATCAAAGTCAAGGCGGAGAACTCGCCCAACATCCGGCAGCGCTTCATCAAGGTCAGGCAACATGAAAAAAAGCAGATGCTGACGAGGCTCCTTGAAATCGAACGCTTCGATGCAATGCTTGTTTTTTCCCGAACCAAAAATGCAACCATGGAAATCGCGGAGGGGTTGCAAGGAAGAGGATATGCCGCCGAACCCTTGAACGGGGACATGCCGCAAAACCTGAGGGAAAAGACCGTGGACCGGCTCAAGCGGGGCAAAATCGACGTTTTGGTCGCCACCGACGTAGCGGCCCGGGGGCTCGACGTCGACCGCATTTCCCATGTTCTCAACTACGACGCGCCTTTCGACTTGGAATCCTACACTCACCGGATCGGCAGAACGGGCCGGGCTGGCCGTGAGGGGGATGCCATCCTTTTCGTAACGGGAAAGGAAATGCGTATGCTCAAGGCAATCGAACGCACTCTGAAGGTCCCCTGCGAAGAATATGTTTTCCCTACCCTTGAAGAAATGAATCAACGCCGCGAAGAAGAGTTCTTCGCCAAGATTGAGGAGGGACTCAAGGGAGACTTGGCCGATTACCGCAAAGCCCTCAGCCGAATGGTGGAGGAATCCGGACATGACGCCTTGGATCTTGCCGCATCCCTCGCCTTCCTCGAGGCCGGCAAGAAAGGCTTGCGATACGAGAATATGCCCGCCCCGCCCCGCAAACCAAAACGGGACCGCGAGGACAGACCCGACCGTTCGTCGAGGCATAACGACCGGGGAGAACGACGGGACCGGGAAGACCGGGAAGACCGGCGTTTTTCCAAAGACGATCATCTCAGAAGCTATCGTCTCGAGGTCGGAGAATATCATGGAGTGCAAAAGGGAGACATCGTCGGAGCCATCGCCAACGAGGTTGGACTCGATCCCAGAAACATGGGGAAAATTCGCATGTTCAAGGATCATACCTTCATTGATCTCCCCAAGGACATGCCCCGCGAAATCATGGAAGCCCTCAAAACCGTTTGGGTTCAAGGTCACCAGTTGAATATTTCGGTCGACAAGGGCAGACCCCGCCCGAGTGGCAACCGGGGCGGCAAGTTCTCCAAAGGCAAAGCCTTCGAAAAACGAAAAAAATTCGGCAAAGGGGGGAAGGGCCATAAAAAGGGAAACAAAGGCTACAACCCCGACAAATTCCGCAGCTAAAAAGGGATTGGGGGTTCTAGGGAATTCACTTGGCCTTTGCGCTTACTTGCCTTCGGGAATCTCGTTCACCGTGTAGTACGCATGCCGGTGCAAGAGGGTTGTTTTTTCCGCGTCCCTCAATTCCCCAAGATCAAACTCGTAAACGTGACCGGGCTGGACGCCGGGAACCTCGATGCGCGCCAACTTTCCGTTTTCCGACAAAGTCACGCTCTTCACAACCGGGGTCGTCTGATCGACTTCGGGTCCGCCATACCCACCGTGATAAATATGGGTGAAGGTCGACAACCGGTAATATTTCGGATCGATTCCGGAACTGCGATCCAGAGGTTTTGTAAAAGCAATTGAAAATCCTTTCGGGGTGATCGACACTTGCTTGATTTCAAAAGGCATCCTACCCGTCCAGTCGATTCTCTCCAAGGCAAAGGGTTTTCTGCCGCGTACCGGCCAACCCCGGTTGGTTCCGCCCGAGAGAAGGTTGCCTTCCGGGGTAAACTGAAGGTTGAGGATCCCCGTGGAAAAGCCTTCGCGGAAAGGATAACACGCCCCCTGCCAGACTCCGTTTACTTTTTCGGTCGTGGCACGCATGACGATGGACTGGGTGTAGTCGCCGATGAAGATCTGATTCTCGAAGGGGCCGAATTTCCCTTTCGTCCGGTTGACCACGAACCCACTGATCGAGCGTCCCATCCGGATATAGGGGAAGATCACTGCGTAAGGAACCAGTTCCTTGACTTTCATTTTCTCGGTCACGATGCGCCCGCCCGACTCGGGATTCTTGGGCGGACCCTTGAGGTTCTTGGCGTACTCGTACCAGTTGAAGCTAACCGGGTGCCCCATGAATCCACCCTCCTTCAAAAACTTGAGGCTGCAGGAGGAGTTCCAAGGCCCTTGGCTCTCTATGTAAAACAGGGCTCCATGCTCGTTTGGACCAATCCCCCCCGGGCTTCTCAATCCGCTAGCAATCGGAATGGTTTTTCCGTCCGGCGTGATCTTCATGGCCCACCCGCGGAACAAAGCCCGGGAATGATAGGAATTGGAAAGCCCGAGAGCGACGTATAGGTTTCCCTCCGGATCGAACTTGGTACCAAAGGCGTACTCGTGATAATTTCCGTATCCCCACCCATCGGAGATCGTCTCGAACTTGTCCGCCCGCCCGTCTCCATTGCGGTCCGTCACCCGGGTAAGCTCGCAACTCTGGGTAACGTAAAACGCGTTGTCCTTGTAAGCCAGTCCGAAGATTTCATCCAACCCCGATGCAAAGAGCTCGAAGGTCGGACTCGGCTTTCTCCGGTCGATTCCCGAAGAAAGAAAAACGTCTCCCCTCCGCGTGCCAATTGCGATCCTGCCGTCGGGCAAAGTAACGAAAGCGCCCGCTTCGATAACCAAACCCTTGGGGATGGGAATTTCGGTGATACGGTAATAAGCTCGCTCCCGCTCGGCAGTCCCCCACCACTCTCCGACTTCCTCGCCCCAAAGGGTTGAGGAGAAAGGCAAGAGACACAATAAAAGTCTAGCGAAGGGGTTCATACTCAAAGATAAATTCGGATTGCCCCTCCTCAAGGGAAAACTCAATGATCAATTCGCGCTTACCCTCCGAGCCCTCCCTCAAAAAAGGTTTCCCGTCGAGAACTTTCAAGCGAAGGTCAGGGGTTGCAAACACGCCCTCCTTCTCCCTTTCCACTTCCCCCGCCAAGGCACGAAAAAGAAGGCGATCCCGGGCAGGGCTCGTTATGCGAAGCGTTCTTCTAAGCAGATGATCTTGGGGAAGTGACCGAGGTCTCGAGAAATCCTCAATCGCAAGTTTCCCGAACTCATAGGAAAAAGTCGGAATTCCCTGATCATCGAGCGAATAACCACGGAACTTGTATCCCAAGTTCTTAGGATAAAGCGGATCGGGATTGACCGGGTTCTCCTTGGTCATCTTCGGCAGACTCGGCCAAGCCTTCTCTTTTTGACTCACGGGCTGAAAAGCAAGGTCTTGGGCAAGCTGAACGGATCGGCCCCGGGGATTGAAATTGCCCGCTCCTTGACCTCCCCACCCTACGCTGACGAACTCCCCTTTCCAAAGAGCCGAAAGGGCTCCCGTCTCGGCATTGAAAGCATAATGAATCCCTTCCGGAAAACCGACGGAGATCCCCCGGTAACCGGCCACCCGACTGCGACCACGGTAAACGAGTGGTCTGTCCGTGACCTCAAGGTTGGTTCCCGGATTTCCAATGCCCGAGGGGGTCGGGGCTCCTTGTCCATAAGACAGGTAATGCCAAATGGCTTGCAACTGAGCGGTGGCGTTCCCGTCGAGGGTTTCCTTGTCAGTCGATTGACCGTTCCCCCAATAGCTCGGCATGACGATGCCGGGGCGGTACTTTGCCGGATTAAGCATGAAGGGAACAAACCAATCCGGCTTCAGCCTATCGTAGGAAGCAAGCAGATCGAGCCCCTGCAAGCCACCGGCCGACTTGCCGTTAAATAGGTGGCAAGCCACGCAATTAAGTCCCTTGTCTCCGACCAGCTTGTGACCGGCGCTCCTCATTTCCCCTCTTTTCTTTCTTGGAATCTCCGGGAACTTCACCTCGGGGAGTTGATCAACCTGAGTGAACAAAGCGGGGAGAAAGCCCAAGTTTTCCTCCCCGAAACTTGGCATCCGCGTGTGTGCGTACGGGCGGGCGGAACCTCCATCGAACATCACCTTGTTCATCCAACCGGGCTTCAGTTTCGCCCCCACAAAACTGAGTGAAGGAGGGAACCTCCCATGATCTCCCAATCCTTCCTGAGAACTTTTCATGGATGACTTCAACCGGGCGGAAGGACCGCCATAATCATCACGCTGATGGCATGCGATGCAATTGAATGCGGTCAATGAACGCTTGATCACCCTCTCGGGCGGAGGGCTTTCAATACCCTTCTCCAAGACTTGCCCAATCGCTTTTCTCTGAAATTCGGAAAGCCCGTAGTCCGGAACGCCCTGCGGTTTTGCAGAGAGGCAACCACGATCCTTACGCAGGTTCTTCATCGCCAAGGCAGGCTTGGCTTCGGGCAACCCCTCGAGCGAATGGCAGGCCACGCAGTTGAGTTGTCCGAACAACACCCTACCTTTCTCGATTTTTTCGAGCTTGGGCTTTGGCTCCGCAAGTTCCGGTTGCTTTCCCTCGATCAGATACACGGCCAGGTCGATCGCTTCCGAGCGGGTCAGATGAAAGTCCGGCATTCGGCCGGACTTCCGTACCCTCAAGGGGTCATGGAGAAATCCCGCCAAGGACGATCGGTTGTATTTTCGCGCTACGTGGTCAAGCGAACCTAAACTCGCCTCGCTTTCACCTGCCGGACCCTCGGATGGAGAGGCATGGCAAGCGAGGCACCCTACTTTCTCGAAAAGAGCCTTTCCCTTCTTCGGGTTTCCCTGTTCTTCCCACCGGGGAAGGCTTTTCTCCAGGCTCAGACTCCGGAGGAATGCCGTCAAAGCCGAAGCTGCCTCCTCGCGTTCCCGCTCACTCATCGAACCCAACAAGTCGGGCATCTTGGTTCCCTCGTGAGCCCCAAGCGGGTCGGCGAGAAATTCGAGCAGGTAAGCGGACGAGACTCGTTGCCCGACCTCAGTCAAATCCGGTCCATGTCTTCTAGACAATGGATTGGAACCGGCACCCACATGACAATTCGCGCATTGGAGTTCCCCAATGAGAACTTCACCCGCCTCCTTCAGTCCCATTGCAGGATTGCCATCGACCCCTTGGAGTTTGGGCGACGCATCCAACTTGCAGAACAAAACAAGCAAAAGGATGAAGAAGACACTTATCCAAATACTAGCCCCTCTCTTCATTCAAGGGCCTCTGAACGAATTCCGATTAGGTCGAACTCAACGACGAGCTATTTTTTGGCCATCACCCACTTGACCGCATTGCCCAGCATGTCCAGGTACTCCTTGGTCGACATGGTGGAATTGTGGTGGCCAAGGGTGGTTGAAAAAATTCGACCCTTGCCATGGGTATTGATCCAAACGAGGGCTTGTGGCTCTTTCGCCTTTCCATTGTCACCATGGGCAAGAACCGTCGTTCCCTCATACACTTTCTGAACGTTGTATAGCTCTCCTTCGGGAGTCAGCCACCCATCGGGCAAATCCTTCACGATCGGGTGATTCGCATGCTCCTTGACCTTTTTGACGGTAATGGCGGCTTTGGGCCCGTGCCCTTTGGAACTGGCTCCGAGCATTTCAGGCCAAGCCTTTTTCTCTCCGTCTTTGGCCGGAACGTTCCAATGGTAGGAATGCATGGCGCAATGGAGAGCCAAAGCGGGTTTGCCCGCCTTGTGAACGTCGGTGATGGATTTGATGAACGAGACGTCGGATTCCTTCGCGAAGCAATGGTTGTAGACAACGTAGTCAAAACCGTCCGCCCAACCTTTTTTGTTGAGGCGGGCCTTGCTCTTGGCTTGGTCCATTTCGAAAAAGATATCCCACTTGGTGGGGACGCGCTCGCTAATCCCTTCGCTTATGATGTTCTTTTGCTTTTTGTAGTCATGGCAGCAACCGCCGGTAATCATCAAGGCCTTGAGAGGCTTTTTGCCGTGATGATCGGCAAAGGCCGCAAGTTGGAAAACAAAAGCGAGAGCAAAGAAAAGCAGTTTCATAAGTGTGAATGGTTAGGAATGATTTGAAAGGATAATCCAGCATTACAGAAGATCCCAAGAAAGCATCATGTGCAAGAAAGACTTTGCCTGCCAACCTCAAAAAAGTACGGAAGAGCGATTAGCTTCTTGAGTTTCCCCAGCCCGAATCCCTTTATGGAACACAAGGCAGTGAAATAGAAACCAGGTTACTCATGAAATCTTCCTTTATTTTGTTTATCTTTGTTTTCCTACTGGGTGAAGCTTCGTCTTCGACCAAGGCCCCTTTCAACTACGTTTGGGGAACGGCCCATCACGTCTTGCCGGAAACCCATTCCGAGGAGTCCGGGTATTTTTCTCTTTGCGAGGGAAACGACGGGCGCATCTTCATCGGCACCTCCAAGTACAATCACAATGCCTACTTGGTCGAGTTCGATCCGGTCACCGAAAAGCAGCGTGTCGTGGTGGATGCTCACAAGGTGTGCGGCTTGACCGCCAGGGGCTACGCGGCACAGGCCAAATTCCACACCCGCAACTACGTGGGTCCCAGTGGAATCATCTATGCCGGGACCAAGCAAGGCTACGCCAAGAAAGGAGACACGTCGGAATACCCCGGGGGGTACTTGATCACCTACGACCCGCGCAACGACACGGCCCGCAATCTGGGGATGCCCTACGAAAAGCAAGGCATCGCCGACGTCGTGGCGGACGAGTCGCGCGGCCTGATCTACGTCGTGACTTGCGAGGATCAGCACTGGATGCTCTACGACACTGCGACCAAGAAATTCTCCGAACTCGGGCCCATGCTCACGCCCTATGCCACAACCTTGATGGATGGGGATGGCAAGGCCCATGCCTTGACCAAGGATTTTCAACTGGCGACCTACGACCCGGCTACCAAGAAGGTCACCCGGCGCCCCATCGAGTTCGATGGAAAGACTTTCGAGCGCGCTAGCCGTTCATCCATTCCCACTTGGAATTTGGACGCCGACGGGCACACCGCATGGCTCATCCTGATGAACGACGCCCACCTGCTTTCCATCGATCTTTCATCAAAGGGCAAGAAGGTCAAGGGCACCACTCACGGGCAGATGCTGGAGGGCGAAAAACCCGATTCAAGGAGCGCCTTGACCATCGCTCCGGACGGCAGAATCTATACCCTGATCAGCGTGCAAAACACGACTGGGTTCGGCAAAGGCAAGTTGCACCACCTCTGCCGCTACGACCCCAAGAAACGCCGGCACGAAGACCTCGGCGTGCTCGCGGTCAAGAATCCCGACTTCTTCGACTTCGAACCGACCAACGGAAAGAAGCCGCCTTGGAGTCATGGCTATCACACCTTGCCCGACGGCACCATGACGCCGTTACATAATCACATGGCGCTGATCGCCACCCGTGACAACACCCTCTACGCAACCATCATCTATCCTTTCACCCTGCTCAAGATCGATGCTTTTCGCGAGAAGCCCCCGGCTCCCGGACCGATCGAGAAATACCTGCGCTCCATTCACCAACACTTGAACCGCATCGAGAGCAACCTCCCTCAATTCATCGAATTGGGCGAAAGGACCGCAGAGCGCTACGAGAGCGGCGGTTTGGTGGGATTCCACTGGCTCGGAGCCACTTTGGAACAGGAACTGATCGGCCGCAGCGGTGGCTTGATGCACGTCGGGTTCGACCGGCCCTGGAAGGACAAGACTCTGCGCACCGACAAGGAGAAGGCTCACGACATGGCCGTGGTGGCTTGGGATGCCGACCCCAAGCCCAATGACTTGAAGCGCCTGCGCAAATTCAAGGAGACGGGGCAATTCGTCCTCGGCTTCGGCTCCATGCAGAACCCCCGCCTGGCCGAACATGCCAAGGCATGCGATGCCTGGGTGGACCTGAACACCGAGCCGAAGGACAACGATCCGGGCAAATCAAACCACGTCGTCGGCGCCGTTTCGGGCTGGGTCTGGATGGCTGAAACCATTGCCGCTCACACCCGCCAGGGACGCATGCCCACGATGTGGAAGAGTTGGGCCATGAAGGACGGGCGCGACTGGTCCGACCGCTTCTTTCGCAAAGTAAAATACCACAAGGAGTATTCCATTGAGCCCATACCCAAAGGAGTCTTGGGCAAGGCCTTCCTGCATAGGATTCGCTCCCAATTGCTGGCCTTGGAAAACACCCAGTTGCCCACGCTCCGAGACTTTGCCGAAACCATTGCCAAGGAATCCAAGGCCGGTCGTCGCACCGTGGTGGCATCGAGCGGGCACATGGTGATGCATTACGTGGGCAAGTACTCCGACTCCGCCTGGGCCGACAACATCGAGGTCCATGAGAACGTCGAGTCCCAGCTGAACAACTTCAAGACCAAGGCGCCCCAAGGCGGTCTCGTCCTCCGACTCGGGTATTTCGGGCTCAGCCCCAAGGTGGACGATCTGTTCAAGGCCAAGAAGAGCCGGGTTCTTCTGATGACCGCTGAAAATCCGAGGCCGGATTTTTCCGCTCACTTGAACTATCCCGACCGACTCGACCTCGGCCTCGCCTTCGGGGATGCCTGCGTGCCGATCGAGGGATACCCCATCCCTTTGTTCCCACCCAGTGGAATCGTCAAGGCCGCCGCCTACGAATCCCTCAACCTGGAAGTCTTGCGTTTGCTCCGAAAATAAGGGAAAAAGAACGGAATTACTCCGTCCACCAACTCATTTGTTCGGAAAGCTCGGGGACTTTTTTATTTGTTTCTTCAACCGCGTCTCGTAAGATGATATCCATGACCGTCGGCAGTTTGCGCAATGGACTCTGTCCCGGGCCCATGGCCCGTAGATCCTTCCTGCAAATAGGAGGGGCGTCTTGTGGCATGCTTGGACTTTCCAGTCTGCTTGAGGCCAAAGCCAAAAGCGGGGAAGAAAAAGACACCGCAGTCATTTTCGTTTGGTTGCCGGGGGGGGCTCCCCATATGGAGACCTACGACATGAAACCCGAGGCCCCCTCCACCCATCGGGGTGATTTCCGGCCAATCAAAACCAACGTGCCCGGCATGGAGGTTTGCGAACTTTTGCCCAAGCATGCCAAGATCGCGGACAAATACTGCCTGATCCGTTCCGTCCACCATGATTTTGCCGATCATGGAGGGGGGCACAAGAGATTTCTAACCGGGCGGGACCCCAAGCAACCGACCGGTTTCGTCAACGACTACCCTTGCGTGGGGTCGATGGCCCACAAGGCTCTTTCCGATCAAGGCAGAGTCGGCGACATGCCCGGATACGTAGCTCTCGGAAACAGCCGGGTCAACAAAGTCGACACCTTTAGTTTCGGTTCCGCATATCTCGGAGCGGAAACTCATCCGTTCGCCATATCCGCAGACCCGTCCGACAAAGATTTCAAGGTCGAGAATCTAGGCGTCGATACCAGCTTCGCCCGCAGACTGGACGACCGCATGAGCCTCCTGAAAGGATACGATTCATTGAGGGATTCCCTTTCCGCCAAGGAAGAGTTTTCCGTGTTGGACAGCTTCAACGAGCGGGCCCTTTCCATGCTTACCTCCAATCAGGTTCGTGACGCTTTCGACCTGAGCAAGGAAAGCAAAAGAACGCGTGAACGTTTTGGCTCGCACAACTGGGGAACCCGTGCCCTTCTGGCCAGAAGACTGGTGGAAGCAGGAGCCAACTGGGTAACGGTTGTCATGGAGAACCCCTATGGAAGCACCGGGGTGCCGTGGATCGACGAAGGCACCTACAATTGGGACAGTCACGCGGTGAACGCCCATATCTTCAAAGACGCCAAGGTCCGCCTCCCGATTTACGATCAAGTCGTTACCGCCATGATCGAGGACCTCTACGAACGGGGACTCGACCGAAAGGTTCTTCTCGTGGTGACCGGCGAGTTTGGAAGAACGCCCAAAATCTCCATTGGCAAGGGCAGCAAAACGAAAATCGATCAACCGGGAAGAGACCACTGGCCCAGGGCCATGAGCATGTTGGTCTCGGGAGGCGGGATGCGCACCGGTCAGGTCATAGGCTCAACCAACAGCCGAGGGGAAGAACCCATCGACCGTCCGCTCTCCCCGAACGATCTCTGGGCCACGGTTTACCATCATCTGGGCGTTGATTATCATCAGAGCTTCCTCGACCACAGTGGACGCCCCATGCCCATTCTCCCCTACGGAAAACCCATTGACGAATTGCTTCCGGTTACCTGAACCTCGAGCCATGCGACGGTTGCTTGATCATCACTGCCGCCTGTTGGGACTCCTGGGCCTGTCGGCATTCTTTTTTTCCTGTGGAAGTGAAATTCCAACCGAAGGGACCTACCGGGGCACCCTTGTCATGGAAGATGGCACTTCCAGCGTCACCCTTGAAATCCTTCCTGACGAAAAGGCCCGCCTCAATGGACTTTTCCC
>JAYOMW010000109.1:0-11196 GCA_038121045.1 Opitutia bacterium
AGAACCATTTTGTAAACGTCGTGAATCTCGGAATCATCCGGCGACCCAATTGACGTTTTAAATTCGCCGTATTCGGGAAAAACCAACCGGATCGTAAAATGAAGGAGATGAAAAACAATGAAAGCCAAGAGGATCGTTCCGGTCAACCCCATGTACAGGGACGACCAACCCGCCTTCTTGGTGACCTCCACTTCATTGGGACGGGGTCGTGCTTTTCGGTTCTCCGAAACAAGGGCGTAAGCAGTCCAAGCATGGAGAAGTACGCAGACCAAAAGAAAGATTCTCGATCCCCACAAAACGAACCATGGCAGGCTTTGCAGGTTGTGGGCATATTTGTTGATCTGCTCCTGCCCCGCAAGTATCTGCAAATTACCGGCCATGTGAACGAAAACAAAGCCAATCAGAACAATGCCCGTAAGAGCCATCACGTACTTTTTACCGAGTGAAGTAGAAAACATGATAAAGTTCAATTTATGTTATATTTTTGCTTACTCAAACAAATGACGAGTGTAAAGGCATCGGAACTGTAGGGTATAAGCTTAATAAATTAGAGAGATTAATGGTCTTCGGAAGATATGAAGCCACAATGATAAGTAATTTCGCAAAAAAATCAAAACAAGGTTGCGTGCCGGTGGCTTGCCATGTCATTTCATTTCGAGGGATCTAGAAAAGGCATGAAATACATTTTTATAACGGGAGGGGTGGTTTCATCCTTGGGAAAAGGTCTAACGGCGGCATCGCTAGGGGCGTTGCTTGAGCAGAGGCGTCTGACCACTCGGATTCAAAAGTTCGATCCTTACCTGAATGTCGATCCGGGAACCATGAGCCCCTTTCAGCATGGGGAAGTTTATGTTTTGGACGACGGGGCGGAAACCGATCTCGACCTCGGTCACTACGAGCGTTTTACCTCGGGCAAATTATCCCGTTTCAACAATTTGACGAGTGGACAGATTTACGAGTCGGTCATTCGCAAGGAAAGGCGGGGTGAGTATCTCGGAAAAACGGTTCAAGTCATTCCTCACGTCACCAACGAAATCAAAGACCGAATTTATGCAGCCGGCGAAGGAGTCAATGTTCTGATTACGGAAATCGGGGGAACGATCGGCGACATCGAAGGTTTGCCTTTTACCGAAGCGATGCGTCAGTTTGCAAGCGAAGTAGGAAAGGCAAACGTCCTTTTCATTCACATGACTCTGCTTCCCTCGCTCAAGGCCGCCGGTGAACTCAAGACCAAGCCTACCCAGCAAAGCGTGGCCAAATTACGCGAGATCGGAATCCAACCGGACATCTTGATTTGCCGTACCGAACAGCCGATCACCGAGGAAATCAGGGAAAAGCTCAGCCTCTTTTGCAGTGTCCCCCCCGAAGCGGTTATCGAAGAACTGGACGTCACACACTCCATTTACGAACTTCCCCATATGCTCAAGAAGGAAGGTCTCGACACCCTAGTCACCCGCTTTCTCGGACTCGATGCTCCCGCGCCCAAGTTAGACGAATGGGAAGAAGTCGTTCACCGTTTGCTCAACCCGAAGCACAAGGTACGGGTGGGAATGGTCGGAAAGTACATGGATCTTCAGGACTCTTACCTCTCAGTAAACGAATCGATCGTTCACGGAGGCATCCGCAACGATTGCGAGGTCGAGGTTCTTCACATTGACGCGGAGGATATCGAGCGTGACGGTCCGGAGGCCCACTTGGCCAAACTAGACGGAATTTTGGTTCCGGGAGGATTCGGCGATCGTGGAACGGAAGGCAAGATCATCGCCTCTCAATACGCCCGGGAAAATCAAATCCCCTACCTGGGTCTCTGCCTCGGAATGCAAATTGCCGTGATCGACTACGCTCGCAACGTTTTGGGATTGGAAAAAGCGAACAGCACCGAGTTCGATCCCGAGACTTCCGATCCGGTCATACACATCATGGAGGAGCAAGTCGGCATCAAGGACAAAGGCGCGACCATGAGGCTTGGAGCATGCCCATGCACGCTGAGCAAGGATAGCCTCGCCTACCAGGCATATGCCCGGGACGAAATCTCCGAACGCCATCGTCATCGCTACGAATTCAACAATGATTACCGCGATCGGCTCTCGAAAGCAGGTTTGCTCATTTCGGGAACCAACCCCGAAATGGACTTGGTTGAAATTGTCGAAGTCAAGGATCACCCATGGTTTGTCGGCGTTCAATTTCACCCTGAATTTCAATCCAAGCCCAATCAGGCTCATCCCCTCTTCGCCTCTTTCATCGAGGCTTCTCTTAGCCGGAAACTCGAATCAACGAGCAACCAGCCTGCGGACTCCGCCTGATTACGCCTTGACCCGAAATCACCTGGTCTAAAGATGAGGTGTAAGTCATATGCCAAGACCGCGTCGTGATCATTGATTCGCACACTCATCGCTACCCGCCCGAGGTTTTCGAGGACCCGAAAGCCTTTTCCGAAGCAAGAAGGGAAAAACATTGGCTCGAACTGGTTTTGCCGCAAAAGGGGCCCAGGCTCCAGGGATGGGCCGACGGAATTCGGATGATCCACGACATGGATGATGCGGGCATTGACCGGTGTGCCCTGCTCGCTTGGTATTGGGAGAATCCGGAAACCTGCCTTTTGCACAACGAGTGGCATACCCGGTGGATCAAAGATGATCCTGAACGGTTCTATGCCTTTGCCGCCGTACATCCCGGAATGGAAGATCCGCTTGGGGAGATGCAAAAGAGGCATGAACAAGGATTTTCCGGAATCGGGGAATGTCACCCCTGGGCTCAGGGATTTTCCATGCGCGACCCAATCTGGCTGTCCTGCATGGAATTTGCTCAAGACAAAGGATGGCCCGTGAACTTTCACGTTACCGAACCCGTTGGGCACGATTATCCGGGCAGAATCCATACCCGCCTCGAAGATTTTCTTTGGCTTGCAAGGCAATTCCCCCGCCTCAAGATCATCCTCGCTCACGCAGGCGGGTTGTTTCCCTTTTACGAACTCAACCCTCGATTGAGGCCCGAACTTTCTAACGTCTACTACGACTTGGCTGCCTGTCCGCTCCTCTATGACGCTTCTCTTTACCGCTTGCTGATTGATACGGCGGGCTATGAAAAAATTATTTGGGGCAGCGATTACCCGCTGAGGGTTTTCCCGCAAAAGCAGAAAGTGCCCGACTTCATGACCTTTCGAGAGGAAGTGCTTGAAGCGGGAAAACTATCGGAGGTTGAAAAGGAGGCGATTTTCGGGCTTACTTTCCTTTCCCTCCTGAGTTGACGTGCAAATCGAGCTTAATTCCCTTCGCCCCCATCCCATACCGGACAGGTTCATCCCCGAATCCGAAGTGTGGGAGCAGAACCTCCGCATCGAAAGTGGAGCGAAATGCCTGCTGGCAGCCCAATCAGGCAAAGGGAAAAGCACCTTACTGCATGTCCTCTATGGCCTCCGGAGGGACTTCTCAGGCGAAGCTTTGCTTGAAGGTCTTTCTGTTCTTTCCCGTACGGCGGGTGAATGGGAAACCCTGAGAAAAAGAAGAATAAGCCTTCTGTTTCAAGACCTGAAGTTGTTCCCCCGGCTAAGTGCCCGTGACAACCTCGAATTAATCCCCGAGACAAACCCCGAGGCTCCTCCGCTTGATGAAATGCTAGGCCAGGTGGGCATGGAGCCATTTGTCGACCAACCTGTTGAAACTCTTTCTTTCGGTCAACGCCAACGGATCGCGCTGCTGCGGTCCCTGCGCAAGCCGTTCGAACTTCTTCTGCTCGACGAACCTTTCAGTCACCTCGATGAAGAAAACACCGAACGGGCTTGCCGTCTCATTGCCGAAACCATCGAAAGAAACCAGGCCACCTTGATCCTCTCATCCTTGGGAGACGAACCGCCTATCAAATTCGACGAAAGGTTTCGCCTGTGAGCTCACCTCAAGAAAGATCGATGCGAGAGGCAGTAAGGACGAAAAGCTCGGGGTGGGAAATTTGGATTGCGTCCCTTGGCTGTTTGCTCGGCTCAAGCTTGCTTATTCTTGCCGTTCAACTGTATCAGGACAGCAACCGCTTCTTCGACGAACAAGTCTCCCCCAGCAATTTCTTCACCCTGAACAAGAAAATTCACGGTGGAGCCTTGGTCAACATGGGCAAGGGCGAAAAGACTTTCACCCAAGAAGAACTCGACCAAATCGAAAGGATGGACGGAGTCATGAGAACGGGAGGCTTCACACGAAATAAATTTCCCCTCACTCTTTACATTTGGCCCTCGGGCAAAGTCGGGTTGGGAGCGGCCGCCAAAACCGATCTGTTCTTCGAATCAATTCCCGATGAATTTCTCGACTTCGTGCCCGAAGAATGGGATTGGGACGGAAACTCCTCTACCGTACCGATCATCGTACCCAAGTTCTATCTCGATCTTTGGAATTTCGGACTCGCCCCCTCGCGCGTCGAATACCCTACTCTGTCGAACGAAGCAGCCACCGGAATGCCCATCGAATTATTTATCGGCAACAACCGGGAAGTTACCATGGAAGGGAGGTTCGTGGCCTTCAGCAAGCGTATCAACAGCGTGCTTGTCCCGGAAAGTTTTCTTTCTCAGGCCAACGAAAAGTATGGGAATCCAGATGCAGGCCAATATTTCTTCCTTTGGAAAGACGGCACGGTGGACGGCCCTCCGCGCTCACTCGATTTCCTCCAATCCTTGCCTGAAGAACAGAAAGATCGCAATGCTTCTCCGATAAGCAGCCCGGCGGAAAAAAAGCCGGTCATAGAGATTCTGCAGTCCAAAGACTCGGGTTCGACGCTCCCCTCCCGGATCATCGTGCAAATCGAGGGTTCTCCCTCCGATGCCTTTTTGGCTGATCTTGAAGGGAAAGGATATGAGATCAATCGGGAATTCCCCGAGCAAGACTTGGTCAAGAAAGTGACCCATGCCGTCTTTTTCGGAATGGCGGTTATCGGTGTCCTTTTTTCCATCAGCTCGATCGCCACCTTTGCCACGAGTTTCCGTCTAATCGTCACTCAAGCCTCCGAGCCGGCAACCAATCTTTTGTTACTCGGTTTTTCATCCGTTTCCTTGACCAAGTTGTTTTTCCGGCGTTTTGTTCTGATCTTCGTCCCCGTCTTTTTGCTAGCTCTCGCCCTTGGCATCGGATTGCAATACGAGCTCTGCCGCATCGCAAAGGAGGTGGGTATGGAAGTGGAACCGGGGCCTTCTCCATGGACTTTGGGCTTCGCCTTCGCCTATTGCATTCTCTTTCTCGTCATCAACCGCAAGGCGATTGAAAAATCCGTTTGCAAGCTCGCCCAGTAAGGTTCGTTCCCCGTGAGCCTCCCCTGAGTAGCCGTCGGGGTCGCTGGAATTGCCCGAGACCAGCTGATTCGAAAGTATCGTAGCAGGCCTTGATTCATTTTAACGGTACGCGAACCTCGGAAAAGAGGCAGCCCATTAAAAAATCAGTTATATTTCGATACGGAAAATCAGCCAATCTTCATGACCAATTCGTCATCCTTGACCGAAAAAGCAACTTCGCTCCCCTCCTCCACTTCGCCGGCCACCAAAGCTCTGGCGAGTTGAGTCTCGACTTGCTTCTGCAAGAATCTTTTTAACGGACGGGCTCCATAGGTCGGGTCATATCCTTTTTCTCCGATCCATTTCTTGGCGGCTACCGTGAAGTCCACCGAGACTTTGCGGTCTTCGAGCCTCTTGTTCAGCGCATTGAGCAGAAGGTCGACGATCTCCGTGATCTCCTCGAGAGAAAGAGGTTTGAAGAGCACCACGTCGTCTATCCTGTTAAGAAATTCGGGACGAAAATGATCGCGCAAGTCAGCCATGACCGATTCACGGGCGGACTCGGAAATTTCGTTCTCGATCACACTGTCCTGCAGATAACGACTGCCGACGTTGGACGTCATGATGACCACCGCGTTCTTGTAGTCAACGGTACGGCCTTGCGAATCAGTCAGGCGACCGTCGTCCATCAATTGAAGAAGGACGTTGAAGACGTCGGGGTGGGCCTTTTCGATCTCGTCGAAGAGAAGGACGGAGTAGGGTTTTCTTCGAACCGCTTCGGTAAGCTGACCGCCCTCTTCATACCCGACGTAACCGGGAGGGGCACCGAGAAGCCGGGCCACGGAGTGCTTCTCCATGTACTCGGACATGTCGATGCGAACAACATTGCTTTCACTGTCGAACAAGGTTTCGGCGAGGGTTTTGGCCAACTCGGTTTTTCCGACTCCCGTCGGCCCTAGGAAAAGAAAGGACCCGATCGGGCGTTGAGGATCCTTGATCCCGGCGCGAGCCCGCATGATGGCCTCGGCGACAGCATCAACTGCTTCTTCCTGACCAATCACGCGTTCATGCAAAATACTTTGGAGGCGCAGGATTTTTTCTCGTTCTCCTTCAATCAACTTGGTCACGGGCACACCGGTCCAGCGAGCCACGATTTCAGCGATTTCCTCGGCCGTGACTTCTTCCTTGAGAATGGAATCGTCCTTTTTGTCGGCATTCTCGAGCTTCTCCAGTTCGGCTTCAAGGTCGGGTAGTTTTCCATGCTTGAGTTCAGCCACGAGGTTTAGATCATAGGCCCGTTCGGCCCGTTCCATTTCGGCGCGGGTTGCTTCGATTTGTTCTCGCAGAACACGAACGTCGTCAATTCCTTTACGCTCGCCTTCCCATTGACGCTTGATGGTTTCCATCTTGTCCCGGGCATTGCCCAAATCCTTGCGGAGCACCTCGAGGCGGTCTTTGCTGGCTTTGTCTTTTTCCTGCTTGAGGGCGGTCTCCTCGATCTCAAGTTGGAGAACCCTTCGGCTGATCTCGTCCAGTTCGGCCGGCATGCTGTCAAGCTCGGTGCGAATCATGGCACAAGCCTCGTCCACGAGGTCGATTGCCTTGTCGGGAAGAAAGCGGTCGGAAATGTATCGGTTAGAGAGGACGGCCGCGTTGACTAGAGCCTCGTCCCTTATGTTGACGCCATGGTGGATCTCGAATCTCTCTCGCAAGCCCCGGAGAATGGAAATGGTGTCTTCGACATTGGGTTGATCGACCAACACGGTCTGGAATCGTCGCTCCAAAGCAGTGTCTTTCTCGACGTGCTGGCGGTACTCGTTCAGAGTGGTTGCCCCGATGCAGCGGAGTTCACCGCGGGCGAGCATGGGCTTGAGCATGTTGCCCGCATCGATCGCTCCTTCCGCTTTGCCCGCCCCGACAATAGTGTGCATCTCGTCGATAAACAGAACGATTCGACCGTCGGCTTTGCTCACCTCGGTCAAAACCGCTTTCAATCGCTCTTCAAATTCTCCCCGGAATTTGGCGCCGGCCAAAAGCGAGCCCATTTCAAGGGTGAAGATGGTCTTGTCCTTGAGCCCTTCTGGCACGTCGCCCCGAACGATCCGCTGTGCAAGCCCTTCGACGATGGCGGTCTTCCCCACCCCGGGTTCACCAATGAGTACGGGGTTGTTCTTGGTCTTGCGGGAAAGAATGCGAATAACCCGGCGTATTTCGGAATCTCTTCCAATGACCGGATCCAGTTTTCCGGACTTCGCCTGTTCGACTAAATCGATTCCATACTTCTTGAGAGCCCGGAATGAATTTTCAGGTGTTCGGGAGGTAACCTTTTGACCACCTCGAAGTTTTTGCAGGGTCTGCTTGATTTTCTTCTCGGAAAGCTCAAAGTTCTTGAGAAACTGCTTGAAGGTCGCAGGCTTCCCGACCGACGCAAGGCCCAAAAGAAGATGTTCGGTACTGACGTAATCGTCCTGCATTTCCCGGGAAATCTCCTGTGCTTTCTCAACGCCTTCGGTCAAGGCGGACGAGGCGTAGGAACGTGAGGTGTTTACGTCGCCGGCTATTTTCGGCAGGTTTTTCAACTCACGATGCAGGGCAAGTTGAACGGGGGAAGTCCCCACGCCCATTTCCTCCAAAAGGGCAGGTACAATGCCATCTTCTTGGGCCGTCAAAGCGGACAAAAGGTGCCAAACTTCAACTTCTTGCTGCCCATTGCGCTTGGCCACTTCAGCCATCTCCGTGATTGCGGAAATTCCAAGCTCGGTAAACTTTTCCGGATCGATGTTCATGAAATCGGTCTTGCAGGATGCGTTCCTAATCGTACGAGTTGATTATTTCCCCCCATTCCCCGTAAACAGTAGGGCTCGACCACGAACAAATTGCTCCAAGTGACGTCCAAGATCGGGGACAAGGCTCAAGTATGACGTAACGTCACACTTTGTAGAGTTGAACACCGAGCGAATGTTTGCCAAATTGAAAACATGAAATTGAGTGAGCGGGTGGACTTGATCGATTGCAAATTGAACGAACTGTATCCCTCCCCGCCCATTCCTCTTGAACACAAGGATCCGTTCACCCTTTTGGTCGCGGTTCTTTTGTCCGCCCAATGCACGGACGCACGGGTAAACAAGGTCACTCCCGAACTCTTCTCATTGGCCGACAACCCGTTTGACATGTCCAGGCAATCCGTGGAAGCCATCAACCAAATCGTACGACCTTGCGGTTTGGCTCCTCGCAAGGCACAAGCGATTAAGGGACTGTCCGAAATTTTGCTAAGCAAGCATGAAGGGGAAGTGCCCTCGACCTTTGATGAACTCGAAGAACTTCCGGGAGTCGGACACAAAACCGCATCGGTTGTCATGACTCAAGCCTTCGGGCACCCAGCTTTTCCGGTCGACACCCATATTCACCGCTTGGCCCAAAGATGGAAACTGACGAACGGCAAAAGCGTCACCCAAACGGAAAAAGACCTCAAGCGACACTTCCCCAAAGAACGCTGGAACAAGCTACACCTGCAAATCATTTACTACGGACGCGAACATTGCCAGGCCCACGCCTGCCATGGCCTTGAATGCATGATTTGCAAAGCCTGCTTTCCGGAGAGAAAGAGACAGGTGAAAACTAGAAAGGCTTAGCCTCCCTTCACGAACATCTTCGGTCTCGCCACGCCTAACCGCGCCATGGCATCTTCGGTCAATCCACTTTGGTACAAGTAAACCTCCCTGAGGTTTTCCATGCCGATAAGAGTATCGACCAAAGTGTCGTCCATTTGGACGCGAACCAAATTAAGGTAACTGAGCTTTTCCAATGCCTTCAGCTTGGCGATTCCGTCTACCGTGACCGACTTGGTCCCTTCCAAGTTAAGCTTTTCCAGGTTTTTCATCCGCAGGAGGAGGCCCAACCCTTCGTCCGTGACTTTCGAATTTGTCAGGTCAAGGGAAACAATGTAATCGGCCAACGGATCAAGAGCGGAAAGATCATCATCCTGCATGGCCATTTCCGAATCCACCGAAGAAATGACCTGTAAGCCTTTGTCACCCTCGATCGGCAAAATCCTGATACCGGAAATACGCAGTCTTTGAAAATGCTCCTCTTCGAGCATAACTTCCTCAGGCTTGGTTGGATTGTCTTTGGCCACAGCCCCGGATTTCGGCTCAGTATTTTCAGCAGGAGATTGTTGCTGAAGGGGAATGCCCATTTTGGCAAGGATGGGGCTCATGGTTGCTGGTCCAGGCCAAACAAAGAACGACAAGGCAACCAACCCACCGACAACGACCAAGGTGACAAGAAAAACTATGCAAGTGGAAACGATTTTGGACAAGGCACTGCGTTGCTTGGGAACAAAAACGGTTCCTCCCTTGCTCATTCTCGTTATCTTCCTTGTTTTACGACCCCCGGAAGTTTGCGTCGGGGAGGACATGACTGCCGCTTCTTGCGCGGTTGCGGACGATTGAGTCCCTTCAGCATAAGAGGCGACCGGTGTCCGGGATTGGCCTGTGCCAGACAATGTTTCGGCCGAAGGCATTTCTTCCAAAGACTGAGGCAACTCGACAGACGCAAGAAGTTGACCAAGTGATTGCCACTCCGTCTGCCCTTCGAAAAGGGCAAAGTCCTGTTCCAAAAACTGGCCGGCAATCAGGTATTCGCGAGCCTGTTCAACCGTGTAGGGACCATAAGTCTGACCGTCCCTGGTGAGGTACAGGTTCATTCCGTCGGAGAATTGTTAGTTCCGCCACCGGAATCAGATGGACCGGAAGGAACCGGGGAAGAAGCTTCGGAAGGGGAAGATGAATCCCCGCGTGCTTCTTCATGACCGAACCATTTGAGTGAAATACCCATTCGCTCCAACTTGGGGCCGACTTCTTCAGGTGAGAAGGCAACCAAAGCGAAAGCTACGAGATAAGAAACAACTGAAAGGATAAGAAAAACCAATGAGATTGTGTAAATCTTCGAAAATATACCCGAGCCCTTTACGACTATGACCGTTTGGCGACTGTTCAATCCCTTGATTTTTTTCGATCTTGGAGAAATTGGGTTGGGTCGGGGAGATGGTTCCTTGAATTGGTGGGCCCTCTCCTCCTGTTTTGACATTGGCACAGCAGTCGGCGGTGGGGGCGGTGGGGGCAAGTCTTCTTCAACCGAATCCTCTGCGGGGAAGGTTGTTTCATATAGAGGGGGATGAACATCCTGTTGGTCTGGAATTTCCGAAGTATGCGAAAGGTTCGTCTGAGTTGAAACAGCAGGAATGTCGATGGGCGGATCCAACGCGTCATCGACAAACTGTTCATCATCCTCAAACCCATCCTCGTCATCAACGAACACATCCTCCCATTGCTTCATTTTTTCATGATCGAAATCATCTTCGTTTTCATCCTCTTCCCGAGTGCTCATTTCTTTCGATTCGGAGGAAGAGGAAAGCAACTCGTTCAAGGACCGCCAATCTTCTCCGCCCTCCCAGGATGCAAGATCTCCAGGAGAAAGATCTCCTTGTTCCAAGAGATTGGCTATCTGATCACGCGAATAGGGTCCGAAGGTTTGATCGTCTCTGGCTATGACAATGTTCATTTAAACAAACTTGATCATAACGGATCTGAGAAAAAAATCCAAAGCAAAACGCAAGCAAACCGCAACCAGCAGTGCACCATTCGGATTGAACCGCGACAACCAATTCAAAAGGATGTGTCGTGCAATTTATACGCCCTGAAACAGAAACGGACACCCAATTAAAATAGCTCTATGAATCAGAGCGGAGCCTGGGTTCAAAAACAAATGGAAAAGGGAAGACGTTATTCGGGGAAAGAAGGCAAGGGAGGAAGATCATCTTCCTGAGATTCTGCTCCAGGCAGAGGCGGCAAATCTCCAGATCCAGAATCAAGGGGTGGGAGATCAGGCAAGGCGTCCCCTCCGGGCAAGGGAGGCAAGTCTCCCGACCCGGAATCCAAAGGTGGCAA
>JAYOMW010000110.1:0-11074 GCA_038121045.1 Opitutia bacterium
CGGGCAAGTTGGATTCTCGATTCTTTCCTGAACAGTTCGGGCTTTTTGTAAAAACTTTCAAAAATGAACTTGGAGACTGCCTCGGCTTCTTTTCCGGTAACGACTTCCGGGTCATAATCCGGCATGGTTTTGCTTACGTAATGAATCAGTTTTTTCAGGGGCCAGTCACCCACCAACGGCTTGGAGAATTCATCTTCAACCCCCTCTCCCTTTGCTCCATGGCATTCCGCGCAATGCTGGGCGAATAGCTTTTTCCCAGTTTCAATTTCCGGGTTGCACCAAGCACTCGGAATCCCAAAGAGCGTGAGTATAAAAATTGTGGAATATTTCCCAAAAACCATTGAAATCAGGATAAATCGTTTTTACGAAATTCCAACTTTCAATGAGGGGGCATGAGTACTTTATTAACGAAGGACACAGACCCCAATTAGCTTTTTCTTTGCCAAAAAAACATTAATTCTTCGTCTTCCCTACCCTCGAAGTGCCTGGGTTTCCATTGTTTGATCAGCTCAAAATCAGAAGAAAAGCGGTTCACGATTTCATTTCGGCTGGCTCCAAACGGCGGGCCTTCGTTGGTGAGGGGAAAAACAAAATGAATCGCGAGAAGCTGTCCGCCCGGGGCCAGCCAGTTGAGAAGCGACTGGGTATATTCGTCCCTTCGTTCCGGATTGATTGCACAGTACAAGGTGTGCTCGAAAACGAGGTCGTAGGGTTCCCGAGGTTTGTCTTCGAGGAAGTTTCCGTGGGTAAAGGCAAGATTGGAGAGTGCCTCATACTTTGCGCGGGCTTCACTGAGGGCAAGGTCAGAGAGATCCATGCCGGTTGTTTTAAATCCGGCTTCGGCCCACGCGGCTGCATCATGCCCCTTGCCGCAACCGGGAACGAGTACGCGGGTATCCGGGCTCCTTTTCCGTTTAGCCAACCAATCAACTAATCCGGGAGCAGGTTTGCCCTTGTCCCAAGGTGTGTCTTCCGCCCGGTATCTTTCATTCCAATCCGTGTCCATTTTCAAGTCATGGAAGGAGCTTTTTTATTTCTACCGCACTCAAAGCGCGGTCAAAAAGGGCAACCTCGTCCAGCCTGCCTTCCCAGTTTGCTTGGTTGTCATTGCGTCCACCGACAAAAAAATCTTCCACGATGGATTCCGTATTGACGGGAGCTTGGATTTCCAGCTTGCCGTTCAGGTAAATTTTGGCTTTTCCGCTTTCCCTGACCAAGGCGGCTTGCCGCCAGGTCCAGCGCTTGACGGGCGTTTTTCCGAAGTAGGTTTTTCCACCGTCGCTGAAGAGCAATCGGCCCTTGGCATCCATGCCCAAGTGATCGCCCGAAGCGTTAAGGGAATGATCACGCCCGCGACTGAACATCCAGCCGAGTACGGGCCGGGAGTCGGCCGGCATGCCGTTCCAAAACCATAGAGAAACCGTATAGTTCTTGCCAAGCGCAGGTAGGCGGGTCCGAAGACGGCCACCCGCGAAGTGGGCGCAACGATTGACTTGTCCGGGCGTGAAAATTTTTGACTCCGGACCCTCGAGGTAGAAGACCACCCCGTCTTCGTAGAGTCCGTCTTGGTTGGCTTGCTCGTCGATTGCAAGGGGACCTTGGTCTTCGTCCATGCGCCACCAGTACATGGGCTTGAGTTGGGCAATGGCCTTAGCGGAGGAGCCTCGGGAAACGATCGAGCTACGGCGGGGTTTGGCAGAAACTTTTTCAAGGAGGAGCAGGCAGGCTTCGGTGATTTTGGGCTCCGCCTGTACTTCGAGCCCGGCGGAGCGGGCGGCCCAAGTGTTATAGCCACCAAGGAAATGTTGCTCGGGAGGGGGAATATAGCCGTCCGCACCGTTTGCCAGTTCGATGACCATCGTTTGGGGCAACGGACTTTTTTCCTTTAGCTTGAGGCCCGTCAGGGCATAGGTCTCGTTCGGGGTCGTGGTGATCGTGATGTCCCCAATGCGAAGAGCCTGCAAAACGATTTCAGTTTCTTTGCGTTCGTGGAGAACGGTCTGCTCGAAGGCGTATACCTCGGTTTTGTTCTTCGGGTTGCGGTCACCCATC
This sequence comes from Opitutia bacterium, assembly GCA_038121045.1. Lineage (GTDB taxonomy): Bacteria > Verrucomicrobiota > Verrucomicrobiia > Opitutales > Seribacteraceae > Seribacter. Next base: position 2,053 of record JAYOMW010000110.1, read on the forward strand.
TCCTCGACGATTGCCTCGGCCCACTTGAGGAGCCCTGCGTCCGGCACGCGGTACTTTAGGATCAAGCGGGTCTCGGCCATGGCGAGGTCGAGATTCGGACGGTGCTTGATCTTACCATAGCCTGTGAGAGCCCGCTGAGCCAAGTCCTTGGAATAGGAGTCGATTTGCATCTGTTCTTCCTTCGTGGGCGGATCAACGACCCAGTTGCGGAGCGTGTAGTCGCGTCGCCAGATATCTCCGCTGCAACCGTGCGACATGATACCAACGAAGTTTTCGTCCGCATCCAGCATGTTCCGTAGGTTCGTGGCGAATTTTCCAAAGTAATCGGCGCTAACCGCCTTGGCGCCGCCAAAGTAATGCATTGAAAAGTTTGCCAATATGGCGAGTGGTTTGCCTTTGAGACTTTGTATCGAGATGAGGGTGAGATCGGGATCCTCGGGGCCGGATTCGCCCGTCACGTCGTCCCAGTTGCGTCCCGCATGCATGTTGGCCCGTACGGTTGGGTTGCCGAACGGATCGATCCCGATTCGGTCGGGTCGTCGCACCCAGCGACGCAAGGCAGTGAATTCCTGTGCGTTCACCTTGTTCCATCCGGCCTGAGCTGGCTCCTGCTTCTTTTTGGCGGCGGCGATAGCCTCCGCGATTCTGCCCGTCAGGTAGGGTGTGTATCTTGGATCCGCTTTGGTTCCCAGGCAACCGAGAGTGGAGGGCGCCGTGTGGGTATGGGTGGCGGAGATCAGGATGCGGTTACTTGGAATTCCGGTGCGCTTGGTCGCCAAGGCCTTGGCCTCGTCCAGCATCGGTCGTGGCATCATGCAGCTGTCCACCACCACGATGGCGATTTCCGTTTTGCCGTCCGTCAGTACAAGGGCCTTGGCGTAGATGGGGTCGGTTACTCCCGAGGCAGTCCGACTTGTCATGCCTCCGTTGACCAGCACGGGGAATTGCTTGGGGCTTACGTCAAGCGCGACGGCACCCGCTTGAAATTCCGCATGACAAGCGATTCCACAAAGAAGGACGTAAAAAGGGATGGTTACTGATTTCACAGGGAAATTCTCATTAAGCCAAGTCGGCGATGGCAAGAAAAAGCTCACTCGTGGGAAAAAATACGCCTTGGAGTTTTTTTACCCTTGTCTCGACATGTTGAGAATAATCAAAATAAAGTTTGATGAATCGTTTTTTGCTCGTCGCCCTGTTTATAGTGAAGGAATTGCAAGGCGATCCCCTTTCCACGGACGAGGCGTTGGCTTCCTTTCGATTGGAAAGCGAGGACTTGGAGGTACAGTTGGTTGCCGCGGAACCCGAGGTGGTTGATCCGGTGGCCTTTTGCTTCGACTCGGAGGGGCGTCTGTTCGTGGCGGAGAGTAGAGGCTATCCGTACCCCGGGAAGGGTATGCCGAAGGCGAAGCTCGGAAGAATTGCCCGACTGGAGGATGCGGATGGGGACGGGCGCTTCGAGAGCCGTACGGAATTCGCTCACGGGCTCAGTTTCCCTAATGGAATTATGCCATGGGGAAAGGGTTTCTACGTGACCGACGCCCCGGATCTTCTCTATATGGAGGATGTTGACGACGATGGGATCGCGGACAAGCGGGAGGTGGTTCTGACTGGTTTTTTTACCAACAGTAGCAGCGAGCAGTTGCGGGTCGCATCCCCAACCCAGGGACCCGACGGATGGATCTATCTGACAAGCGGGTTGGCGGGAGGGAAGGTGACTTCGCCCAAACATCCGGACCGGCCGCCCGTAGAGGCCCGCAAGAACGACTGGCGCTTTGATCCCGAAACCCTGGTTGTGGAAGCCCTCTCAAGCATGGGACAGGTGGGGCAAGCTTTCGACCGGGAAGGAAGACGCTTTGTCTGCGACAACCGAAAACCTTTGCGCTGGGCGGTCTTTGGTCCCGGCGTCCTTGGCAGAAACCCGAATTTGGCTGGAACCTCGGCTGTCATGGATTTGGCCGAACCGGGGGCCGCCACCCCGCTTTATCCTCTTTCCCCTGATACCACCGCCGCCAGTTACATTCCCAAACTTATGCAAAAACCGCATGCCGGGAGCTTCACCTCCTCCTGCGGGTTGTGTTTTTTCAGCGGAGATGCTTTGCCCCTTCACCGGGGGAGCTTCTTCATTTGTGAACCTGCCCAGAATCTCGTCCATTGTCGCTCGGTCGTGGAGACGAAGGACAAGTTCTCGTCCAAGCCTTCTTCCGAAGGTCGTGAGTTTCTTGCTTCGCCTGACCAATGGTTTCGTCCGGTTTTTGCAGGCAACGGACCTGACGGTGCCCTTTACCTGTGCGACATGTACCGCAAGTACATTGACCATCCCAACTACCTGCCTCCAGAGGCTGCGGCTTCCCTTGATTTTGAGGCTGGGAAGAAAAGGGGTCGCATTTGGCGGGTTTCCTCGACGAGCAAAGCGAAGCCTGCGTCCTGGCATGAATCGAAGGGTGTCACGGTAGCCATCGACAAGGCTTTGAAAGGTGGAAAACTCTCCGACCTTGCAGTCTTGGCTGGGGAATCGGGATCCAATCAATGGTTCCGCACCGCCCTGTTCAGTTCTTTTCCCGGTAGAGCCAAGGAACTGCTTGAGGAATTTCCCCAAAACGCATCGCCCTCCCTTTTCGAGCAAGCTGCCCAGATCCTGACCAAGGAGCAACCGGCTGAAAAAATGCCTTCTGTGATTCGCGAACTGTGGAACAAAAAGAAAGGGTGGGGGTTTGCCCAAAAGGTGGCTTTTCTTCTCGGGTTGCCGGAGAATCTGCGTAAGCCCTATCAGTCTGAGATTCAGCCCAAAGCCCTTGCGGTTTCCCTCGATGGAAAATTGTCCGACGACGCTCGCTTGTCCGCCATCCGCCTGCTTGTACCTTCCGCTCGCTCAAAACTCCTCGTTTTGCTCCGATCCTCGGAGCGCGATGCAATTCGGGAAGCGGCCATTCGCTCGCTTGCTTCGACCCATGATCCCGGGCTCGGAAAAAAACTGCTCGCTTTGCATCCGGTCCTTTCACCGGCTGACGGGGCCGTGCTTATCGACTCACTCCTCTCCCGCAAGCCTTTCCATGAACTCGTTCTGGATGCCCTCGAGTCATCCGCTCTGCCATTCCATGCGGTGAGCCTGACCCAACGTCGCCGCTTGTCCGGAAACCCCAAGATCAAGGTTCGAGCCGAGAAGCTTTTCGCATCGGCTGAAAATTCAGACCGAATGAAGGTTTACCGCGAATTCAAGAAAGTACTCGATCTGCCTGCGGATCCCTCCGCTGGGCAAGCGGTTTTCAAAAGGGCTTGCGCCTCCTGCCACAAGTTGGGTGATTCCGGGCATGCGGTTGGTCCCGACCTGTCCGGTCTGAGAAACCAGCCGGCCGACGCTTTGCTTCTCCATATCGTGGTTCCCAACCGCGAGGTCTACCCAAGCTATGCTTTTTATCAGGCCGAGACCAAGGATGGCGAGACCCACGCCGGGATTCTCGAAGGGGAGAGTTCGGACTTCGTGACCTTGGTCTTGCCCTTGGGTCTACGCAAGAGCATTGCCCGTTCGAATTTGAAGAGTTTCCGTTCAATGCCTGTTTCTTTGATGCCCGACGGGCTTGAGCAAACCATGACCCGTCAGGAACTGGCCGACTTGCTCGCTCTGATCAAGAAGTAGGACAAGGGAGCATTTCCCCGGGTTTTCTATTCCGCAATCTTGATGCGAATCCGTCGGTATTCCATTTGTCCGCGATCACCTTCCAACCCGATCGGGCCGTTGGCAGGTACCTTGAATTCGGCATTCAGGACTTCACCGTTGCAGGTGCAGTGAGCCACCCCGCCCTTGACTACGGCAATGATCTCATTCCATTCCTGAGGCTTGTACTTCTTGAGGGTCTTCCATGGCCCGGCCAGAACATAGTCCCGGCATTGGAGTTGGGGCTTGCGGATGAAAACCCCGCTGTCTGCGTTGGGGGTTGCCCGAAATTCGAGCTTGAGGATGAAGTCTTTGGGGAATTCTCCGGTCGTCCAAAGTTGCTGGATACGCCGTCCTTCGGGCGGGGTGGTGACCACGAGCCGTCCATTGATTGCTTGGTAGCGACCATCGTCGCTGGTTTTTTTGCCATCGAAACTGACAAGGGGTTCAAGAGTCTTCTTCGCCCTGAATCCCCAACCGGTCAAGTCTTTCCCGTTGAACAAGCTAACGAAACCGGGCTCCATGGAAAAGTCATCGGGCTTGGTCTCGATGAAGCCATGAGTGGCCAAGATAGGACGCAAGGCAGCGGCCCATTTCGCATAGCCCAGTTTGTTGGGGTGGAGCAGGTCAGGAAATTCCTGTTTCTTGGCGTCTCCTTTTTCATCGGCAAAGAGAAGCCAAGTATCGATCACGGTGATTTGGGGATCACCTTTGACGGCAGCGAAATAAAGCTGGTTGATCTTCTTGATCTGTTCGGCGGGGCGTCTCTTGTTGGCCGAACTGGGGAAGATATTGCAGAGAATGATCGGTATCTTCGAGTTATGCTTTTTCAACTTGGCGATGATGAGTTTCAAGTTTCCGGCAATGACCTCGGGGGTTGCTTTTTCCTCGAGATCGTTCGTGCCAATGAGGATGACCACGCCTTTGGGATTGAGAGCAAGGACGTCTCCTTCCATGCGGATGAGCACGCCCCGTGTTGTGTCCCCGCTGATTCCCCTGTTGGCCACCTTGAGCCCAGGGAAGGCGTTGCCCATGTTGTCACCCCAGCCTTGGGTGATGGAGTCGCCAAGAAATACCAAAGCTCCTTGATCTTGCTCGATCTTATCGGCCCATCCAGTCCGCTTGCGTTCCCAGAGGCTCTTGAACCACTCGTACCGGCGGATCGGCCCGTCCCCGGGCAATCCCTCGTCGTTTTCCGGGATGGCAAATTTGGAGTCGGCCAAGGCTGGCTCGGGGATCAGCATGGACAAGGCCAGGGCGAACAGGGGGATAGGGAAAAATTTCATAATGATTGTTTTTAGGTTGGTGGAAGAGCGATTCGGAAGGTGATTAATCGTTGAGTTGGCTGAGTTGATTGTCGTGAATCTTGGCCAGCGCAAGCAGGCAGCAGATTGCTCCGAGCAGAGCAAGGGCCATGTCGGATTGGGTATCCCAAACGTATCCTTGCGTTCCCAGGAACGCATCCGCGTCCTCCCCGATGAGTTCCGCGGCCCACCATTCGATGAGTTCGTAAAAAGCACTGAAGGCCAGGCAGACCGAGACGATGAGAAAATTCCTCCACCCTGCGAAATTGACGATCTCCTTCCTAATTAAAATTTCCCGTGCGATCAGTGCGGGTACGAATCCTTGCATGAAATGACCGATCTTGTCGTAGTTGTTGCGTTCCCATCCAAAGGCCTCGCTGATCCAGTCGAAGAGGGGAACTTCCGCATAGGTATACTTTCCGCCCACCATCAATACGATGCAATGGAGCAGGATCCAAAAATAGAGCAGAGAGGTGAGGCGAAAGGAATGGCGGGTGCTCCATAGGATGAGCAGACCAATAACGGCCGGTCCAACCTCGAGAACCCAAGTCAGCCGGTCCTTGGGTCCGATGCCCGACCAAATCAGAACGGCGAAGTAAACCGTGAGCCAAGCAATGATTTTTTTGTCGAACGACTTTTCCATTTAGAGCCTCTTGGGGTTGAAGGGGGTCTTGGGAACCTTGCCGCTGGCTTTTTGGACCAAAGTTTTGCGCAGGTTTTTCATGACCGCCTTGTTTTCTTTGTCAGGCTTGAGTGCGAGGTTGTTGAATTCCATCGGGTCTGCGAAGTGGTCGTACAGTTCGATTCCGTGCTTGCCTTCCCCCCAATCCGAATAGCGCCAACGCTCGGTCCGGATGCTTCTTCCCATGACCGGTTCGGGTAGGCGCTTGTCGGCCGGGCGCAAGACTTGGGTGATGGCATAGCCGTTCCATTTGGCGATGGGGTTTTTCAACAGAGGGACGAGCGAGCGTCCTTCGACGGCTTGGGGCATCGGGATGCCGGCGAGGGCAGTCAGGGTGGGATAGACGTCCACGAATTCGACGATGCGCCGACAGGCTTGTCCATTGCCCTTGGCCCCGGGTGCCTTGATGATGAGTGGTGCCCGGGCTCCTTGTTCGAAGAGGGTTCGCTTCTGCCAGATTCCGTTGTGTTCACCCAGGTGGTAGCCATGGTCGCTCCAAAATACGACGATTGTTTTCTTCGCTAAGTCGAGCCGATCGAGGGCGTCGAGCATCCTGCCGACTTGGGCATCGATGAAGGATACGCAGGCGTAGTAGGCTTGCATCGCCTGGCGGCAGGTAAGTTCGTCCAAATTGTAATGAGGAATCGGGCAATTGTGGGCGAAGGCGGCGGTAGGAATATCCTCGCGATCGTTCATCGGGGCATAGGGCAGACGCATATCCTCGATCGGATACAGGTCGAAATATTTCTTGGGTGCGACATAGGGCGTGTGCGGACGGAAGAAACCGGCGGCGATGAAGAAGGGTTCGTTCTTCTTTTGCTCCATTAGCTTGATCGCTTCGGTGGCGATCATGCCGTCGGTCTGTTCTTCGTCCTTGCCATCGGCGGCCAGCCAGCTCAGAGCGGCACTGATCTTACGGTGCGGTTCGGCGTTGAAGATGAGAGCTTCGTCGGTCTTGTCTCGTCCTTTGGGGTTGACGGTTTTTTGCCAGGACGGCGGATCGTCGAACCCGTCCGTACCGATGGAAGCAGGTACGTTGTAGTGATAGATCTTGCCCACCCGGCCGGCCCACCAACCGTTTTTCATGAATTGCTGGGAAACGGTCACGGCATCGGGAACCTCGTCCCTGAAATGACGGTCCAAATCGTAGACCTTGATGGTGTCGGGTCGGAGGCCGGTCATCACCGAGGCCCGGGTCGGGTTGCAAAGAGGCAATTGATTGTAGGCCTTGAGAAAGCAAACGCCCGAGGCCGCCAACCTGTCCAAGTGCGGGGTCTTGGCCACCGGATCGCCATAGCAACCCAAAGCGCAGGAGAGATCATCCGCGGCAATGAACAGGACGTTTGGCTTGTTCGGATCCGCCCAAAGCAGGGAGGAGGATAGAATGGAGAGGATTGTGAGGTACGCTTTGTTCATACCGGTTTTGAATTGGAGTAATGAAATTTACTTTTGGTCGAAGGGTCGAACGACAAGGGTTTGGAGTTTCCAGCTACCCGGGGATTCGACCCCGAGGTGGGGGCTGGCTTCCAACCGAAGCATTTCTCCCTTTTTGAGGATTCCCAGGTCGCTCATGATGCCCTGTTGGTCTTTGGCGTCGTTGTCCTTGTCCGTACAGTAGATGGCAAGCGGGGAACGTTTTCCCATGATCAGGCTTCCGCCGCAGGATCCGTCTTGACCGGCTTTCAAACCGATGGATTCGATCAGGACGTCCTGTTGGAAGCGCAAGGCGATGCCTTGCCCGGCATCCACCCGGTCCGAACCTCCTCCGGGAATCCCAACGCCGTCGGAGTCCATGGATGCATTTCCTCCCTTCGCCAAAAGGTTCATGACCATGGGGGCAGGCGAGGGGATGGGTTGGGTCCAGTCGAAGGTCACCCTTTTCTTCGGGGTCAGGGGAACGAAGCGGTGTCCGCCGACTCTGCGGTGAAGCAAGGCGGTCGAAACAAGCTTTGTGACGAGCCGTTTCAGGCTTGGGTCATCCAGTCGGTTCTTTTCCTCCTTGGGATCGGACGCGAGGTCAAAGAGAGCGGTTGGTCGGGCCGTCCCTGAGCGCAACAGCGATGCGTCGAAAAATAGTTTCCATTTTCCTCGAATGATTGTCCCGCCGACTTTCGGATCGTCCAAACGCATGGCGGAGGCGGCCCCGTCTTTGCTTTCCTTGTGATCGTTGTAGAACATCGGACGGTCGACGAGCTTTTCACCCCGCCAAGCGGGCAGGAGGCTCAGGCTGTCCTCGGCTCCCTTTTCTCCATTTTTCAAGTCAGGGAGGGAAACGCCCATGATCTCGGAGAAAGTGGCGTACAAATCCTGCAGGCCGATCAGTTGCTCACTCACCTTCCCTTTGGCTATCCCCTTGGGCCAAGAAACGATGAAGGGGACCCTGTGACCGCCTTCGTAGCAGCTGCCTTTGTTGCTGCGGACCGGGCCAGTGGCCGTCTTGGCGGTGATCTCGGCTCCGTTGTCGGAAGTGAAGATCACGATGGTGTTCTTGATCAGTTTGCTCCCCTTGTTCCGTGGGTCGTCGGTCTTTTCCAAGTAGTCAAGCAGCCGCCCGAGGGCCACGTCGTTTTCATAGATGTAATCAAGCCGTATCGAGGTCGCTTTCGCCGACATGGTTCGCCCCGCTCCTTTGACTGCCTTGTCCCCGATTTTCTTGTCCGGAGTGTAGGGACCGTGGTTGGAATTGCTCGGGTAGTAGAGAAAGAAGGGCTTGCGGGAAGAATCCTTTCCCTCGAAGTGATGGTCGAGGAAAGAGATTGCATGATCGGAATGCCTGCTGCCAAGGGAATGAAAATCATAGGCATGGGGTCCTTGTTCAACCAATTGCTTGCCGTTTCCGTTGGCGCTCATGATCCGGTTGTCGTGAATATGGCCGGGTCCCCTTTTTTGCCGGGGGGTGTTTTGATTACCTACCTTTTTCTTTGCGCTCTTCGGGGCGGTTGTTCCGGCATCCAATCCGGAAGTTCCGTGAGACCGGGAGGTGAAGCGGGCGTAGTCGAATCCATGCGCTGCGGGTCCGTCAAAGATTCCCTTCGTTAAGTCCGCGTCATCCCAACCCGCGGCCGGTTTGCCGTCCGATCGAGTGTAGCGCAGGCCGAGATGCCATTTACCTACCATGGCAGTGGCATAGCCTTGTGATTGAAAAAGGGTGCCGAGGGTCGGTCGGTCCTTTTCGATCAAGGGATCGCCTTGGACTCCGAAAAGGACCCAATGCTTCATGCGGGCTCGCCATGGATAGCGACCGGTCAACAAGCCGTAGCGGGTCGGCGTGCAACGGGAGGAGGGCGTGTGAGCGTCGGTGAAGAGCATGCCCATGTCGGCCAACCGCTGCATAGCCGGGGTCTTGAGCTGTTGGTCATCCGTGTTCTTGGTGAAGAATTGATA
>JAYOMW010000111.1:0-11035 GCA_038121045.1 Opitutia bacterium
AAAGAATTTGGGAAGAAACAGATCCAAGTTCCCAGAAGGGTAAGCACGATTAGAATAGCGAGGCGAATGGGGGAGTGTTTCTTCATGCCTTTTGGAGGGAGTTTTTACGGAGGAAGCGAACCAGATGAAAACCAAACTGCCAAAGCAGGCCAATCGAAACGATAATGCAGGCGAGGTAAGGAACGAGCCAACTGGGGTTGCGAATGACTTGAAAGACCGTGTAGTCGGCGGCTTTGTTCATCTGGTATTGGTAAAAGGTCTTTCCCTCGTGTCTGAGAGGAGTGTTCATGTAGACTAGGGCGCGGCGTGTGTCGTTGCCGTCCATCTTGATCAGTACGTCACTTTCGAAATTAAAAGGCGTTTCGGTGCCTTGGTAAAATTCGTTCGCTATGCCGAGTAACTCGATTGAGTAAGGGAGGTATTCCCTTTGGGCCCGGAGAGAAACTCCCCACAACTTCCCTTTGTGACGAATAGTCTGAAAGGCCAAATCGGCAAGCTTCGGGCTTTCCTTCCACCAATGGTTTCCTGCAGGATGAGCGAGAGCTAGCCAAGTGCCTAGTTTCCCCGATTCATCGGAGAGTTCGAAAACAAGGTATCCGAAATTCATGGCTTCGCTGCTGTAATCTTCGCTTTTTGGCTTGATGGACAAATTGGCCGAGAGACCGACCCCTTGGTCGACTTCTTGGACGGGGCCTTCTCTTTTGTCTTTTGAACTTGCCACGTCGAAGTCGCAATTGGGACCGAAGGCGGTGACCTTAACGTCGAAGGGAAGATCCTCGGAGGAAATGGAGCCACCTTTTTCAAGAAGCTTTTGGGGAATGCTGACCACGGTTTCTTTGTTGGGGTCGGTCACGTCGGTCAGGGCTAATTCAACTCCGTGAAAACGTTCGATGTAGTTGCTTGATTCACCCTTGTTGATCTGCATGCGCGATTCTTCCTGAATCGCTTGGGTGACCAGCTGTCCGACCAAAAGCATGATGATTCCCAAGTGGATCAATTGAATGCCGAATTTCCGGACCGACCATTGGAAACGGACTATAAAAGCAGCGGTGAGGTTGACGATGAGGAGCCCACCGAGAAGATACCCGCCGGGGATGGGAAAAGGAAAGCGAAAGACCTTGAGAAATTTGTGTTCGCCGGAACCGGAGTCCTTGATGGAGACGGCTATTTTGGCATTGGCGCTGGATTTGTCGGTTGCGAGTTTGAAAAGATCATTGGAATTCTCTTCGACGATTGCGAAATAGCGGACGTTGCGCGACAGACCTTCGATGGCTTTTCCCGAGCCCTCGTCTAAGTAGAGAAGCTCGTCACCGGTTTCAAGTCCGTGATCCTTGAACCAGAAACTGTCGTTCTCGGTTTTGATGTCGTAAGCCTTGACGGGACCGATCTCCTTGTCCAATCCGGGGATGATTTTTCCTCCTCCCCAAAACTCATCGGGATAATTCCAAATCCCGACTAACGATTCGAAATACTCGGCTTGGGCTCCGCGGATACCCAACTTAACCTGTTCCAAGGTAGCGACGAAGATCAACACCATGGAAAAACTAAGGAGAGCGAGAGTCAGGCGAATACTGGCAAGAGGCGTAAGCCAAGAAAAAAACTTTTTTCGATGCGAAAGAGCCCAAAGGCTTTTGGATTTCTTTTGCTTGGTGCTCATTTCGATCCGTTTGGCTTGTGAAAACAGATGGATTCAAGGAAGTCGGAGAAGTTTTCCTTTTCCTGTTCGGCAAGGGATTTGCTCCCGGTCAGTTTGAAGAACCAGGAACGGTTGTCTCTCATAAGGATTGCGGCGTAAAAAGTCTCGTCCTCGGAAGAAGCCTCGACCAATTGGGCCGATATGCCGTCGATTGTGATTGGTCGGACGAATTGCTTCAAACCTTCCTCGTCTGTTGGTTCTACGCCGATTTGACCAAGCCAGCGGTTCACGTTGGCCAAGAGTCCCCCCACTTCACCGGGAAAGGAGGTGACCGAAAAATCGAGTTCGTTTCCATCCTCGTCGTTGACTTTGTAACTTGCCAAACGCATGGAGGAGGCTTGCCCGGGTGTCCAATTGGAGGGGATCGTCCAATCGGGTGCAACGGGCCCGGGTGGAGCGGGAGCAGGGGAGGGCGGCGAGGAGGCGGGTTGGGACCGGGCTTGGATCGGCTCAGTCCCAGCCCGAAGCACGGTGGATTCGAGAAAAAGAGCAAAGTTATCCAATTCTGCGTCAACGAGGTCTTTCGCGCCGATGAAAGGAAAAAGCCAAGTTTGAGAATCCTTGCGATAGAGGGCAAGCAGCACGGTTTTGGGAGACATCTCGTTTTTTTGCTCTTCCAATCGGATCCATTCGAAATCGCGCGGCCCAAGGGTCTTTTTCTCCATCAGAGGCGCGAGCGTTTCTTCGGTCAGGGTACCGTATCCGATTTCACGGGCAAACATGTTGGCCATCTCGAGGCTCGAGACCGATTCCCTGAATGGCATGACTCCTATACGCCCCTGTGGCCCGTTCTCCGTCTTAATGTGAAAAGAGCCAGCCATCGGGCCGGCCAGAGCAGGGTTCTCGCCCCAGGTCTCAGGCAGGATCCAAGTAACGACGGGACCCGAATATTCAGGAGCGATTACGCTGGTTTTGACTTGGGCCTCATCCGAACAAGAGAAAAGAGAGGCGAGAATTGAAACCGTTACGCAAACAGGACCCGAGGAAAAGGGCTTTGTTGAAAAACAGTTCATTGAAATGAGTAAAGGATTCGCAATCAGAAAGTAAGATTTTGAAATGCAGTCTAGGCGGAAGGGGCAGAAGAGGCAAGGTGGGAGAGCGTTTTTCAGGCATTGCATTTGAAGAGGACGACGTCCCCGTCGGCGAAGACGTATTCCTTGCCTTCCAAGCGTAGCTTTCCCGCATCACGCGCTTTTTGCATGGAGCCGGCAGCGATCAAGTCTTCGTAAGAGACCACTTCGGCTTTGATGAAAGCCTTCTCGAAGTCGGTGTGAATCACTCCCGCGCATTGGGGGGCGGTCATTCCCTTGCGGAAGGTCCAGGCCCGGGCTTCTTTTTCCCCGGCGGTCAGAAAGCTGGCCAAGCCGAGAAGTTCGTAACTAGCCTTGATCAAGGAAGTTACCCCGGAATCTTCAACCCCCATGGCATCCAAATATTCCTTTGCGTCCTCGTCGGACAATTCAGACAGCTCTTCCTCCATCTTGGCTGAAATGCAGCAGCAATTGGCATCCTGTTGACTGTCCGCCCACTTTTTGAAGGGTTCGAACAGGGGGTTGGAGTCAGGGTCCGCGATTTCCTCTTCTTTGAGGTTGCAGGCATAAAGCATGGGTTTGCCGCTAAGGAGGAAAAAGGTTTTCAGCCGAGTTCTTTCGTCTTCGTCCATTTCGAGGAGGTTGGCCGGTTTTCCTTCGTCCAAATGGGGAATCAGGCGCTCGAGCAAGGCGACGTTGGCTTCGGCGTCTTTGTCGTTGCCACGGGCCTTCTTTAGGTTTTTCTGAAGCTGACTGGCGACCGATTCGGCGTCAGCAAGTACCAATTCGGTCATGATCACTTCGGCGTCCCGAATTGGGTCTACGCGGCCCATATTATGGATGACGTCTTCGTCCTCGAAGCATCGGACGACGTGAACGATCGCATCCACTTCACGGACGTTGGCGAGAAATTTGTTACCCAAGCCTTCTCCCTTGCTCGCCCCCTCGACCAGTCCGGCGATGTCAACCATCTCGATGGCGGCGGGGATGATGGTGGTGGTTCCGGCCGACTCGGCCAAGGGGGCAAGCCGGGAGTCGGGAACCTGTACGACTCCGACGTTCGGGTCGATCGTGCAAAAGGGGTAATTGGCCGCTTCCGCCTTGCGCGATTTGGTAAGGGCATTGAACAAGGTGCTTTTGCCAACGTTGGGAAGGCCTACTATTCCTGCTTGGAGCATGATGTTTTGTCTGAAAAGGTAGAAAAATGAATCAAGATGAGGAAATGGTCAAGGATGCTCGCCCTCGGCGGCGAGCATTTCTCGTTGACGCGATCTCCCTAATCTTTAGCATTTGCACTCTTTGTGGCGATAGTAGCTCAGTTGGTTAGAGCACCGGCTTGTGGTGCCGGGGGTCGCCGGTTCGAATCCGGTCTATCGCCCCATTTTCTCCTTTGGACTCTTTTCCTTTTGGGCTTTTCTCCTTTCGAAGCGGGAGCGGATGACCCAAAAGTAACCGAAGCCCTAAACCTTTCCTACGGAGAGCATGAGCGCCAGGTTTTGGACATCGTCAGCTCGGAAGTATGCCGGTCTGCTCCGGTCATTCTTTTCTTTCACGGGGGCAGTTGGAGATGGGGGCAAAAGGATTATCACCGCGAAATCGGCAAACAATTCGCCAGAAAAGGAATCGTCTTTGTAACGGCCAATTACCGCCTTTACCCCGAAGTCCGTTTTCCCGCCTTTCCGGAAGACGTCGCTCTTGCCTCCGCTTGGGTGAGGAAAAATGTTCGGGCTCATGGCGGGGACGGAAACAATCTTTTCCTCATGGGGCATTCGGCGGGCGCTCACAGCGCCTGTCTGGTCGGCTTGAATCCTGTTTACCTGAAAGCTCACGGGGGGAGCCTTGAATGGATAAGGGGTGTGGTTTCGATGTCCGCTCCCTACGAATTCGATCCCGGAAAGGAGTTTCTCTATCGCGACCTTTTTCCTCCCTCCGTCGATCGCAACTCCACCATGCCCTCTTTCCAAGTCGGCCGGAGCAAAGCCCCTCCTTTTTTACTCATGCACGGTAGGTTCGATCCCTTGATCAGGTATGAATTGTGCGAGGAATTTTCCGGGGCCCTGAAGAAGGCGGGAGGCACTGCCGAAAGCAAAATTTACGCCTCGCACGGGCATTTTTCACTTGTTCGACGGACAAGCTCCTGGCACGTATGGCCGAAACCTTTGCTTGGCGACGTGGTTGACTTTGTCGAGCGGTTTGGTCTTTCCCGCAGACCGGATGCCCCGGAGTGAGGGAAGGACGATTGTCCGTTGCTTTTCGACTTTCCTCGGATCAGGGCTTGACCGTCTTGATTGCCTCAAGCGTTTCCCGAGTGAGGTCGAGGTGTCCTTGGTCTGGCTTGACGAGCTTTCCACCGAAGACGCTTCGGACGAGATCCGGGTTGTCGGCGTTCATATCCATGAATGCCTGCTCGATGATGGCACGGTCCGAGGCCGATATGGATGACCTGATGCAAAGTACGTCGGACGGCACCGACTCTTGTTCCTGAAAAACCCGGAGTCGGGCCTTGGTTTTTTCGTCGAGGGTTTCGAACGCGGAGCTCCCCATGGCTACGGCTTCCACCTCTCCGTTCAGGACTTTTCTTACCACCGAGGTGGAGTCGTCTCCGTAAATGACCTGAGAGAAAAAGTCGGTCAGCGCCCGGTCGGCTCCAATCAGGTTTCTCTTGCTCAAGTCCCGGATTGGGATCAGGCAGCCCGGGTCACTCGCCCGGTTGGCGAAGGCGATGGCTTTTCCTTTTGCCTCCGAAATATCCGCATAGTTCTTCTCCTTTTTGCATAGCCAAATACTCTTCTCGGGTTTGTCGCTGGGAAGACGGACGAGGAAGACAGATGCAACCTTTTGATCAAGGAGGGCAACGGCATTCCGTGGGCTGAGAAAGGCGAGGTCGATCTTCCCTAGACGGAAAGAGCCGGCCATATCGGTCGTATCCGCAGAGAGGGTTGTTTCCGCAAGCCGATTCAATTTTTCGGAGAGCCTGCTTTCGAGATCTTTTTTTTCCGCCGACAATTTGGCGGGGAGGACGGTTGACTCGAGTGCCAAAATGACCTTTGGGAGGCTCAATGCGGTTCCGGAAGACGGATCCTGCGTTTCTTCCACACTGGATTCACAAGAGTAAAAAAGAAAAAGGCAGAGCCACAACGATTGGGGTGTCGTTTTTCGTAGAAAAGCTCGTTTCGTCAACATGGTGGAGGATCGTTTCTAGCGTGAATTTCGGTGAGGGCGTGGTGGGTAACGAAAGGTGAATCTAAAAGGGCTCCTTCTTTTCCAAAATCTCGTGGATGATTTTCAAGGTCGTCCCGGTGGGGGATCCTTGCTTTCCGATCCATTTGAAGCAGGCCTCTCGGGCCTTGGTTTTTTTCTTTGGGTTCACGGCGAATTGGCGAATGAGCTCCTGTGCCTCCTCCTTCTTCTGTGCTTTGAACGCCGCTCCATGAGAGAAGAGTTCGGCGCAGCTTTCCCTGAAGTTTTGATAGGCCGGTCCAACGACCAAGGGAAGACCGGAGGAAACGGGCTCGATGGGGTTTTGCCCGCCGTTGTTCGGAGGCAAGGTCTTTCCCAGGAAGGCAATGTCTCCGGCCCCGATGAGCTTTGGCAGTTCACCGGTTGTGTCGGCCAAGTAGACGACCGTACCGGAATCTGCCCGCCGAGACTCGCTGCGCTGGGCAAAGGGCAGTCCGGACGCCGATATGAGCTTGCGTATTTCTTGACGTCGTTCGGCATGACGGGGAATGAGGAGGAGGCAGGCGTCGAAATTCTCTTTTCTCAGTTCCTCGATTGACCGGAGGAGGGCTTCCTCCTCGCCCGGCCAAGTGGAAACCCCGACCAGGACGAATGATTTTTCGGAAAACCCGAATTCGGACTTCAGTTTTTGCTTGGTTTCTCTGGTCGGAGGAGATTGAGATACGGAGTCGATTTTGAGGTTTCCGGTCACCTTCACTTGATCCGAGTCAAGCCCAAGGCTCAGCCATCGGTCGTGTTGCTTCTCGGAGGATGCGAGAATGCGCAGTGAAGGGGGCAGAAGGATTCCATGCAAGAAGCGGAAGAACCGGAGGCGGTTGAAGGACCGGTCGGAAAGTCGGGCGTTTGCAATGACGAAAGGCACTCCGTGACTTTGGGCCTGATGCATGTGTTCGGGCCAGAGTTCGCTGTCCACGGTTATGGCCAGGTCCGGTCGAATGCGCGACCAGGCAAGTCTTGAAAAAGGAAGCCAGTCAAGAGGAAAGGGACCCTGAGCCAGGAGTCTTCCACCGTGCTTTTCCTCGGCAATGATCAACCCGGTGCTGGTGGTGCCGCTGAGTACGATCTCGGTTTCAGAATCAGCCAACAGGCTTTCCAAGAGTTTTCCAATGGAGGAAAGTTCTCCTACGCTTACCGCTTGGATCCAAATCCTTGACGCGCCCTTTTTCTTTGCGGGTAACTTTGGCCAAAGTCCGAGTCTGTAGCCTAGTTTTCGACCGTATCCTCCACGTTTGAGCATCCGTCGCAAATAGTATGGCGACAAGAGCAGAGTCAAAAAAGGGTAAAGCAGGCGGTAAAACCAAATCACGACGAAACAAGGATCTGATTGAGCTTTACCGTTGCAAAATGAGCTCTGCTTTGGGAATGATTCACTTTTTCACTTATGATGAATCCTGACAGAATCGCGAAACTTTTCTCGGACTGCAAAGAAAACGGGCGGGCTGCCTTTGTCGGCTATGTGTGCGCATGCGACCCGGACTTCAACACGTCCCTCAAGATTAGTCGATCCTTGATCGACAACGGAGTGGACTTGCTTGAGCTCGGGGTGCCTTTTTCCGATCCCCTTGCCGATGGCTTGACCAATCAGTTGGCCGCCCAGCGGGCTCTCGAGTCGGGTGCCTGCCAAAGCGACGTCTTTCGGTTGGTCGAGGAAATCCGGAAGCATTCCGAAATCCCCATCGTTTTCTACACCTACTACAACCTGATTTTTTCACAGGGAATCGAGCAATACGTCATCCGTTCTCGGGAAGCCGGTGTAGACGGTTTGCTTACTTTGGATCTTCCGCCCGAGGAAGCGACTGAACTTGTGGAAGCTTCTGAAAATCACGGAATGAAGAACGTTTTCATCATTGCCCCCACTACGCCCGAAGAGAGGATTCCCTTGATCGTGGAGAAAGCGTCTGGGTTTCTCTATTACGTTTCCCGCGAAGGCGTAACCGGGGAGAGGAAGGACTT
Organism: Opitutia bacterium; assembly: GCA_038121045.1. GTDB lineage: Bacteria > Verrucomicrobiota > Verrucomicrobiia > Opitutales > Seribacteraceae > Seribacter. Next base: position 7,921 of record JAYOMW010000111.1, read on the forward strand.
GGCCGGAGACCTGGCCGAGAGGGTGGAGACTATTCGAAAGTTTACCGACTTACCCGTTGTGGTGGGCTTTGGCATCTCCTCGGCTTCGCAAGTTCGTTCCGTTGGTGAAGCGGCGGACGGGGTGGTGGTCGGAAGCGCCTTGGTTAACTGCATTTCGGAAAACCTTTCCAACCCGGATTCCATTCCCCGGGCAATCGGAGATCGCGCTGCGGAACTGGTTCGCGGACTGAGCGAAGGCTAATCTGTCCGTGGCGATGGGGTGATCGTTATGGGTGGGACTCTTTACTTTCTCGCCGGGGTTACTTCGTCCGGAAAATCCGAATTGGCCTTGAAATGGGCTGAGATTCATGATGCGGAAATTCTTTCCTGCGATTCGATCGCCGTCTACCGGGGCATGGATCTAGGTGCGGCCAAGCCCACGACCGCTGAAAGGAAAAGGGTTCCCCACCATGGACTTGACCTGACCGAGGTATCGGATGGGTACGACGTCTCCCGGTACGAGCATTATGCCCGAAAAGTGGTGCCGGAAGTTTTGTCCAAGGGAAAGAATTTGCTTGTGGTCGGCGGAAGCGGTTTTTATCTGCAGTCCTTTTTCGAGCCTATCGTCGACGAGGTTGTGGTGTCGGATGAAACGCGGGCCAAAGTCGAAGCTCTCTACGAAAAGGAAGGAATTCCGGGGTTGCTGGCGCAGCTCAGGCAATTGAACGCAGATGAGCCCCTTGGGTTGGACGAATTGAATCCACAGCGACTCCTTCGCGCCCTCGAGCGCTGCCTTGGTTCGGGCTTGAGGCTATCCCAATTGAGGGAACGCTTCGAAGCCCTGCCTGTTCCTTATGCCTCTTTGAGCAAAAAATGCCTTTGGCTGGACCGCGAGAATGAGGACCTGGAGAAAAGAATTGAATCCCGGACTAAAAAAATGATCGAAATGGGTCTCGTGGAGGAGACTCAATCCCTCATTGATCAGGGCTTTTTGTCAAATCATGCCGCGTGCTCCTCGGTCGGTTACCGTGACGTTTGTTCTTTTCTGCGCAATGAAATCACCCGGGAGGAATTGATTTTGTCGATCCGTCTATCCACCCGCAGGCTTGTTTCCAAGCAAAGGAAATGGTTCCGCAAGCACTTTCCGCCTTCCTCGCGACTTCTTTTGGAGCCTGATTCCGAACCTCGACCGGCTGATTTGAAATGGATTTCCGGCACTTGACCGCTTTCGTTGTCTGTGGCTAAATTCGTTGCTGACTCACACATTCCTCGCCGTTTTACTTTTCCACATGAAGCCCCTACATAAAATCAGTATCTTGGCCAATGCTTCCAAGCTTGGGGCGGAACAGGCGGCTGTCCGTCTCCGAGAATTGGCCGAGGATCATGGTGTCGATGCAGTTGCAACCGCCGACTTTCCGGCCCCATGTGGATTCCTGGAGGGCTCGGACGCCTGTTTCGTAGTCGGAGGAGACGGCACTCTGCTCAATGTCATGGAAGAAGCTGTCCGCCACGACGTCCCGGTGGCCGGCATCAGGCACGGGCAACTTGGTTTTCTCGCCACTTTTTCACCCGAGGATATGGAAGCGAAAATACCGGCTCTTTTCAAAGGAGAGTACAGGATCAGCCGGAGGAGCATGCTGAGGTATCGTGATGAGAGAGGTTTTTCAAGGTGTGCGTTGAATGATTTGGTGGTCAAGAGTGGGACGAACGGGAGACTGGGAAGGTTTTCCGTTTTCGAGGGGCGGGAGAGGGTCGCCGAATATGCCTGCGACGGGATTGTTTTCTCAACCCCGACCGGTTCGACCGCTTATAATTTGGCGGCGGGTGGACCGATTGCCCACCCCGAGGCTCAAGTTCTGCTGATGACTCCGATATCGGCCCATACCCTCACGAGCCGAAGCGTGGTTTTTCCTTCCGGAGTGGCCCTCTCGATTCAATCGGAGAGCAACCCCGACGAACCCTTGGTATCGGCAGACGGTCAACCAGCCTTTGAGGCTTCCTGGACGTTCCCTATCGAAGTAACCGTAGCGGATGAAACCTTCCCCCTTTTGGAAGAAAAGAACCACTCGCATTTTCACGTTTTGCGCAGTAAGTTGAAATGGGGTTGATTCCCTCCTCATGAACGGCTGATAGTTTGCTATGCTTTCCTCGGGTACTCGCATCGGAACAACAAGAATTCTTTCTTGGTTGGGCGAGGGTTCGACAGGCCAAAGTTATCATTGCGAATCGACCGAAGGCGATCTCAAGGGGAACCTTCTCTACGTCAAGCTTGTCCATCGGCAAATTTCCGAGAGAAATGGATTCGAAGATTATTTCCTTCAGGAGTGCCAAATGCTCGAACAATTGGAAGGACCGGGGATTTGGCCGATCAGGGAATTCGGCGTGATGAAGTGGAAGCATTGGATTGGCTACGATTGGCTGGAGGGGGAGAACCTTTCGGCCGAAGGCGAGGAGGAAGACGGCCCTGTCATTCGCTCTCTGGATGAGCTCATGGAATACAATCCGGCCAGCCTCGCCCCCGAACTTTTGCTCGACTTCATGATTTCTTTGCATCGTGGCCTTTACCGCATTCATCAATCGGGTATGGCTCATGGCAACCTGAAGCCAAGCAACGTCTTGGTGAGGAAGGCCGAGAATGGGAGCGGGGAAGCATGGGTCACCGAGACGGGTCTTTTCCGGATTTGCAAGTTTCAACCCATCGGCGGGGACGAGTCTTCGGGCAACGAGGTTTCCTTCCTCAACCAAGACGGCCTCGATTCCAGGGAAGAAGCGGACAAGTTCCGGCCTGAAAATCCCAATGAACCGGACGTTCCCGATGAACGCTGGGACATTTTTGCCTTGGGCAAGATCGTCCGGTGGGCAATCGACAAAGTCGATGCCGACGCCCCGCGTTGGGAGCAGTGGAATTCATGGGCCGAACAGGCGGAACAAGTCGACTCCCGGATCGTTTTCCCTTCCATCGCCCATTCGATGCAAGCCTTGCCGGGGGTCGGGAACCTGTCCGATTACGGAATAAAGGCCGAGGACTCGAGCGGAGAAAGCAATGTCGACTTGGATGCTTTGCGTGAAAAGCGGGAACGCGAGTGGGCATTGGCCGAAAAGCTGAGCACCCTCCGCTTCCGCAGGAACATGACCG
>JAYOMW010000112.1:0-10913 GCA_038121045.1 Opitutia bacterium
CGTCATGCAAAAGACCCGTTAGTCCAAGTGCGCCCAACCCCATTCCGCAACGGCCAAGCATGGCCCGCCGATTCATTGAAAATTCAGGTGACTGCATAAGTTTGGCATCGTCCATCTTCTTACCTCAGGTATGAGAATTCATTGAGCCCGAAAAGGGTCTGGGCAAAATCAGTCAGGGCAAGCTCACGCGGATTACCCAGTTTGGCTTGGGCGTAGGAACCTTCCTGCAACTTGAGAAATTCGACGGTGGCGGACAATTCCTCCGCATGGGGTTCGCGACCCAGGACCGTTTCGTAGCCCGTGACCACCACTCTCTCCAGGTCATCACCCGCCTTCTTGGCCAACTGACCGGCAAGGTTCTTTGCATAGCCGCGCACGTTCGGGCTGTTCATGAGCATCAGTGCCTGCGGGGCAATGGTCGTGTTCATTCTCCTACCTTGACTGACCAACGGTTCGGGGGCATCGAACAACTGCATGACCGGGATCAGCTTGCTCCGCTTGATCATGAAGTAAATGCTCCGCCTGCGACTCCTTTCGTCGAGGCTTCCCTTCCCGTACATCGTATCGTCCAGCATGCCCGATACCGAGAGCAGAGAATCCCGGATGACCTCTCCGTCCAAACGCCTTGGCAAGAACCTCCAGAGCAAACGGTTTCCCAGGTCCTTCTCCGCCTTGTCCGGGGAAAATTGCGAAGTCTGCCTCCAGGTTGCGCTTGCCAGAATCAGTTTGTGCATGGGCTTGAGCTTCCATCCGTTCTCAATCAGGCGCAAAGCGAGCCAGTCGAGCAATTCCGGATGACTGGGCGGTTCAGACTGCCACCCGAAATCATTAGGCGTGGCGACCAAACCCTGTCCGAAATGATGCAACCACAAACGGTTGACGATGACCCGGGCCAAGAGATAACCGGCCCCATCCTCGACGTCGGTCAACCAACGGGCCAAGGCCGATCTCTTCCCCGAGGTCCGGGCGCCCTCCGGCAAAGGTTTTTGCCAGTGGGCCGAAGATTTTCCGTTTCTCATCAGAAGCGGAAGAAAGCCTTGCTCGATGACTTCCCCTTTCTTGTTCGGGTCTCCCCGGTCCAGGTAATGAGTCTGCCTGTAGAAGTGCGGATAACCCCGGCCATCGGCATGATGCTTCATGGGCTTGAAACCCTCGCTCGAGACCATCATTCTGATCTTCTTGGGCACCGGCTTCCGAGCCTCATGGGCGGAGAGTTTTCCATTCAGCCTAATCCACTCCGGATCGAGCGAGCGATAACTCTTGGCCAAAGCCTGCTTTTGTTTTTCATCCAACCCCTCGACCCCTCCCGGTTTACGGACCGCCTCGAGCAAAGCGCTCAATTCCGCGCTTTTCGATTCCCCCTTGAACGGAGGCGCCAACTGGGAGGACAGGGAAAACCGGGGACGCCCGATGACGTGACTGACGTTCACGAAATAATCCAATTCGAAAGTAAATTCCGTCCCGCCCTCGTTCTCCACCGGCTCCGCAAATTCGAATACGCAAACGTGATCTTTCCCGATCTGTCCGTCCACCGCCCAACCCGTTTTGCGCTTGTCCCCGTCAATGGAGGAAGCGATGGAAAGATTGGTCGTATTTTGCTGATGATCGGCCCGCGGGTTGATCAACTTGACCGGCTTGCCCTTCCCCTCCTCTCCGATCTTCTTGGCAAAGACCCGGATATCGCTCAAAGCAAGGTTCCCGTTGCTTGCCCGCCCCGGTCCGTTTCTTTTCATCGACTTGTGGGTGAGCGCCTCGATCCGGATCGCCCGGATGCCGGGCAGGGAAACCTCGGCCTTGACCACCCAGCGGTCATCCCGCGGGTTCTTGCCCGTGACCAAAAAGGAACCGTCCTCCTGAGGGACGAAAGTGGCGCCGTCCAGGGACTTGGGTTCGGCATTTCCGAGAATCGCCCAGACCGCGAGCCCATCCGAACTTTCGGGGGGATCCAAAAGCCACTTTTCAAAACGCCCGGGCAACTCGTCCTGCTCAAAACGGTCGAGGTCCTCAACCAGCGCCCTCTTTGTTTTCTCCCACTTCGCAAGGGCTTCCTCATGTCCGGCCGAACCATCGGAAACCTCGATCTCACTACGAATGGTTTGCCCGAAAGTGGAAACGAAATGGTAATATTCCTTGGCGGTCAAGGGATCGAATTTATGATCATGGCAACGGGCGCACCCGATGGTCAGCCCAAGAAAAGCCATGCCCGTGGTGTTCGCCATGTCATCCATTTCATCGTACCGGGCCGACTCGAATTCCTTCTCCGTCAACTGGGTCGGGAAAACGCCCGCCCCCAAAAAACCGGTGGCGCTCAGGGCCAGCGGATCGTCCGGCGCAATTTCGTCCCCCGCCACCTGCCAACGAACGAATTGATCGAAAGGCATGTCCCTGTTGAATGCCTTGATTACGAAATCCCGGTAATGGTAAGCATGCGGACGGTCGTAGTCCTGTTCAAACCCGTGACTCTCGGCAAAACGGGCCACGTCCAGCCAATGCCTCGCCCAGCGCTCGCCGAAGCGGGGGGACTCGAGCAACTCGTCGATCATCTTGTCAAACGAACCGCCCTCCTCCTTCACCACGTCGGGCAAGCCGACCAAATTAAAATGAGCCCGCCGACCAAGAGTGCGTGGATCCGCTTCAGGATTCGGGGCAAGCCCGGCCTTCTCCAACTTCGAAAGGACAAAGCGGTCGATGGGATTTCTGACCCAGTTTTGGTTATTCACCTCGGGGGGAATGGAATCCTTCAGCTCGGCCCATGCCCAATGCTTGGAACGTTCCTTCTCCAGTTCGGCCGACGCCCGGTAGACCGACTCCACCGGTTCGGATGCACCCTCCTTCTCCGATGCAAAAACGAGCAACGGATGAAAAACCCCGATCCCCAAAATCAGGCGCCAAACCAAGGGTTTTTCATTCGTTTTCATGCAACAACGATAAAGAAATCTAGGAAGAAGCCTGTCAACCCAATGACTTCCCATGCCAAGCGAAACTTAGGAGAACTCCCCCCTCAAGCCATGATCTTTTTGACGAGATGTCCGTGGATGTCCGTCAAGCGGTAGTCGCGACCCTGAAAACGGTAAGTCAGCTTCTTGTGATCGACCCCCAGCAAATGCATGATGGTGGCGTTGAGATCATGAACGTGTACGGGATCCTCCGTAATGTTGTAACAGTAGTCGTCCGTGGCCCCGAGGGAATAACCCTTCTTGATTCCGGCCCCCGCCAAAAAGACCGTAAAGCACCGCGGGTGGTGATCCCGCCCGTAATTGGTCGCGGTCAGCTTGCCCTGCGAATAAATCGTCCGGCCGAACTCCCCGCCCCAAACAATCAGGGTATCCTCGAGCAATCCGCGCTGACGAAGATCGGCAATCAGGGCCGCGGTCGGTTGGTCGACGTCCCGGCACTGTCCCTTGACCGCATTGGGCAGACCCCCGTGGTGGTCCCAACCCATGTGAAAGAGTTGGATGCAGCGAACGTCTCGCTCCGCCATGCGGCGGGCAAGCAAGCAATTCGCGGCATAGGTCCCGGGCTTCAAGACGTCTGGTCCGTAGCTGTCGAGGATATGCTTGGGTTCTTTCGAAACGTCGGTCAGGTCGGGCACACTGGATTGCATGCGGAAAGCCATCTCGTACTGGGATATGCGGGCGTCGATCTCCGGATCGCCCACCACCTGCCTGTCCTTGCGGTTCAACTGGGCTATCTCGTCGAGCATATCCCGGCGCATCTTGCGGTTGATACCCTTCGGATCGGACAGGTAGAGGACCGGGTCACCGGAATTTCTGAACTTCACGCCTTGGTGCTGAGTGGGCAAAAAACCCGCTCCCCACAAGCGGTCGTAGAGAGGTTGGTCGTTGGGCCGGCCCGTCCCCCAGGAGGTCATCACGACGTAAGCGGGCAAATCCTTGTTTTCCGTCCCCAAACCATAACTCAGCCAAGCCCCCAAGCTCGGCCGGCCGGCCAACTGATGCCCCGTCTGGCAAAAGGTGATGGCCGGATCGTGGTTGATCGCTTCGGTATGCATCGACTTGATGAAGCACAGTTCGTCCGCTTCCTTGGAAAGATGAGGGAGAACCTCGCTCATCCATTGGCCCGACTTTCCATGCCGGGCGAACTTGAAGATACTCGGAGCAATGGGAAAGTTCTTCTGGCCCGAAGTCATGGTGGTCAGACGCTGGCCCTTGCGTATGCTGTCGGGCAAATCCTTTCCATGGTGTTCTTTCATTCCCGGCTTGGGATCGAACAAGTCCATTTGGGAAGGAGCCCCCGACTGGAAGAGATAAATCACCCGCTTGGCCTTGGCGGGGAAATTCGGGAAACCACTCCCTGGTCCGGCCAGCGATGTCTTGGGAAGCAGACCGGCGAGAGCGGTGGCGCTCAGAGCGGCCGCCCCGTTGCGCAAAAAGACTCGCCGGTTGAGAAAGTCCTGCGTCGCCGTCAGGTCGGTCTTGGATAGGAGAAGGTTGTTGAAGTCGTTCATGGTCGCAAAAGTTCAGTCCTTGGTGATCACGCGGTCGAGGTTGAGCAAAATGCTTGCGGTGGCCGAGTAAGCGGCCAATTCGGTGGCAGGAAGAGTAGGATCGGGCTTCGAGTTCCCCTGCATGACGAAGGCCTTGGCTCCCTCCTCGTCCTTTTCGAATTCTTTCTTCCTGCGCTCGAACCCGGACTTGAGAACCTTGAGGGTCTCGGGATCAGGCGTACGGGCGGTGACCAGTCGGAATCCGGTGGTCAACCGTGAATCCGCACTTTCCCCTCCCTCCTTCATCATCCTCTCGGCCAAGGCCCGGGCCGCCTCGACATAAGTCACCTCGTTCATCAAGGCGAGGGCTTGGAGGGGAGTGTTCGTGCGGGAACGCTTGGGCGTGCAGGTTTCGCGGTTCGGAGCGTCGAACAGGAGCATCGATGGAGGAGCGGCCGTGCGCTTCCAGATCGTATACATGCTCCGGCGGTACAGCCCCTCGCCCGTATCCGCTTTGTAGTTGCGCAAATTACCATAACGGTTGGTTTCCGACCATACGCCCGCCGGCATATAAGGACGAGTGCTGGGCCCTCCGATCTTAGGCACCAGCAAGCCGCTCGCCGCCAAGGCCTGATCGCGCACGAGTTCTCCGGTCAGGCGGAAGCGCGGACCACGGGCAAGCAGACGGTTGTCCGGATCCCTGCGGTACAAGTCCTCCGGGGCGCTCGAGCTCTGGCGATAGGCCCGGCTCAGCATGAGGAACTTGATCATTCCCTTCATGTCCCAAGGCTTGGACGGCTTGCCCGCCACCTTGGGCAAAACGGTCGGCTTGGCGAACTCCACCGCCAACCAGTCGAGCAGCTCCGGATGCATGGGCCACTCCGCTTGGGAACCGAAATTCTCCGAAGTCTTCACGATCCCGAACCCGAACAAACGTTCCCAGGTCCGGTTGACCCATACCCGGGCGGTCAAAGGATGCTCGCCCGAGACCAGCCAACGGGCCAACCCCAGGCGGTTGACCGGTTCGCCCTCCGGCAAGGGAGGCAAGACCGCGGGCAGAGCCCGGCCCACCTTCTCGGTCGGCTGATCGTACTCCCCTCGGTTGAGTATGAAGGCATCCTTGGGTTGAGCCCTTTCCTTCATGACCATGGTGCTCGGGAGGGAATTCTTGAAATTTTCCAAAGCCTTCTTGGCCTGCTCCACCTTCGACTTGGCTTGGGTCGCGGGGTTGGGAGCGGTTGATTTGAAAAGCTTTTCCAACTTCGCCCTTTCGGCCGGCTTCAAAGCCTCGTCAGCCTTGGCCAGAAGAGAGGATATTTCCGGCGAAAGCCCCGGCTTGCCGTCCAAGGAGGCCCCCTTGTCCGCGGTATGGGAAAGACGGAAACGGCCGACGTTGTGATCCCCGTACTGGGACTTGTGATGGAGGGACACGACCAGTTTCGCCCCCTCGGGAACCTCCACCGCATCGGCCGCAAGGAACATGGCCTTTCGCGGAACACGCTTGCTCTTCTCGTTTCCGTTGATCGCCCAACCCAAGGAACCCGCCTTGTTCAGGTTTTGGGCATTTTTCAAAACCTTGGTCACTTCCCAGTTCGCCTGATCATAATCGGATTTTGCGCTTTTGAGATCCAAAACCACCGGCTTGCCCTTGGGAGGATGCACGGCGACCTGCACCCCGGTCAGCACGAAATTCCCATTCGATCCCCGGCCCAAGCTCTGGTTGGGAAGGGATTTGTCCGGGAAAACTTCGAGCAGCACGCCGGCCAACCTGCCGGCTTGCGCCGGGGCGCTGATTTCATAGACGTCCCCCGACGGGTTCTTGCCCGACGCCAGCCACGAACCATCCGCTTGTTTCTTGAAAGTCGCCCCACCCTTGCTCTTTACGCTCTCCCCGTTCAAGGAAACCCAGACCGGCTTGTCCTTGTTGGAAGCATGAACCTTTCTTTCGGCAAGCAGCCACTTTTCAAAGGCAGCGGACATATCCGCCTTATGAGCCCGCGCGGCGGCTTGCTCGGCCTCCTTTAACTTCGCCTCCAGTTCGCCCTGCTTCTTCTTGTCTTCGGTGCTCGCCACTTTGATGAAGGGCATCGTGTTGAAACCGTTCTTTCCGTTGGCCGCCAGCACTCCGCTCTCGTCGTTGGAATTGAAAAAGGCGAAGAACTCGAAAAATTCCTTCTGGGAAATCGGATCGTACTTGTGATCATGGCAGCGGGCGCAAGTCATGGTCAGGGCCAACCAAGTCGTACCCGTGGTCTCGACCCGGTCGATCACCGTCTCCACGAACCATTCCTCCACGATCCGTCCCCCTTCCCCATTGAGTCGATGGTTGCGGTTGAACCCGGTGGCCACGATCTGGTCCTCCGTCGCATCGGGCAGCATATCCCCGGCCAGTTGCTCGATGGTGAATTGGTCAAACGGCAAGTTTCGGTTGTACGCTCCGATCAGCCATTCCCTCCACAACCACATGTCCCGGCTTCCGTCGCTCTGAAACCCGTTGCTGTCCGCATAACGGGCCAAGTCCAACCACTCCAACGCCATCCGCTCCCCGAAATGAGGAGAAGCGAGCAACCGGTCCAAGGCCTTTTCGTAGGCTTCCGGGGAACTGTCTTTGGCAAAGGCGTCCATCTCTTCGAGCGTGGGGGGCAAACCGGTCAGGTCGAGGCTCGCCCGCCTGAGCAAGGTCTCCTTGTCCGCCTCCTTCTTCATGCTCAACCCTTCCGCTTTCAACCGGGTGGTCAGGAAGGCATCAACCGGATGCTTGGCCTCGGGATGAACCGGAACCTCCGGGCGTTGCGGAGTGATAAAGGCCCAATGGCCTTGGTACTCGGCTCCCTGGTCGATCCATCTGCGCAAAATTTCCTTTTGTTCCTTGGTGATCGATTTTCCGCTGTCGAGCGGGGGCATGTGATCCTCATCGTTATCGGGCAGGAAAATCCGGGCGATCAACTCACTCTCCTCCGCGTCTCCCTTCACGATGGCGGGAAAGCCCGACTTGGCCGGCTTGAAGGCATGACTCTCGAGATCGAGCCTGAGCCCCCCGAAGCGTTCCTTCTCATCCGGCCCGTGACAATGAAAACAAGCATCCGAGAGGATCGGTCGGATATCGCGATTGAACTCCAGCCTTTTCTCCCCCTGGGCAAGGGATACGCAAAAACCGAAAAGAATAAAGGAGACGAAAAATTTCATGAGCACGATCACATTGAAATCAAAATCAAAGGCTTTGCAACCCCTCGCGAAGCGAACCGAACAAGTTTCCGCAAGAGAGCGGGAGACCCATCATTTCTTCAAATCCCTTTCGAACCCATCCACCGTCTTTTCCCATTTGTCCGCAAGTTGCTTCACCTTTCCCTTTTTCGAACTCGCCAAATCCTTCCGTTCCGTCCGGTCCTCCCCCAAGTCGTACAATTCCCAACCCTTGCCCTTTTTCGATACGATCTTCCAATCCCCCGACCGATAAGCCCGGTGTCCGTCGTGGGCCCACCACAAGTCCCTCGGTTCGGCTTTTTCCTTCCCCTTGAAGACAGGATTCAGGCTCGTTCCCGGGTAGGCCGGTCCGGCTTTCTTTTCGGCAGACAAGCCCGCCAACTCAAGAACCGTGGGAACCAAGTCGATGACGTGCCCCACCCGGTCGGAAATCCGCCCCTTTGCTTGGATCCCCTTCCGCCAATGAGCGACCAAAGGCGTACAGGCCCCGCCCTCGTGGACCCAGGTCTTGTGCATCCGAAAAGGGGTGTTGGAAACCGTCGACCAGCCCGGACCCAGGCACAGGTAGGTAAAAGCGGAAGCCCAAGGAGCCTTCGGGTCGTGCCCGTCCCCCCGGACCATGATCTCCGCGCTCGCCCCGTTGTCGGACAGGAAAAGAACCAGCGTATCCTCCCACTCGCCCATCTTCTTGATCTGCTCGAGCACCCGCCCGATCCCCTGGTCCATGGAATCCACCATCGCGGCATGAGCCGCCATCTTGTCGGCCTGAAAAGTCTTCTGGGCATCCGTCAATCCGTCCCACGGATCGGGATACTTGACCTCCCCCTCCCCCAAGATCTTGTAAGCATCCGGAAAATCATAAGGCGGACCCACCTTGCGCTCCACCGCCGAGAGCTCGCCGAACCCAAAGCCCAGTTCCTTCTGCCGGGCATGGCGCTTGGCCCGCAACTCATCCCAACCCGCACGGTAGCGCTTGCGGTAACGCTCCACGTCCGCCGGCTTGGCGTGAAGGGGGAAATGAGGAGCGGTGAAGGCAAGAAAATGCATGAACGGGCTCTCCGCATGCTTCTTTTCATGCTCGCGCAGGATCTCCACCGCATGATCGGCAATCGCATCGGTCACGTAAAAATCATCGCTCACCTCGGTCGGGCCCTTCTTGACCCCGTCCAGATAATGGAACTTCAAACGGAAAAACCCGTGGTTACTCACGTCGTAGGAACGGTCGAAGCCCGTTTGCATGGGCTTACCGTCGATATGCCACTTGCCCGAATGATAGGAACGGTAACCGGCCGGCTTGAGAAGCTCGGGCAAAAGCTTGGCCCAGCTCGGGCGACCGCCCCGGTTGCCCCCGAACTTGCGGCCCGCGATCTTGTCCCGGTTGACCTGTTGGGCATAGTAGCCCGTCATCATGGATGCCCTCGTCGGCCAACAACGGGCCGTGTTGTAAAATTGGGAAAAGCGCAAGCCCTCCTTGGCCAAGGCATCGAGGTTCGGAGTCTCGATCTCCCCCCCGTAACAACCCAAGTCGGAATACCCGAGATCGTCCGCCAAAATGATCAGGACGTTGGGCCCACTATGCTTTTCAGCGAAAGTGGCGAAGGATAGTGAAAAGAAGAAGGAAAGGAGGAATAAACGAAGCTTCATCCCGTGAAGCAAAGGGAAGGGAACGGAAAACTTCAAGCGCTCACTTGCGAACTCCGGGAATTAAACTGCACGGAACAACCTAACCCTTTTGCCCTCAGCCTCTTTGCGCCTGCAAAGTATTCATTTGAATTATGGACTGTAATTTCACAGAATAAGCATCGTTTTAGCCCATCGGCCAACGGATCCCATGAAAATCAGCAGTTCACCCGGTTCTACTGCCTTCTTCAAGGCGGTCTTTGCATGGGTGCTGCTCGGGCTGATCGGGACTTCGTCTTTGCGGGGACAAACCCCGCTGAACGATTCCAACTTCTTCACCGCCCGGGATCTCTGGTTTTCCGACCAAGCCTCGGCTATCGCCACCTACGGCCATATCAAGGACTGGAATGTGACGGGGGTGACCAATATGGCAAATGCCTTCAAGGACAAGACCACCTTTGACGAGAATATAACCGGGTGGGACGTGAGTAACGTCACGGATATGAGCTACATGTTTACTCAAACCACTTCCTTCAATCAACCAATCGGCAACTGGAACGTCTCTTCTGTATCCAGCATGGGTTGGATGTTTCAAAACGCCGACTCGTTCAATCAAAACATCGGCAATTGGAACACTGCGAGCGTCACCAGTATGACCAATATGTTCAGGCACAATACAGCCTTTGATAAAGATATAAGTGACTGGAGCGTTTCCGGTGTCTCCAATATGTCCGACATGTTTCTAGGCAACTCCGCCCTCTCCAGTGCCCACAAGGGCTTGATCCACTCATCCTTCTCTTCCAATCCCAACTGGACTTACGACTGGTCGGCCCATGTCCCTACCCCTGCTTCGCTCGCCAATGCCAACTTCCAGACCGCGGTCGATCTCTGGTGTTCCGACAAGGTGGCCGCCTTCGCCACCTACGGACACATCAAGGACTGGAACGTGACGGGGGTGACCGACATGTCCAACGCCTTCAAGGACAAGACCGCCTTCGACGACAACATATCCGGATGGGATGTAAGTAATGTCAAAACAATGGGGGGCATGTTTTACAAAGCTTCATCATTTAACCAACCGATTGGGGACTGGAATGTTTCAGCAGTAACCAACATGAGTTCAATGTTCCACAGTGCAGCGGCTTTTAATCAACCACTTGGAAAATGGGATGTTTCTTCAGTAACCAACATGGGTTCAATGTTTAGCCGTGCAAGTGTTTTTAATCAAGATATTGGTAATTGGGATACTTCAAAAGTAACCAACATGAGTTTCATGTTTCATTATGCCAGCTTGTTCAATCAGGATATTGGCGATTGGAATACTTCTGCTGTAACCTCGATTCGTGCTATTTTCCACCACGCTCCTTTTAATTATGACCTCAGTGATTGGAATACATCTGCTGTAACTGATATGATCGATGCTTTCCGTTGGAATACAAAATTTAATCAGAATCTAAGTGCGTGGAATATTAAAAATGTAACAAGAATGGATAACATGTTCTTTTGTACTTTTGCGTTGAGTCCTATGAATAAAGGGGAAATCCACAGGTATTTTGCCATTAATCCAAATTGGTCGTATGACTGGAAATCATTTGCAAACTACATTTCTCTTTCTGACTCAAACTTTCAGACGGCAATAAAT
>JAYOMW010000113.1:0-6946 GCA_038121045.1 Opitutia bacterium
GAGGGGAACAGTCGCTGCATTTGATAGCAGTTAACGTATCGTTAGCAGTACTGACGGGCAGTTCCGTAGTGATCTTCCTTGATCGTTGGGCGACGACATCCTGTCGTCGGTAAAGTTAAGTTTGTTATTGTATAAAAGTTAGAGCAAGCCAACGTGGCGAAATGCACCACTAGCGGATATTATAATCGACGCCGGAATGATATCATTAGCTTATGCTCTTATAGGCTGGTCCTCCGTTTTGGAAATTGCTGATTGTTTAAGTGAAAGTCTTTGCCCCATCCGTACTCGGCTAATGCCATAAGCCAGGCCGGACGGGGCAAATTGGTACACTCGCATTCTGTCTTGAAGAATGAAGAGTGACACACGGAAGATGCGGAGGTTTCCTGCCAAAGGAAACGCTCCGCTTGATGTTTATCGTAGTAAGACAAAAGGTTTCTAAAAGAAGGTAAAAGTTCAGAGTGCACGGAAGAGAATGAAACAGTATGGACTTCTGGATCATGTCTACGCCCAGGTGGGCTTTGCTCGTGAAAACTCAAGGTAATGATATTTCGTAAACTGATTGGAAAGAGGATCGAATGTCGTTGTAAATCACAGGGTATCAAGTGGTGGGAACCCCCAAGGCAGAAAGTTGATCGGCGGCGGAAACCCTGTGGTCATAAAAAGGATGGAAGTTGGACATGAAATGAAAAGGTCTTTGTTGGATGAAAGAGAATCGACCGTAAGCCTTAAAAAAATGATGCCCGGACTTACGAAATGAGAGTAAGTTGGAACTAATGTCCGAAGGAGATTGAACCGAACCTTTGCTATGGTTTCGGGCAACCATTGAAAAAAAATCATTATGCATAAATTGACTGCGCAACCTTGAATCGTCCTCCGATGGTTGAAATCTGAGTAAATTGTAAAAAGACAGTGCACTCCGGACTTTAGGAAAAAGTCTAGACGCGTGAGGATTCCTCAATGATCGGTCACAAGGAGATCGATGTTGTCTTCGTGAGGAGGGAGGTGGATTCCACCTTCGGGTTTTGCTTCGGCAATGTGCATACCCGTGCCTTGCTCTGACTGACAATCTTGAGTCTTCAGAGTGAGTAACTGAAACCCGATGGAGTCTTGGATGACTGTATGGAGCGCAATGCATATGAAGATGAAATTTGGAAGGAATGTTCAGTCGGTTACTTTGAGTGATTCGTCCGGATTGGAATATGATTTTCGTCGGTTCTCGACTCCACTCTCTTCGCCATCCCTGGAGATGGCGAAGAGCGGAGCAAAGAAAGTTTTTTCAGCATAGTTAGCCAAGAAGTTGTAAAGCTACGTTGGTCAACTGGTTCGCTTGAGCGGTCATGGCGGCACTAGCTTGAACAAGAACGTTGTGGCGAGCGAAACGCGTTGACTCAATGGCAACGTCGGTGTCCATGATACGACCGAAAGCAGCCTCCAGGTTTGTCATGTTGGTCTGAAGTAACTCAAGGGAATTGAGTACGCGATTTTGCTCGGCTCCGTTCTCGGCGCGCATGTCGGCAAGCTTTTCGATTACACTTGTGAATTGCCCAACGCTCACGTGAAGGATGGAGGTGATGTATCCATCCGCCCCAATATTAACTCCACCGGTTGATGCGGTGTTCCCGAACCCTCCGAGATCCACGTTATTGCCGTTCCCGACACCTGAAAGCGAACCTATGGAAAGCACGACCTCGAGGTTTATTACGTTTAGAGAAACACTTCCATCTGCAGGCTGACCGGAAGCACTCGTGTAAAGCATACGGGTGTATTTGTCGTAGTTTACCGCGGTAGCGTCGGAAGGAGTGTAGACTCCTCCGCCGACATCGTTAATTCCTCCGCTCCCCAACGTATGCCCCTGGGCTGCAAACAGGCTTACGCCATTGAATTTCTGTTCTTTTACTTGGTTGAGCTGGCTCTGCAGTTCGATGAATTCTTTTGAATAGTTCTCAATGTCGGCAGAATTTTTGGTCACGTCTTGAGCCATGATCCGCAGTTCGGACATTCGATTCACCACTTTGCCCACGATTTCCATCGCACCATCCTGAACTTGCAGGAAAGAAAGAGCGTTTTGCGTGTTTTGGATGACCGCGTCAGTCCTCTTGACTCGCGAGTCAAGTTTGTACGCTACGGCCATACCGCCGGCATCATCACTGGCGTTGTTAATGCGCTTGCCTGAGGAAAGTCTTTCAAGACTCTTCCTGAGGGAATCGTTGGCTTTACTGAGGTTGAACGAGGCCGACGTGGCGCTCGCGTTACTGTTTACTACTATTGGCATTTTAATCTTCCTTGATTATGTTGTTTTTGTTCTGTTCCGACATCCCTGTCGCAACTGGGGAAATTCCTTCAAAACACTTTTCGCAACCTGCGTTTCTTCTGCTGGGGTTAGGAACTCGATGGCTAGGCATGATTCCCTGCGCATGGCTCGTCCGTTCGAGAAGCTCGCAAAGCATGAATGTGTCAAAATTGGGATCATTTATCGTTAAGATGTTAAAATTGGCGTGAATTGAAAAAGTTCAGTGTTTCGAAAAAAGAGAGTTTAGAGGGTGGAATTCAATACGGCGCTCCGATAGTGTTCGGTGGTGAGCGGTATGAGGATATCTTTGAGTCTGGAGGACTTGGACATGACTTGTTCGGCAAGGCCCATCTTGAGCGTGCTTTTCGCCAAATGGGTAGCTTCCCGGGCCATGTCGGCGTCCGAAATACGCCCCATCGACTGCTCGCCGCCAGTAACTTGGTTCTGAAGTTCCTCAATTTCGAGATCTATCCTCCTGATTTCTGCCCCGACGGCCGACAATCGTTCGGTAACTATGCAGTTTTCCTCCCCGAAATAGGATCCGTTGCTTCCGTCTGAATATCTGTTGCCCCTGAGATGGTCTAGCGTGTCTCTTGCTTCTGCGACAGAGTCCAAGGAATGAGGGATTCCGGTTACCGGACTGTCACTACTCAGGGTCCCAAAGCCCTTTGGTTCGAGTTCCATTTGGTTGCCTTGAACGTCAATCGTGACTGGCAAATTAAAAATTTCCGGGACAAAGCTGACCGCAGAGGTCCCGGAATTATCAGCGTCATTATTCGCCGAATCTCCTTCGGCGTAGATAATCCCAATCGATGTTGTCTCGATCTGCAAGGTAAGCATGGTGCTCGTTGCGTTTGCGGGCAGGTCATTGGTAATGATGTTGGTGTATTGACCGGGAGTTGCTCCCGCTGGATTCAAGTCCGATACTCCATCACTATTAGCATCATTGCTCGCCCCAGGCGTAATTTTGTAGGTAGTGGGCTTCCCAGGGGCGAAAGTGACTTCGATTAAGTCGTCATCACCCGTGAATGCTGAATTGGATGTCCTCCAACCGTTACCCGGGTAACTGAATGTACCGGGGTCATTGAAAGCCTGAGTATGATCCGGGCCAGTAAAGGCATTGCCAGCGCTAAATACGCACGTGCCGCCCATCCAAACACGGTAAATATCTCCGACGAGTCCTGAGTTAACCCGGAAACTTATAGTTCCGGCAGGAGAGTTCACGTCTATTTCCTGAGCCCGTACGGCGTGCTTCACCAATGGAGGCTTGCCCGCCGCTAAGTCTAGTTCTCCCAAGGGTATGTCCTTTGAACCACCGCAAACAAGAGTATCATTAAAAAGGCGTCTGCCGTTGAACTTGCTTGCCATAATGTTTTCGAGTTGCTCCTGAAGCTCCGAGAACTCGCTGGAGTATACATCGCGGTCTTTCTGCGGCAGAGTCGGATCGGTTGCCCTGATCGCGATTTCCTCCATTCGATTGTATATGTCTAAAGTTTTGGTAAGACCTTCCTGTTGTGAGTGAAGAAAGGTCCGAGTGTTTTGAAGGTTTGTGATGAATGACCTGTCGCCCATCATCTCGAACCTGCTCCTCATTGATTGAGAAAGGGAACCACTGTCCGAACCCGATCGTTCGAGTCTAGTTCCGGTAGAGAGTCTTTGCATTGCGACCTTATGATGATTAATCGACGAAAGGTAGTTGCTTCGAGATTCCAGAAAACTGTAATTTGTAAGCTGCATGACTTGGGGGATTCCTTAGGAGCGTTGATAAAGAGGGTTCGTGCGGTTTTTTTGTAACTTCTCTTCATCGCTCCGCCCGCATCCCAAAGAAGGGGCGGAGCGCATGAAGAAAGTTAAGGGACCAATGTCTTATCCGAGGAGCTGAAGGGCGACGTTGGTCAACTGATTGGCTTGAGCCGTCATGGCGGCGCTTGCCTGGACCAGTACGTTGTGTCTGGCGAAACGGGTTGACTCGAGAGCGATGTCCGCGTCCATGATTCTGCCATGCGCGGCTTCCAGGTTAGTCATGTTCGTCTGGAGCAATTCGATCGAGTTCATGACTCTGTTTTGCTCAGCCCCGTTTTCGGCTCTCATGTCAGCAAGGCGTTCGATGGCTTCGGTGAATTGCTTTATGCTGACGTCAAGAATACTTGAAATGAAACCATCTGCGCTTATGCCGGTTCCCGTATTGTCAAAACCGCCCAAATCCGAGCCATTGGTATTGGTGTTCGTGCTGAGATTGCCGATCGACAAAACAAATTGAAGGTTCACGACGTTGAGAGAAATACTTCCATCTGCAGGTTGACCTGAGGCGGAGGTATACAGCGTACGACTGTACTTGTCGTAATTCACCGTCACGCCGTCTACATCTGTGTAAGTTCCTCCACTGACAGCTGAGTTCCCAACGTTTGCAAGGGTTTGGCCTTGAACTGTGAAAAGACTGATTCCGTTGAATTTCTCTTGCCTGACTTGAGAGAGTTGACTTTGAAGCTCAAGGAACTCCTTGGAGTAGTTTTCGATGTCTCCTGAGTTCTTGGTTACGTCTTGAGCCATAGTGCGCAATTCACCCATTCGGTCCAGGATCTTGCCCACTATGGAGAGTGCTCCATCCTGCACTTGTAAGAAAGAAAGCGCATTTTGCGAATTTTGAATCACGGCTTCCGTGCGGTTCAGTTTGGCGTCGAGTTTATAGGCGACCGCCATTCCTCCGGCATCGTCCGCTGGTGAGTTGATCCGATTGCCCGAAGACAAACGACCTAGGCTTTTACGCAAGGCGTCGTTGGCACGACTTAAGTTGAACGAGGCCGAGGTGGCGCTCGCGTTGCTGTTTACTACGATTGGCATTTTATAATCCTCCTTGATTATTGTGCGGCAGCTTCCGTGCTACCTTTGTCGTCTTAGTGATGGGGACGACACCCATGTATGATTAGAAAATTCTTTTTTGTTTGCTCCTTACTGGTTTACGTTGGTGCGTTTTGATAAAAATAGTTGAATAAAAAGGACGCTAACTACAGTAGAATGCAGTTGCTTTCGGAGCCTTGAGAAACCTGCCGGCCCATTTGAGTATGCGGGAGAACCCTGATGAAGACGGAGTCGAACTTTCTCTCCTTGCCTCCACGAGAGCCAATCCTAGGGATGAACTCGGATGTGATTGCTCTATTTCATCCAATTGGCGTTTCATTCCGTTCAAGTTTTGGTTTAAAGAAAGGAGAGCGTTCATGAACTCCAACTGGCACGAATCAAAAAGCCTTTCGGACGGTCGACGAACCCCACCGCCGGAATGAGCAAGCGCGCAAAAACCAGGCTGGTTCAGCAAGGGCACCACGGGAACTTCTTGGATGAATCGCTCTCCTTTTAGGTTCAGGTGAATTCGTATGGGAGTCTCGAACCCGGAACCAAAGAGTGGGTGATTGAACATCTTTTCCTCCGAGAGGGTCAAAATGGTCTGGAGGTAAAGAAAAGTTTCAGGAGAAAACGAGAGTTTGTCATTTGATTTTGTTGTCTCGGGAGACATTCTCCAACGAGTAAGAGTTTGCTCCATTTCATGCAGGTTGGAATTCTGTTTATTCATGAATTCCAAGCCTTGCTTCAAGTTCTTGATCATGACGGACCATTTGCTCTGTGAAGAAAAGGATCTGCCGTGCTTGCCATAACTTGTTTTCTGTTGGTCAAGAAATCCGGTTTGGAGAAGGGGAGGACTGCTTCCTCTGCCGATTTGGGAAGCGTCTCCCTTCAACTCCAAGCTGGAATGGTGTTTTGTGTGAAATGTTCTCATGTATTTGTTAACTTAAATTTTAAAATAATTTAACAATTGGAAAAGAGCTCTGATAAATGACTGCTCAAAACGTTTTGCGTGTACTGTTTGATGCATCCTTTTTGAACCGGCGTACTAGACGACCTTGAGATCGACAATACGACTGGATTGATGGAAGCCATTGTACCTTGCGGATTGCGGTAGATGTATGCGGTGCAATCGTTGCAATTCGAATTAATTGAAACTAGGATTCTTTACATAATTCCTTTTGTTAGTTGGTGATGAAAATTGTTAGTTAAAAATCTGATTGTT
Organism: Opitutia bacterium; assembly: GCA_038121045.1. GTDB lineage: Bacteria > Verrucomicrobiota > Verrucomicrobiia > Opitutales > Seribacteraceae > Seribacter. The sequence goes on from JAYOMW010000113.1 coordinate 6,354, forward strand.
TACTCAGTGAAAAAGGGGCGACTGGATGATTGCCGGCCTCCACAGAGGCCCGAAGCGAGAGCGAAGGGAGTGCCTTCGTGGTCGCAGGAATTGTGTTATTCTTACGCCTGCTGTTTCAAGATGCTTCTTCATGATATGTTTGATTGATTGAAAAATATATTGATTCCAAGCCACTTAAAGAAGTGCCTGGCCGGAGCATCAGAGGCGTCGAAAAGGTAAACTCACTCTCCGGTCCGTTCGACTCACGCGACCAATCAAGCATGAAAACTGAAAGGACATCACCGCGACTTTTGTTTCGGTATAGGCATGAACGCTTCATGCTGCTGGTAATTCCGTTATCCATCAGTCATCATTATTGTGATTTTGACTCCCGTAGACTCCAGGCGGCAAGGGGGGGTGTTTCAAGCATCTGAATCCCGATTGGTTGAACCCCATGAATTGACGCAAAAGGGGTACCCTGAAGCAAACCTCCGTGAGAAGCGCCTGACTCGCGAACCTTGCCACGAAGCCCAAGCGTTTTTCCGTATAAGATTTTCATTTTGGATTGCATGTTATCTCACGTCAGTCCAATGGGTTGGTGATTCCGGAATACC
>JAYOMW010000113.1:6956-10839 GCA_038121045.1 Opitutia bacterium
GTGCAGGCCTGAATGCTGCATGCTGCTGGTAAATCCGTTATGCATCAGCCATCATTACTGCTGTTTTGATTCCCGAAGACTCCAGGCGGCAAGGGAGGTGCTTCAAGCATCTGGATGCCGATTGGTTGAGTCGCATAAATTGACGCAAAAGGGGTGCCCTGAAGCAAACCTCCGGGAGAAGCGCCTGACTCGCGGGCCTTGCCACGAAGCCCAAGCGTTTTTCGGTTTATGAATTTCATTTTGATTTGCATGTTATCTCATGTCAGTCCAATGGGTTGGTGATTCCGGAATACCCAATGGGCAAGAGGAGCAAATCGCCGGCTAGGATCATGAAGCCGATCGGTGAAGTGTCGGCACCTGTCATTCGTTTCACGGAATCCGTCGGACTGCAGAGGAACCTTACCAGGAAATACCTCTTTGTTTTTATACACCTTGCAGCACATAGTTCCAAGGCGCGATGCCTCATGAAAGTGCAAGAACCAAGTGCGGGCGCCCAGCTCCTTCGTCGGGTCGTCCGGAGCGGGCGAATCCAATCCGCGGCTTTCGCCTCGAAATAGAAACAATCTGACATATGGAACTTTCTTGGTCTTCTTCATGTCATGATTCGTCTTCCCAAAAGCTTGGTTGCTTCATGATGACGGCTAGCGGGAAAGAACAGGAGGTCGCGCTTTCCAATCCATTCGAATGAGTGACCGGGATTGAACGCCCATTGAGCGACATCCTTGAAGGAACAGTGGGGCAGAGCGCATCCAGTCCGTGACCTTCGCCATGGAGAGGGAATCGACCTGTCCGTCATATGTTTTCTTGCGGGCACTCATGTTTACATGCGAATTGGTTAAGTCAGGACTTTATCCTAGTACCGTCAGCGCTATGCTGGTTAATTGGTTTGCCTGTGCGACCATTGCCGCAGAGGACTGAACGAGCACGTTCTGTCGGGCGAAACGGGTGGATTCCAGCGCGACGTCCGCATCCATGATCCTGCCATGAGCGGCTTCCAGGTTGGTTTGGTTCTGCATCAACAAGGCACTCGTCATACTCAAGCGGTTTTGCTCGGCTGCGTTTTCTGCCCGGGCATCCGCAATTCGCTCGATAACGTCTACGAAAGATGCCATGGAAACGAACATGATGCTATTGATAAATCCGTCGGAGGTGTAGATTTCATCGTAGGCAGCAGTTCCAGGTCCTCCGAAATCGTCTTGATTTCCATTGTCCACGTTACCCAAGTTTACGTATACAGGCCGGCCAGCAATGGTTTCGTTCGTTTGGCCAGTGTTGACCGCGGTCGCAGTGGCTGCGGAGACAAACTTGGTGTCTACTTGCCCGAGGGATAACATGTACTGTATGTTTACGACGTTGAGCGAGACGTTTCCATCTCGCGGAACTCCGTCTGCGGTGGTCAAGATTTCCCTGGCGAACTTGGCGTACGCACGACCCGAATCGTCTTGGACAAGCCCTTGCTTCTTGAGGTGCGGACGCAACTCGGGAGGGGTTGTGGTTGCCGGGCTCTCGCTGGTTGCAAAGAGACTGATGCCATTGAACTTCTGATGCCGAATCTGATTGAGCTGTCTTTGCAACTCGATGAATTCCTTGGAGTAGTTTTCCACGTCCCCGGTGTTCTTCGTGATATCCGAAGCCATTGTCCGCAACTCCGACATGCGATCCGCAATCTTCGCGATTGTGGACAGGGCACCGTCTTGAACCTGAAGGTAAGAAATCCCGTTCTGCACGTTTTGGCGCACGGCTTCCGTTCGCTTGAGCTTTGAGTTGAGTTTATAGGCCACGGCCATTCCGCCCGCATCATCGGCCGGACTGACAATTCGATTGCCCGAAGACAATCGAGCCAAACTCTTTCGCAACGCATCGTTGGCGTGCGACAAGTTAAACGACGCGGTTGTCGCTGTCGTGTTGCTGTTTACTACTATCGGCATTTTACTATCCTCCTTGAGTTAGTTTTTTTTGAGGAAGTTGCGTCCTTGCAACCTCCAGGGTTTGTTACTCTCCGATCGAAATCGAAGACCATTCACACAAAATCTTTTGGAATCTGATGTATTCATCTCTTGATCTAATTGTTCCGGTGCGGCCTGCGAAGCGGTCCGAGAGCCTGATTTTCAGAAACTTCGGGAATCTTCCACTCCTTGCCGTTCATTACGTTGAGCAAAGACTGATTCGCCCCATGGAGACGATCCATCAACAAACCCCATTGCATGCGGTTGTTGATGCAAAGGGAACGCCATTCGTCGAAGGCTCTTTTGACGGACCCCGGATCAAGGTTGTAACCGGGGGCAGGTCCATACAATTTACCTTGATCGACTGTTGTCAGGCCGGGCTGTTCGATATTGGCCCGGTCAATCGAAATGCCTTCCCACTCCCCGTGAGTCGGCACGGCAATGATAATTGGCTTGGCCGGTCCCTTGGAAAACAGGGCCGTGTTGTCAAAAGTTGATTGAGCCAAATTCCTGATTTCGTCCCTCGACCTTTCGAATCGAATCTGCAAAGTCATTCTTTCCTTCTCATCGCACTCGGGGCTTCGTGCATGATTGAGAGACAGGGCTATCTCGGAGAGCCGACCGCCGATTTTCGCAAGGCACACTTCTTGATGCCCGACCATCTCTATGCCAGCTTCAAGGTTAGAAGCGACAGACTCCAGGACAGCCTGCTCGTGTGTGCCTGAAGACGTTTTGAACTGAACAGACGCTCCACCTGTGACCATTCTCTCCAAGAAAGGTTTCTCGTTTTGAAGCCGCACGATCCTTCCGCCAGCCACCACCTTGGCGAATCCTTTGGCGAGCCTGGCCTTTGTAGGATGCAGGCCGGTTTGGGCAACGGGTGAACTTGGCCCAAGCTTAAATTGGGACGAATTCTCTTCAGTATGATGGTGTTTCATTTTGGCGTTCTGTTTATTGATTCAAAGTAAAGCGCAAGACACGCTCGGCGAGTTGGGTAGAATTCAACATGAGTTTCGTCCCCATGTGAGAACTGCTGATATCACGCCTGATGCGGCCAGCGTATAAATTCTTCAATGCATCCCCCAGTTCAGGCAAATGACTTGGCGTCACCGCCTCTTCAAGCATGTCAGTCGAAGCAAATCCTGTGGTTCCTTGAGTAAAGGAGTCGGACCGTGAACGGTCATGCACATCCTGCTCACCCGTTGAGGCGGAACCTCGAAAGGAAGTTTGCCTGTAATCCAGAGCGGAAAGCTGCATGTCTGAAGAAAGAATAATCATGAAAGGGTCAGGGTTTTGTGGCTTGGGAGCCAAAAGCTCAAGCGAGTGCCTACAACCTTGATGCATGGCAAAATGAGAGCATTTATTTTGATAAGTGTAGTCATACTAATTATTGTACATCAGTATATAGTCGGATATTGTTAAGCATACTTTAGAAAATAATTAACATTGTTTTAATTTTTCTTCGGGATGGATATTCAAATGATTTTCAGGTCTTCGTAACTTTACCTCGTAGACTACATTTCGGATTCGAAAGTGAGTGTCTTGAGGTCACGTAGTACGGTTGGCATTTGGTGTTTTAGTCGCTACTGGTGTTTGGTGTTTGAGCCGGAAGAGGTGTGCCGATTCATCTTGGTTGGCAATACCCTTGGCTTAATTTGGGTTGTTTATTTGTAAGTGTTAAATTGGTTTGAAATTGAATTTCTAGTCGCGTCGAAATCCCCGGCGAATGGCGGACCGCCTTGCCGGCAAATCGCTGGCGCGAGATCCTTGGGAATCAAGCGATCCCGAGGGGCGGGCTTTGATCCAAGTAACGGCCGATGATTCAAACGAATTGTCGAAAAAGTACGCACGATCATTCCCATTGAACTTCTCATATACGTTCAAATACGGAATGAGATCGTTTTTTCTACTGCGTTTATTGCTTTTCACGGAGACTT